>JAZRRU010000052.1:0-33634 GCA_045651025.1 Eubacteriales bacterium
TTTCCGAAGAACCCGTTGTTTCCGAAGAACCCGTTGTTTCCGAAGAACCCGTTGTTTCCGAAGAACCCGTTGTTTCTGAAGAACCCGTTGTTTCCGAAGAACCTCAGCTTCCTGCTGACCCCGGCTTCGATATCGAATCCGCTATGGGCGAAGCAAATGCTGACTCCAAGTTCGACATTGTAGTTTCTGCTCCTGAATCCTACAAGGCAGGCGACGAAATTACCATTACTCTCACTGTCAACAACATCACTGCTGAAAACGGTCTCACCCTTGTTGAATTCGAGTTCAACTATGATGCAACCAAGCTTCTTATCACCAACAAGCTTGATAAGTACAACTTCTATGCAGTTGATTGTATTGTTACCACTCCTCCCACGTGGGAAAACCTCTCCAACCTTGCACATGAAGACGGTGTTATCCTTAACGACGGTAAAGTACGTATTTCCGTAGCTACCGTTGTGAGTGATTACGAAGAATCTCCTGAATGTTTTGCTACCGAAGATGGTTCTATCGTATTCGAACTCACCTTCGTAGCTCTTGAAGACGCTTACGGCGATGCTTACGTTTACGTTCCTCACGAAACTGTTAAGGGTTCAACCAACACCCTCGAAGGTATGGATCAGTTTGTAGGTAACGGTGACTACGCTGTTATCGACGATCCTAATACCGGTGCTCCTGACGTTTCCGCACCCGAAGCATCTGAACCTGAAGCTTCCGAACCCGAAGCTTCCGAACCTGAAGTTTCTGAACCTGAAGTTTCCGAACCTGTAGTTTCTGAACCTGAAATTTCCGAACCTGAAATTTCCGAACCTGAAATTTCTGAACCTGAAGTTTCTGAACCTGAAGTTTCCGAACCTGAAGTTTCTGAACCTGAAGTTTCTGAACCTGAAGTTTCTGAACCTGAAGTTTCTGAACCTGAAGTTTCCGGCGACGATTCTTCCGATGACTCTTCTGACGATTCTTCTGATGATTCTTCCGACGATTCTTCCGACGATTCTTCCGATGATTCTTCCGATGATTCTTCCGATGATTCTTCCGACGATTCTTCCGATGATTCTTCCGATGATTCTTCCGTAGATTCTTCCGATGATTCTTCCGACGACGCTTCTGACGACGCTTCCGACGACGCTTCCGACGACGCTTCTGACGACGCTTCCGACGACGCTTCTGACGACGCTTCTGACGACGCTTCTGACGACGCTTCCGACGATGAGTCCGAAGCTCCTTCCACCGGCGCTTCCCTCAAGATTGACAGATTCAATGCATACGGCGGTACTCACGAAATCTTCGCTTGGAACTCCGATGACGAATCCATCACTGTTGAAACCAGATACGCTGGCGTAGCAGGTGCTAAGACCTTCCAGTGGTTCTACAAGGCATGGCTCCAGTACGATCCTGAAACTCAGATGTTCGTCTGCGTAGCTACCGAAGGCATGGGCGATGGCTGCAACAAGTACGAGACCGAATGGAAACTCGGCTACGGCAACCTCATCATCATGGCTCACGACCAGAACCCGAATGTTGAAGCATTCGAAATGGTTAAGAACATGCAGGTAGGCGACAGCTTCTACTTCGGTTACGGTATCGACGACTACGACAGCAACCTCTACTATGCTGGTCTCGTTGACTCTTACCTCTCCACCGAGCAGCCCGATCAGTTCTGGACTCCTGCTGAAGACATCGTTCCCGATGATTCTTCTGTAGATTCCGAAGAACCCGTTGAATCTGATGAAGTTTCCGAAGACGAAAACGACAAGACCGAAGACGGCGACGCTTCCTCTATGATCGTATTCGCTATCCTCGCTCTCATTGCAATCGCAGGTTCTGCTGTTGTTATCAGAAAGCGTAGATAATCGAAAATTTCTTAAGTGAAATAATTAAATCCACCCGCTCTGCGGGTGGATTTTTTATGCGTTGGTGGGCGCTCGAAAATTCGTTTTTGCTCGGAAAACGTTGCGAAAGTTTTGTTACCGTTCACTTCCTCACCGCAAAATACACTTGAAATTTTCGGGCGCATATAATATAATATGAGGTGGTGAAATATGTCTGTTTTCGGCAGTGTTTTCGTTGCGATGCTTGCATCGCTCGGTGTTGCACTGCTTCTGCTTGAGATTTTTCGGACGGCGAGAGCGAAAAAGGCGGTTTTCGTCTGCGTTTGCTTCCGCGAGGAGCTTCTTGAGGGCGAAAAGCCCGATATGGTGGTTATCTGCCGTAACGATGAGGAGCTTGAGGAATTTATCGACCGCGTCGCGGAGAATGATGAGCGCAGGATGTTCATAAAAAAGTTTTGAAAGGCGGTATCTGTTTTGAACGAGTTGTATCTCGAAGGCGTTGTCGAAGACGTTATCTATTCCAACACCGAAAACGGATATACCGTCTGCACGATAAATTGGGGCGGGGAGCCCGTGACGATAGTCGGGATAATGCCCTACATCGCCGAGGGCGAGTCGGTCAAGGTTCAAGGTACTTGGCAGGTTCATTCCACCTTCGGACGTCAGTTCAAGGTCTCGTATTTCGAGAAAAAGCTCCCCACTACCGCAAGCTCGATATTTCGATATCTTGCGTCGGGCGCGATAAAGGGAATCGGACCTGTTACTGCGGAGCGCATCGTCGAAAAGTTCGGCGAGGACGCGCTTGACGTGATCGAAAATAACCCGAGATGGCTCTGTGATATACGAGGAATCTCCCCGAAGCGCGCCGATGAGATCAACAAGAGCTTCGTCGAGCAGTTTGGCATGCGGAACGTTATGATGTTCTGCAACGAGTTTTTCGGCCCCGCGCTTTCGGTTCGCATATTTAAAAAGTACGGTTCGGCATCGATCGACATCATAAAAATGACTCCCTACCGTCTATGCGACGATATTTCGGGAATCGGGTTTGAAAAAGCAGACCGCGTTGCGATGTCGCTCGGTTTTGCGTCCGACTGTCCCGAACGCTCAGAGGCGGGTATAATCCACACGCTCAACTCTGCGGCGATGAACGGCGGACACTGTTATCTTCCGAAAAACGAGCTTGCCGAGCTCGCGTCACGAATACTCTCGGTCTCCGAGTCGGACGCGATCCTTGCTGCCGAACGCCTCGTTCAGAACGAGCGTCTCAAGAAATTCACGGTCGGCGAGACCGATTGCTATTCTCTTGCCGATCTATATAACTCCGAGGTCTATATCGCGGCGAAGCTGCACGCGCTTTCTGAGCATAAATTCCCCTATACGCTCGAGGGGCTTGATGACCAGATCACCGATCTTGAAGAAAAATACGGAATAAAATACGCCCCCGAACAGCGAACGGCGATAAATTTCGCGTTTTCGGGCGGAGTCAGCGTCATAACCGGCGGACCCGGTACGGGTAAAACGACGGTCATAAAAGCGATACTTGATATTTGCGAAATACTGAAATTTTCCTGCGTGCTCGCCGCACCGACGGGACGCGCGGCAAAAAGGATGTTTGAATCCTCGGGAAAAGAGGCAAAAACCATCCACCGTCTCCTCGAGGCGAGCGTTGCCGAGAACGGCGCGCATCATTTCAACCGAGATGAGGACAACCCCATCAACAAAAAGGTCATCATCATCGATGAGATGTCGATGGTTGACACGAACCTTATGTGCGCGCTGTTAAAAGCCGTAAAAACGGGAACCTACCTGATACTTATCGGCGACCCCGACCAGCTTCCGCCCGTCGGACCGGGGAACTGCCTCAACGATATTATTGTCTCGAACCGCTTCAACGTGGTCAAGCTCGAGCATATCTTCCGTCAGGCGGAGGAGAGCTTGATCGTCATGAACGCGCACGCAATAAACCGAGGCGAAATGCCGACGCTTAACTCACGCGATAACGACTTTTTCTTCATCGAAAAGAAGAGCGCGGAAGAGGTCGTGCCTCTCCTTTTGTCGTTCGTTTCCGAACGTCTGCCAAAAGCGTACGGAGCAAACCCTATCGATGAGATTCAGGTCATTTCCTGCACCCGAAAGGGTTCACTCGGCACGAAAGAGCTTAACGCCGTTTTTCAGAACACGCTCAACCCAAAATCGAAAAAGAAAAAAGAAAAGCCCTACGGCTCGGTCGTATTCCGTGAGGGCGACAAGGTTATGCAGATCAAAAATGACTATGACCTGACGTGGACGCGCGGAACCGAGGAGGGAAGCGGTGTTTTCAACGGCGACATCGGGATAATCACCGACATCGATCACCCGTCCGAGACGCTCACCGTCGACTTTGAGGGAAGAATCACCGAATACGACTTTTCCCAGCTCGACGAGCTCGAGCATTCCTATGCAATAACGGCGCACAAGAGTCAGGGAAGCGAATACAAAATTGTCGTTATCCCCGCTTTTGACGCACCGATACCTCTTATGACACGAAACCTGCTCTACACGGCGGTCACGAGAGCAAGAGAAATCGCCGTTGTCGTCGGCTCGAGCAGGTCGATTGCAACGATGGTTGGCAACAACAGGATTCCCGTCCGTCATACGGCGCTTACGCACCTTTTTGAGATTTTATGAAAATAACGACCGAATCCCCCTTGAAATGTATGTTTTGCGGAAGCAACGTCTGCTTTGACAATCTTCCCGTTTGCAGTAAATGTATCCATATTTTAAGCGACGTTATCAACGCGAAATGCCGTTTTTGCGGTCGTACGGTCGGAAAATGCGAATGCGGAAAAAACAAGGAAGCAAAATATCTTTTTAACTATACAAAAGAAATTGCCGTGTATTCTTTCATATGGCATCTGAAAACGAGCGTTGACGAGCGGACGATGGATTTTGTGGCGGAGATGCTTATTTTTGGATGCGCAATAAACCCGAAACGTTTCGACGGAGTTACTTACGTTCCGCGTTCTCGGTTGAGGAAGCGTGTTTTCGGCTATGACCAGTCGGAGGAGCTCGCGAGTGCGATCTCGCGGCGTTGCGGAATCCCCGTCGTAAACGAGCTCAAAAGACGGCGCTCGCGCGAGCAGAAAAACCTTTCCGCGAAGGAGCGTTTCGAAAACGCGAACCGATCGTTCGCGCTGAAGCGTGTTATTCCCGAACCGGAACGATACAAAAAACTTCTTCTCGTCGACGACCTTTCGACGACGGGCGCAACGGTTAACACCTGCGCTAAATTGCTTCGAACGGGGATTGCAAACCAAATTTCTCTCGCGGTCCTCGCGAAAACAAGCTTTAAGGAATAATTTTTTTCGGAGATAATTTATGAAGAACCTTTTCCGTCCCGATATGGCGTTCTATGAAGTGTATACGATAACGCCCGAGGTCCTCTCCGACCTCGGGGTAAAGGGCATCGTTTTTGATATCGACAACACGATCGCGCCCTATGAGATCGAGCGCCCGACCGAGAAGATGAACGAGTTTTTCTCGATCCTGCGCGAAAACGGAATAAAAATGGCGTTCGTTTCCAACAATAAAGGAAACAGAGTTTCGGTTTTCAACGAGGGACTCGGACTTTTCTACGTCTGCAAGGCGGGAAAGCCCTCCCCGAAAGGCGTACTCAGATGCATCGAGCATTTCGGACTCGAAAAGGACGAGGTTCTCGCCGTCGGCGACCAGATTTTTACCGACTGTATCGCCGCGCATCTTTCGGGTATAAGATTCGCGCTCGTAAAGCCGATCCAACCCGTCGAGAGCACGTTTTTCCGCGTGAAGCGCTTTTTTGAGCGTCCGTTCGTAAAAGGGCTCGATTGGCTCGCGGCGAAGGACGTAAAAACAAAATTGAAAACGGTCATAAAAAATAAAAAAAGAAACGGAAAATGATTATGGGCGCAAAATTCGGTCCGGGCGGAAACTCCGAGGCGTTTAAGAACGCCGGCGGAAGATCAACTCTTCAAGCACCCGGTTTTGTAAAAAATATAGGGCTTGACGCCTATGAATACGAGGCGGGCAACGGCATCACGGGAAGCGTTGAGCTTTTTACCGCGATCGGCGCAAAAGCCAAGGAGCACGGCATAAAAATGTCGTTCCATACGCCGTACTTCATCTCGCTTTCCTCGGTCGAGAAGCAAAAACGCGACAACAGCATCGAATATATCCGTCAGAGCGCGGCGGTCAGCACGCTTCTCGGCGCGGAAACGATGGTCGTGCATTGCGGTTCCTGCGCAAAAATTTCGCGTGAGGAAGCGATGGGTTACGCGCGCGAGACGCTTTGCGGTGTCGCGCTTATGATGCAGGACAACGGATTCACTCCGATCGTCGGTATCGAAACGATGGGAAAGGTCAACCAGCTCGGAACGCTTTCCGAGGTTCTCGAGCTCTGCAGGATTTCGAAATTTTTTGCACCTGTTGTGGATTTCGGTCACCTGAACGCGCGCGACAGAGGTTCTCTTAACACCGTCGATGATTTCAAGCGTATCTTCGATGAGATTTCGAGCACGCTCGGCGCGGAATACGCCGAGAACCTGCACTGCCATTTTTCGAAAATAATGTATACCGAAATGGGCGAGAAGAAGCACCTCACGTTCGAGGACGATATCTACGGCCCGCGATTTGAACCGCTCGCAGAGGCGATCGTATCGCTCGGCGTCTCTCCGACGATAATCTGCGAGTCGGCAGGAACGCAATCGGACGATGCGCTTGCGATGAAAAAGATGTACGAAGAAGCATTGAAAAACAGATAGAGAGGTCGAAAACAATGAAATTCAACGAAATTACGATACATACGACAACCGCAGGAAGCGAGGTCGTTTCGGGCGTTCTTTTCAACGAGGGCATCAGCTGCTTCTCGGTCGAGGACCCGAGAGACCTGATGGAGCTTCTCGAGAGCAAGACCGTTCCCGTCGATTACGTCGAGGAAGGGCTTCTGCGTGAGGACGGCGACGTTCTCGTCCGCGTCTACCTCGCCGAGAACGAACAGGGCGCGCTTCAGCTCGAGGGCATTCTTGCGGGAATCGAAAGATTGAAGCAGGGCGGTGAGGACTGGCTCGGCTCGCTTGAGACTGAGCTTTCGGTCACCGACGAAAAGGACTGGGAAAACAACTGGAAGCAGTATTTCCATCCGCTTCCCATCGGCGAGAAATTCCTCGTCGTTCCCTCGTGGGAAAAGGAAGAGGGCAACGGCAGAACCGTTATCGAGATCGACCCCGCATCCTCGTTCGGAACGGGCAGACACGAAACGACGGCGCTCTGTCTCGAAGCTGTCGAAACGCTTTCGCCCGAGGGCAAGAACGTTCTTGACATGGGCTGCGGAAGCGGTATCCTCGGCATCGGCGCGGCGCTTCTCGGCGCTGAGCATATCGATGCGGTCGATATTGATATGGTTGCAACGCGTATCGCGGTCGAGAACGCGGAAAAGAACGGACTTCCCGAGGGAAAGATGGACGTTTTCTGCGGTAACGTGCTCTCCGACGAGGAGTTCTGGAACAAGTTTGCAAACTGCAAGTACGACATCATCCTTGCGAACATCGTTGCAGATATCATCAGCGATATGCTTCCGCTTTTTGATGCCTGCCTTACTTCTGACGGTCGTCTCGTCTGCTCGGGCATCATCTCTCCGAGAAAGGAATTCGTCCTCGACGCGCTTGCAAATAACGGCTTTGAAGTCCTTGACCTCAAAGAGAAAAATGATTGGGTTGCGATAATATGCAAAAAGAAATAAAGGATATAAAAGAAATCGAGCGCGAGATGCGACGACTCGAGGAAACGCTTTTATATCACTCAAAGCTCTACTATGAGCTCGACTCTCCGATAATGCAGGACGAGGAATACGACTTTCTTTTCAGGCGTCTCCTCGACCTCGAGCGTGACTATCCCGAGCTTCAGAACCCGAACTCCCCGACCCAGCGTGTCGGCGGAAAGGTTTCGGAAGGATTCGAAAAGGTGCGCCACGCGGTCGCGATGGACTCGTTCGACGATATCTTTTCGGAAGAGGAGATCAGAGAGTTCGTCGAAAAAATAAAAAAAGAATATCCCGATGCCGAGTTTGCCGTCGAGAAGAAGTTCGACGGTCTTTCGGTGTCGCTTGAATATGAAAACGGCGTTCTTGTGCGCGGTCTTACGCGCGGGGACGGAATTTTCGGCGAGGACGTGACCGAGAACATAAAGACTATCAAGTCCGTTCCGCTGAAGCTCACGCGTGAAAAAAATCTCGTCGTAAGAGGCGAGGTCTATATGCCCCGAAGGGTCTTCGCTCGTCTCAACGAAAAGCGCGACGAAAATGGCGAAAAGCCGTTTGCGAACCCCCGCAACGCCGCCGCCGGCTCGCTGAAGCAGCTTGACTCAAAGCTCTGCGCCGAGCGCGGACTCGAGATTTTTGTGTTCAATCTTCAGCAGTTTGAGGATATGCCCGAGCATCATATCGAGACGTTTCCGCTTATGGAATCGCTCGGGTTCACCGTCTCGCCCGACGTGACGGTCTGCAAGAACGCGGAAGAGGTTATTTCCGCCGTGCAGAAAATCGGGTCGGAACGGAAAGAACTCCCCTATGATACCGACGGCGCGGTAATCAAGGTCAACAGCTTTGCAATGCGCGATATGCTCGGAAGCACCTCGCGCGTTCCGAGATGGGCGATCGCCTACAAATTTCCTGCCGAAATTGCCGAGACCGAGCTTCTGGATATCGATATTCAGGTCGGACGGACGGGCGTGCTGACGCCCCGCGCGGTGCTCAATCCCGTTCATATTTCGGGAAGCACTGTTTCCTACGCGACGCTTCATAACATCGATTTTATCCGCGAGCGCGATATCCGCATCGGCGACACGGTCAAGCTTCGAAAAGCGGGCGAGATAATTCCCGAAATTATCGAGGTTGTTGTTGAAAAGCGAAAAGCGGATGCCGTTCCTTTTGAAATGCCCGAATTCTGCCCCTCGTGCGGAGAGAAGGTCGTGCGTGAAAACGGCGAAGCGGCGGTAAGATGCATCAACCCCGACTGCAGAAGTCAGCAGGGAAGAAGCATCATCCATTTCGTCTCGCGGGATGCGATGAATATCGATTGCCTCGGCGAGAGTATCATCGAGCAGTTTATCGAAAAAGGGCTTATCCGTGATTCCGCCGACCTCTATTATCTGAAAAAAGAAGATATTGCCGTTCTCGACGGACTTGGCGAAAAGAGCGCGGCGAATATAATAAAATCCATCGAAAAAAGCCGCGAGCAAGGGCTTGAAAAGCTCCTTTTCGGGCTTGGAATACGCCATATCGGCGAAAAAGCGGCGCAGACGGTTGCAAAACGGTTCGGTAATATCGAGTCGGTTATGACCGCAACCGAGGAAGAACTCTGTGCTATCGACGATATCGGAAAAGAAAGTGCTTCGTCCATCGTGCGCTTCTTCTCGCGCGCGAGCTCACGCGAGCTCGTAAAACGTATGCTCGACGCAGGCGTTTCGGGCGAATGTAAGGAAAAACAGCTCGGAAACGCACTCTCGGGCAAGACGGTCGTCGTAACGGGAACTCTCCTGACGCTCAAGCGTAACGAGGCGGAGGCGCTCATACGAGCTCACGGCGGAAACGCGTCGGGCTCGGTCTCGAAAAAAACCGATCTTCTCCTCTGCGGAAGCGACGCGGGAAGCAAGCTCGAAAAAGCGAAAACGCTTGGAATCAAGATAATTGACGAAGAAGAATTTTTGAATATGCTGGAGGGTTGAAAAATGGACTACACGAAGCTTCCTCTTTTTGCAGAGGCGGAAATCGTCGTTTGCGGCGGCGGAACTGCGGGTGCGTTTGCCGCAATCTCCGCAGGAAGAATGGGGCGTGACGTGCTTGTTGTCGAGTCTCTCGGCTCGCTCGGCGGAACTGCAACGAACGGGCTCGTGCTGCCCGTTATGTCGACTCACATCAAGGGTGAACCGCAGTGCTCCTACGTGAGCAACCTCGTCCGCGAGAAGCTTCTCGCTGTCGGCGCGGTCGACGAAAGAGGCGCGAATTTTGATCCGATAATGCTGAAAACCGTGCTCGAGGAGCTCTGTGATGAGTCGGGCGTAAGAATACTCTATCATACGTTCATCGCCGAAGCGGTCGTCTCCGACGGAACGCTTACCGATATCGTCGTCGCGAACAAAAACGGTCTCGGCCGTATCCGTGCAAAAGCATTCATCGATGCGACGGGCGATGCCGACGTCTGCGTGCGCGCAGGCGCGGAATACAGTAAGGGCAACCCGAAAAACGGCAAGAACCAGCCGATATCGCTCCGATATATCGTGTCGGGCGTTGACTATGACGAGTTCGGACGTCTTCTCAACGAAGAGGCGAGCCGAACCGGACTTTGGGGCACGGCGTGCTACAGCGAGGGCGTTATCTATGCCGCTTGCTGTGTAGGCGACGACTGGGCGCTCAACGATATCTTCAAAAAGGCGATCGAAAACGGCGACCTTCTCGAGGAGGATAAAGCATATTGGCAGGGATTCTCGGTAACGGGAAGACGCGGATGCGTCGCGTTCAACAACCCCGAGTTTTTCGTTGATACCGACGGCACGAACCCCGAGCACCTCACGAAAGCACAGATAAAAGGCAAAAAAGCGATCGCGCGTCAGCTTGCGTTCTGCAAGAAATACCTGCGCGGATTTGAGAACGCTTACGTTTCGGATATCGCGTCGCTCGTCGGCATACGCGAGAGCAGAAACGCGGTCACCGAGTACGTTCTTACTGCCGAAGACCTTCTCCGCAGAATGAAATTTGACGATATGTTCTGCCAGTCGAACTATCCCGTTGACATTCACGGCGGTGTTTTTGAGTTCGACCCGAGCGGAATCAAGCCCATCGACGACGGAAAGAACTGGTACGAAATTCCGTTCCGTTCGCTCGTCGTAAAAGGAATCGATAACCTTCTCGTCGCAGGAAGATGCCTCGGCGCGGAATTCCTCGCGCAGAGCAGTCTCCGCGTTCAGCATTCGGTTCGCTCCTCGGGCGAGGCGGCGGGTATCGGCGCGGCGCTTTCTATCGAAAAGGGAATCCTTCCGAGAGAACTCGACGGACGCGAGGTACGCGAAATTATGATTAAAAACGGCGCAGTTTATGCGTTAGCATTGTGTTCTAATGGACACAATGCATCGATATAAATCCCTAACGGGATTTTCGATATACGCCTTCGGCGTTCGATATGCGCCGTGCGCACGATATGCCCTGCGGGGCGTTAAGGGATTTATATCATATCGAATTTACCGTCAGGTAAATATATCGCTTTTTTCGATAGGAAAAAATATCGAATTGCGTAGCAATATATCGTCCAAAAACATAACAAAAAGGACTCGTTTTAAAACGAGTCCTTTAATTTTGCGTTATTCTGCAATGCGTAAGCGCAATTTACTTATTTTCGAGAAGGGTCTTGATTTCATTAAGAACATCAAGAGTCTTCTCTTCAACGGTGGGTTCAGCAGGAGCAGCTTCTTCTGCAACCTCTTCTTCCTTCTTTTTGAGGTTTTCGAGCTTCGTACGCATGCCCATAAATACTTTGATAACGAGGAACATGCAGAAAGCAACGATAAGGAAGTCGATTATGTACTGAATGAACTGACCGTATTTGATCGCAACCTCGGGAGTTACGACTGCTGCGGTTTCGGGATCGGTCACAGCTTCGGTGAGGATATATTTCATATCAGCAAGCGACTGGGTTCCTGCGAGCTTGCCGATTGCGGGCATGATGATGTCCGCAACGAGCGAGGAAACGATCTTACCGAACGCAGAGCCCATGATAACACCGACTGCCATATCGAGGATGTTTCCTTTTGAGATAAATGCCTTGAATTCCGAGAAAAATTTCATTTTTCGTTTCTCCTTAAAATCAAATTATTTTGCGAGAGCGTCGTTGAGCTTTTTGAGAAGCTCGTCTGCGTTCTGACCGTGTGCGCTGCAAGCGTCAGCGATAGATTCGCCGCGCGACATCGGGCAACCGAGACAGTGCATGCCGATTTCGAGGAAATACTGCGCGAGCTGGGGCTGCGCGTCGAGTACGTCGCCGACAAGCATATCAGCCGTTATCTTCGTCATTTTCGTTGCTCCTTTCGGTAGTTTTTATTTCTTCATTTTCTTCGTTTTCGTCGTCGACGGTGAGGATTCCGTCGATCGTTTCGATCTCCGTGTCGGAGAGAGAGTCCACCTCTTCGTTTTCGTCGGGTTCGTTTTCGGGATCGTCGGCAAGAATGGTGACGGTCTCGTCCTCGAACGTTTCCTCTTCGACATCGTCATCGATATCGTCGTCCTCGAGGGTTGCTCTGTTTCGGAGCTTTTTGAGCTTTTCTCTGCCCTCCGCCGAGAGGAAATATTTCGTCGTTTCCGAAAGTATATAGAACGCAACCGCAACGACGATCGCAACGATCAAGCTCTTCATATCGGGACGGACGTATCCGAACGCACTCTCACCGAACGGCGTTGCCGTGAGGATCGCCGTAAGTGCAAAAACGCAGGCACCGCTGATATAAAGCATACGGTTACCGAAACGGCGTTTTTTGAAAATACTGCCTCTTCCGCCGAGCGAGCCCGCATAGAGGAAGAGAAGTATCGAGAGCGAGATGAGTGAACAGGAGTAGGAGGTTGTAACAGCAAAAGTTATGAAGAGCGCAAGTCCGCCGCCGAGCGAAAACGCGATCGGGTAGATGAAATGAGCCGGCTTCGGCTTCGTGCCGAATTTTTGCTGTTTTTCCTTGAGATTTTTCATGTTTCTCGGCGCAAACGCGAGCGAGAATGCAAAAGCAAGGTTAAATATAATTCCCCCGAAAAGCACGTCCTGCGCGCGGAAGGGGTTGACGTTGTTGTGGAAAAGTGAGAAAAACGATGCCGTGAGCATCATCATCGATGCGGCAGGGAGATACTTGAGAACCGAGAAAATTCTTCGGCAGATCGTTTTTGCGTTGAGAATACCGTCGGCAATAAGGTTGATACCGTTGCCGAGCATCAGCACGTCGGCGGTCTGGCGGAGCGTGTCCGACGAGTTCTCGGGAACGATCGAAACGTCCGATTCGTGCATTATCGGAAGCTCGTTGATGCGTTCTGCCGTGACGGCGGTGACGCGTCCGTTCTGCTTGCGGAGACGGATGATATCAAGCCATTCGAGATCGTCAACGTTGAGGAACATCCGATAGTAGGGCGAGTTCGCGATGAAAAGTCCGCGGGGAGCGGTTCGCATCTGCTCTGCGGTTATTATTTGCGCTTCGTCGGTGATTATACCCGCGCTTTTCGCGGAGTTGAGTGCTGTGTAGTAAGCGTCGTTCGAGTTAAGTACGGTTTCGATTCCCGAATTTTCGCATCGGTAGACCGCCTCCGCAACGCCTGCGTCGAGCGAGCTCGCAAAGGAAACGAAGCCCTTGAAGATAAGGCGTTCCTCAGCGTCGATATCGCGGAGCGTTTCCGCCTCGGTCTCGCCTGTTGCAACCGCTACGAGGAAGCTGTTCGTCCGCGCCATATCCTCGACGGCAACGAGAATCTTTTTCCGCGTGAAGTCGCTGAGCTTATAGTCAACACCGTTGAGAGTATATCCGACGCATCGGGAAAGTATGTTCTCGGGCGAACCGCGTACGATAATAACGTTTTTTCCGTCGCGAAGCGTCAGCATTCGCGAAATATCGCCCGAAAGAGTATATTCGGCGTCAAGACGGATGTATTCGTCGCGTATCATGCCGATCGGCTTTGCCCATTCGCCGAAGTAATCGACGATCGCATCATCGAGCGGGTTGCCCTTGTATTCGGGGAGACCGCGACGGAGCTTCTTCTCCGCCTGCGTGATTTTTCTTGCATCCGAGCAGACGAGCATGAGCTTTAAGAGCTCCTCGGCGTGCTCGTCGGGACGTTTTTCGCGGTCGTAGCTCTTGCCCGAGAAGTAAAGTCCCGTCAGATTTATCCTTTTCGGCGGGAACGCGAGGTTCTTTCCGCACATTATCGTGTTTGTGTTTGCAAGCTTTTCGATACAGTTATAGTTTTTAATAACCGTTCCGTCGTCCGCCATCTTTTTCGCACCGAACCCGAGCGAGGAAGCGCAAAGCGAAACCATACTGTCGCAGAGCGAGCTCGCACCGATCGCGAGAGAGCAGATGAACCATTCGGTAATATCCGCGCCCGACATAACGCCGAGGAAGAGAAGCGAAAACGATGCGACGACCGAGATGAGCGAGACGGTTTTTGAGAGATTTCCGACGTATTTGAGTATCTTCGGCGTATATTCATCGTTCCCCGAGCGCATCCGACGAACGAGCGTGTCGCGCCCGATACGGCATACGATCGCGGTCGCGTGGCCCGACGTGACGATACTTCCGGCGTAGACCATGTTCGCACTGATGACCTCAAGCCCGTCGCGCGAGAGGTAACGGCTGTTCTTCGGAACGCTTCCTTTTCCTCCGCTTACGTGCGACTCGAGAACCGAAAAGCCCATATCGTCGATGAGACGGCAATCGGCAGGCACCATCATACCCGCTTCGAGCGTGATAATATCACCCGGAACGAGCTGTCGGCTGTCGAGCATCGATTCCTCGCCGTCGCGGACGACTTTGGCTTTCAGGGATGAATACTTCTTCGGCACTCGGAGTGCAACGCTCGCGCGGAATTCCGCAAAAGCGTTCAGCAAGATGATGAGCCCGACCACGACCGTCATAACGAGATAGGTCGGCTCGTCGGGACGGAAAAGATACATCAAAAACGACGAGATGAAAAGGAAGATACCCGTAAGCCCTTTTATCTGGTTTTTAAGTCCCTCGCGGAAGGAAAGACGGAACTCGCTTTTCACGTCGTTCGCACCGAAAAGACGGCGCGCTTTTTTGACGGCTTTTTGCGTTTTTCCGTCGATGAGGTCGCTCTCGAGCGCCTCGGCAACCTCGAACGGCTGCATCTCCTCGGGGGAGAATATCATTTCCTCATCGTTTTCTGTGCTCAAAACGGTTTTTATTTTCAGTTTTTCGGATCCGTTTTCTGCCATAACAAAAACTCCGATTTGAAATTTCGTTTATTTTTCGGTCGTGAGAATCACGTTTCCGTCCTTTGAATCGACAACAACCTTTTTGATCGGCGTTTTGTAGTTCGCGACGATCTCGTTTGCAATCTTGTCCTCGATGTCGGTCTGGATGATACGGCGGAGATTACGCGCGCCGTATTTTTCGGAATAGCCCTTGTCGGAAAGATATCCGACGAGAGAGTCGGTATATTCAAAGTCGATACCCTTTTCGTCAAGAACGCTATTAAGGTCGGAAAGCATGATCTTGCAGATTTCTTTGAAGTTATCGCGCGTAAGACGGTTAAACACAACGATCTCATCAACGCGGTTGATAAACTCGGGACGGAGGAACGCTTCGAGCGCCTTCATAACCTTTGTCTTTTCGTTCTGTGCTTGGCTCTCGCCAAATCCCGCTATCGAGCCCGATTCCGAGCTGCCCGCGTTCGTCGTCATAACGATGACCGTGTTTTCGAAATTAACTTCCTTGCCGTGCGCGTCGGTGATTCTGCCGTCGTCGAGAATCTGAAGCAGAATGTTCATAACGTCGGGGTGCGCCTTCTCGATCTCGTCGAAAAGAACGACCGTGTACGGCTTTCTGCGTATTTTTTCGGTGAGCTGACCTGCCTCGTCATATCCAACGTAGCCGGGAGGCGAGCCGATGATTCTCGAGACGGAATGCTTTTCCATAAATTCGCTCATATCGAGTCGAATCAACGACTCGGGCGAGTCGAAAAGATAATTTGCGAGGACCTTCACAAGTTCGGTCTTGCCGACGCCCGTGCTTCCCGCGAAAATGAACGAAACGGGCTTTTTCTTGTAGGAGATACCTGCGCGCGAGCGCTTTATTGCCCTTGCGACCGAGTTGACCGCGGTATCCTGACCGATGATACGGTTTTTGACCTCTTCCTCGAGGCGCTCGATACGAACGAACTCGTTTTCAGTGATGTTCGTTGCGGGTACGCCCGTCCAGACCTCGATAACTCTCGCGATCGCTTCCTCGGTGAGCGTGAGCTTGTCGCGCTCGGCGGAAAGGTCGTTGAAGCGTGCTTCTTTTTGGAGAAGCGAGGTCTTAAGGTCGGCGATACGGCGGTAGTCGTCCTCCTCGGGAGTTTCTTTTGCCTCGAGAGCCGAGAGCTCGTCACGGAGCTTTTTGATCTCGTCGCTTATCTCGCCGATCTCGTTGACGACGGGGGAGCGCATCGCGATGTGCGAGCACGCCTCGTCCATGAGGTCGATCGCCTTGTCGGGAAGAAAACGGTCGGTGATATAACGCTCGGAAAGCGTTACGATGCGTCTGAGAAGATATTCGGGGACGTTAAGTCCGTGGTGCGTTTCATAGTATTTTTTGATACCTGCAAGAATCTTGATCGTGTCCTCGATCGAGGGCTCGCCGATCATAACCGGCTGGAACCTGCGCTCGAGCGCGGCATCCTTTTCGATATACTGACGGTATTCGTTGAGCGTCGTTGCGCCGATGAGCTGAATCTCGCCTCGGCTTAATGCAGGCTTTAAGATATTTGCCGCGTTCATACCGCCCTCGGCGTTGCCTGCGCCGACAATAGCGTGGACCTCGTCGATAACGAGAATCGCGTTGCCCGCTTTTTTCGTCTCCTCGATGAGTCCCTTCATACGGTTTTCGAACTGACCGCGGAACTGCGTTCCCGCAACGATCGCGGTCATATCAACGAGATAGACCTCTTTGCCCTTGAGCTTGTAGGGCACGTTGTTCGAGGCAATTCTCTGCGCGAGCGCTTCCGCAACGGCGGTCTTACCGACACCCGGCTCGCCGATGAGGCAGGGGTTGTTCTTCTGACGGCGGGTAAGAATCTGAATAACGCGCTCAAGCTCGTTGTCTCTGCCGATAACGTTGTCGAGCTTGCCGTCACGTGCACGTGCGGTAAGGTTGAGACAAAAATCGCGGAGATAGCTCGGGCGGTTGCGTTTTTGCGCTTTCGGATCGGATTTTCCCGAAGCGTCGCCCTTTTCCGCGCTCTCGGGGGAAGGACCGCCGAAAAACGAGTTGAGGTCGATCGAAGGCGCTCTGCCCTCGTCGTCGCCGTCGCCGTCAAAAGGCATAAGACCCTCCATCATACCGTCGCTGAGCGCATCAAGCTCCTCGGGAGAAATATTCATCTGTTTTATGATATCTTCGATCGGCTTGATTCCGAGATCGCGGGCGCATTTGATGCAAAAGCCCTCGTTGACGATCTTGCCGTTTTCGTTTTTCTGGACGAAAACAACAGCAGGCCGTACATTACAGCGTGAACAGCGTTTGAGTTCCATTTTATAAATACCTCTTTATTTGCGAAAAACTTTAAGGTCGTATTTCCCTTTGAAATCCTTGACGTAATACATTGTGATCGAGAAAAGCATTACGCAGAGCATCGTGATACAGAGAACGATATCAAGCGTTGCGTTGTCGCGGATTATGAGGCGCAAAAGCGCGCAGCCGAAAAGGAGCACGGTCGCAACCTTTCCGTACCAGCTCGCCTGAACGACGACCTTCTTCCTTTTAAGTATAGCCACCGTGCCGAAAAGCATTCCGATTTCTTTCACGATGAGCGGAATAAGCATGATGAGGAAGATGCTGTTGTCGATAGTAAAGCACAAAGCGGCGGTGAACTGCATCAGCTTGTCCGCAACGGGATCGAGAATCTTGCCTACGTCGGTGATCCAGTTGTTGCGCCTTGCGAGATAACCGTCGAGCGCGTCGGTGAGCCACGCGAGAACGTAGACGCCGACGGCGATATATTGCTTCGGTCCTTCGGTATACTCAAAATAAGTATAGTAAAAGAGAGGGACCATAAAAAGACGGAGAACAGAGAGCATGTTTGGAATTTGTTTTTTCATTTTAACGCCTCAATGAATCAAAGAAAAAAGGAATATAAGTTTACGTTCTGAAGTTTGTCAAAAATCAACGTGTTTTCGGGCTCGAGTGCCGAGATGAAATCGCTTCCCAAGAAATCGGCGTTTTCGATGAGAAGACGCATAACGAAGCAGAAAAGGAAGATTCTGAACGCCGCGAGCACGATGCCGAGCAAAATTCCGAGGAATTTGTTGCAGGTGCGAAGGAGAGGCAATTTTGCGATAACGTTGAGTACTCTCGAGAGTATCGAAAGAAGAATCTGCGTTCCGATGAAAAGAAGAACGATCGACGCTGCCGTCGCAGTGATGTCGATGATCGGCGTTGCGATATGCTTCGCGAGGGCAGACTCTTTGTTGGTGACGTCGATTACGTTTTCGGAGTACCATTTCGAAAGCTCGCCTTTGTTGATACCCGTGATCGAGAGGAGGGTGTTGAACTTTTCGGAATCGCCGTTAATAAGTCCGTCAACGTTGACCGCGTCCTCGAGAATAAATTCGGTTATCTTTTCCTCGGTCGCCGTTTCGATCGTTTCGGCGATCGGGGTTGTTTTCAAGTAATTTGCAAGAGGCGTCGCGAACGTCGCCGTAATAACTATCGCAAGAATAAACGAGACCGCGCTTATGAGCGTTTTTACGAACCCGTTTCTCGCGGCAAAGAACACCGTCAACGAAAAGATAAGAATAATGGAAACGTCAAGAAACCAACTCATTGTTTAATCCTGCCTTTCAAAATTTTTCGGATCGAAATATTCCGCGCGGTTTTCCGAGAAGAGAACGATTCTTTCGCCGTCGCGGACGATGGAAGAGAACGAAGTGGGAACGGAGTAAATATTTTCCTCACCCGTGCCGATATCGGTCACGGAGAGAACGCCGGGGGAAAGGGCGTAGAGCTTTTCACCGCATACTGACGTGTCGGAAAGCGAGGTTTTGAACGATTTTTCAAACCTTACGCTTCCGTCGAGGTTGTAAACAACTGCCTGCGCACCGCCCGAAAGACCGTCAAGCCCGTAGGTGATGAGCGCGTATTTTTCGATAATTCTGCCCGAAAGAAGCTCACGGCCGCCGAAATCGACCGTACCGGCGATGTTGCCGTCGGAGTCGAAAAGACGGAGCGCGTTGCTCGTCATGAGCGCGAACCCGTTTTCGGTATAATAGACGCCGAGAGGAATCTCTCCGACGAAATCCTGCGTGTTAAGTGCGTTTTCCGATTCGGTGGAAAAACGAGAGATTCTCGTTACGAGGTTACCCTTGTCCGAGAAGTGAGCCGCCGTGACGAACTCGTTACCGTTGCTTGAAATATCAACGAAATCAACGTAGTCGTCGCTGAAAAGTCGCGAGTAGATAAGTCGGAACGCGCTGTCGTAGACGTACACAGCCGAGCGGTAGCCCTTCGAGGACGTGATAACGGCAAACCCGCCCTTTTTCGATGCGGCAAGTCCGTAGATCGGGTATTCAAACGGGGATTCGGGTGACCACACGCGCGAGTAGGAGTTGAACACCTTTATGTCGTTACCGCCGATGTCGTAGCAGAAAAGGTTGATGCCGTTTTCCACCATCTTCGGATGGTCGAACATAAAGTCGGATTTGAGAAGTATCTCTCCGTCCCAGCCCGTAACGGTGACACCGCTTTCGTTCATAACGGCGAGGTCGCCCTTGAAGATAATGCCTTTGTTGCCCTCGGTCGCGTCGAACGTGAGAACTCCGCCGTCGGGAGTTTCGGCATTCTCGCCGAGGTTGATGAATTTCAGCATATACCTGAAATTCTCGATAGTTATCTCGTTGCTGTGGAAGGAGAGGGAAAATACGACGAATGCAACGACGAACCCGAGGACTATGTATCGCAAAAGCGCCGATCTGCGTCCGAGTTTTACGTAGTAAGACGAGGAAGACGGTGTTTCGCTCCTGTCTTTTCTTTTTTTGTCATTAAAAGCCGAAAAAGCGCCCAAAGCAATACCTCCTTTCGGGAACTTACAGGTCGTAAAAAACTTTGTTGAGGAATAACCCCTTTGCAGGTGCCGTAATACCTGCGTTGTGTCTGTCGAGCGATTGAATAATCTCGGGAATCGTCATACCCGTTCCGCCGGACGCGCGCTCGACGACCGTTCCGACCATAATTCGTACCATATTATATAAGAAGCCGTCCGCCGCCACGGTAAATATTACCATATCGCCCTCGCGCTTAACGTCGAAATAACGCACCTCGCGCACGGTATCTACTATTTTCGACCCTGCCGCCATGAACGCGCGGAAGTCCTTCTTCCCGACGAACTGACCGCAGAGCTCGTTCGCAAGCCCGACGTCGATATTCTTCGGAAAGAGCCAGCTCGTGTCGTCCGTGAACGGATCGCGCACACGGCTGTTGCGGACATAGTAGACGTATTCCTTCCCGAGCGCGTCATATCGCGGATGAAACCCCTCGGGAACGCGTTTGGCAGAGAAAACCGAAATATCCTCGGGGAGCTTCGTGTTTATCGCAAGCGGAAGTGACTCGACGGGTATATCGGGAATCTCGCCCGAGACGAGGGCGCAAAATCCCCTCGCGTGAACGCCCGAGTCGGTCCTGCTGCATCCCGTAACCGAGACGGGCGCGCAAAAAACATCCTCGCACGCTTTTTGGAGAACGGCTTGAACCGTCGGAAGCTCGGGCTGAACCTGCCAACCGCAGTAGTTCGTGCCTTTGTATGCTATTTTGAGAAGATAGCCCTGCAAGATACGATAACCTCCGAGAAAGTTTTGCCGTCAATCAGAAACATCAAAACCGCCAAAACGCTGACGGAAAGAAGAAAAACGTAGTCCGAGGGAGAAGAACGCATGACTTTCAGCTTCGTTCTTCCCTCTCCGCCGTGATAGCAACGGCATTCCATCGCGTCCGCGAGCTCCTCCGCACGGCGGACCGACGAGACGAAAAGGGGAATAAGTATCGGAATCAACGCTCTCATACGCACGAGAAGATTTCCGCTCTCAAAATCGGCGCAACGCGCCTTTTGTGCGGAAATGATCTTGTTCGTCTCCTCGATGAGCGTCGGGATAAAGCGAAGCGCGATCGACATCATCATCGCGAACTCGTGGACGGGAACGTTCACCTTTTTCAGAGGCGAAAGAAGCGATTCGATCGCATCCGTGAGCTCGAGAGGGCTCGTCGTAAATGAGATGAGCACGCTTGTGCCGAGAACGAGCGAAACGAGGCGCAAGAGCATCATAACCGCCGTTTTTATGCCCTCTTCGTATATTTTTATGAAATTCAAGTCGATTATCGGAGGTTGCTCCGACTTCGTGAAAAAGAGGTTTATCACCGCCGTGAAAAGAAGCACGAACATCAACGGCTTGACCGATTTGATGAGCACCGAAAATCTTATCCCCGAAACCGCGATGAGGAACGCGGTGAAAGCGAGGGAAAGGAGTGCGGCGAGTTCGGTTTTTGCCATAAGAACGATAACGAGATATTCGATGAGGATAACCATCTTTATTCTCGGATCGGTCTTATGAAGCAGTGAGTTCCCCGGATAATACTGCCCGAAGGTCACGTCTTTAAGCATTTTTTGATTCCTTGATAAGTTTCTCTATTTCTTTTTTTGCATATCCGACGGTATAGACGTCGTTGGATTTGCAAAGAGAGCGTTTTTTCAGCTCGATGAAAAGCTTCGTGATCTGCGGAACGTCAAGATCGGCGTCAAAAAGCTTTTCCGCCTGCATAAATATCTCCTCGACACCGCCCTGCATATAGACCTCGCCCTTTTTCATAACGAGGATTCTGTCCGCATATTTCGCGATATCCTCCATGCTGTGGGAGATGATGAGGAGCGTAGCGCCGTAGGTGTTTTTGTATTCAACGAGTCCTCTGAGAATTTCTTCCTTGCCTCTCGGGTCAAGTCCTGCGGCGGGCTCGTCGAGAACGAGGACCTCGGGCATCATGGCGATAACGCCCGCGATCGCGGCGCGTCTTTTCTGACCGCCGGAGAGCTCAAAGGGGGATTTTTTGAGTTCTTTTTGAGTAAGTCCGCAAAATTCCGATGCAAGACGTACTCTTTCTTTTATTTCTTCGTCGGAGAGACCGATGTTTTTCGGTCCGAACGCAATATCCGACTCGACCGTTTCGTCAAAAAGCTGATATTCGGGGTATTGGAAAACAAGCCCGACTCTGCTTCTTATCTTTTTCATTTCCTTCGGCTTTGCCCAGATATTCTCGCCGAAAAGGTTGATCTCGCCCGAGGTCGGCTTTATGAGTCCGTTCGTGAGCGATGCAAGAGTGCTCTTTCCGCTTCCTGTGTGACCGATGATACCGGTTATCTCGCCCTTTTTGAACGAAACGCTGACGTCGTTGAGCGCCGCCTTGCAAAAAGGTGTTCCCTCGCCGTAGATAACGCTTACGTTTTTGAGTTCAAGCGCGTTCATTTGCGGTCACCTCCGATAAAAGCTTCGAGCACGTCGGACGCTTCCATCGCGTGGAGAACGCCTCGCGGCAGCGCGTAACCGTCCTGCTCGAGCTGATAGAAAAGCTCGGTAACCTGCGGAACGGAGAGCGAAACCGAATGAAGCTTCTCGACCTCTCTGAAAATCTGCTCGGGCGTTCCGTCGGCGATTATCTTGCCTTCGTTCATAACGATGATACGGTCGGCTTCAACCGCCTCGTTCATATAGTGAGTTATCGTAACGACGGTGATTCCGATCTCGCGGTTGAGACGCTTCATCGCGCTCACGAGCTCTTTTCTGCCCGACGGGTCGAGCATCGCCGTCGCTTCGTCAAAAATAATACAATCGGGACTCATCGCGAGTATACCCGCGATCGCGATTCTCTGCTTCTGACCGCCCGAGAGCTTGTGCGTCGCGTGCTTTGCATAGTCGGTCATGCCGACGGTTTTGAGCGCCTCGTCAACGCGGCGTCTTATCTCCTCGCGGGGGAGTCCGAGGTTTTCGGGCGCAAAAGCGACGTCCTCCTCGACAACGCTCGCGACGAGCTGGTTGTCGGGGTTCTGGAACACCATACCGCATTTTTTGCGTATCTCGAAGGTTTTTTCCTCGTCGGCGGTGTTCATCCCGTCAACAAGAACCGTTCCCTCGGTCGGAAGAAGAATTCCGCAAAGGAGCTTCGCAAGCGTGCTTTTTCCGCATCCGTTGTGACCGAGGATCGCGGTATAAGTACCCTTTTCGATCTTGAGGTCTATTCCGTTTAAAACCTTTTCGTCCTCGGGTGAATAGGAAAATCCAACCCCTCTTGCTTCAATAAACATCAAAAATTAATCCTTAAAAAATCAAATATCGGGAGTCCAACGGCTCGAAGCACCGCAGGGGAGCGCCTCACCGCTTTCCTCGATCGGAATACCGAGCTCTTCGCTGACGACGCGTCCGCCGAACTTTTTCGTGTGCTTTCTGAGAACGTAACCGTTCGCGGCAGGGGAGAGCCCCGTCGTGTAGGAGTTGAGAAGCACGAAAAGCGGCTCGTCGGAAAGCACCTGACAAACAAGCTCAACGAGCTCGTCGAGGCATTCCTCGATGACCCATTTTTCGCCGCCCGGTCCGCGTCCGAACGACGGCGGATCGAGAATAACGGCATCGTATTTGTTGCCGCGGCGTATTTCTCTCGCGACGAACTTAAAGCAGTCGTCGACGATGTATCTTATCTTGTTTTGGGGGATATTCGAAAGCTCGGCGTTGCGCTTTGCTTTTGCAACGATGCCCTTTGATGCATCAACGTGGCAAACGAACGCGCCCGCCTTCGCCGCGGCAACGCTTGCACCGCCGGTGTATGCAAAAAGGTTCAAGAGCTTTATCTCTCTGCCCGAATCCTTGATGAGCTTTGAGAACCAGTCCCAGTTCGCCGCCTGCTCGGGGAAAAGTCCCGTGTGCTTAAATCCCATCGGGGATATCCCGAATTTCAAATCGCCGTAGGAGATGATCCATTCCTCGGGAACGTCTTTTTTGACCCAGTCGCCTCCGCCCGAGCGCGAGCGCTTGTAGATGCCGTCGGCTTTTTTCCATTCACGGCGCGATTCATCGCCGTGCCAGATAACCTGAGGATCGGGACGGATGAGGATATAGTCGCCCCATTTTTCAAGCCGTTTTCCGTTTTCGGCATCAAGTAGGCGGTATTCTTTCCAATTATCGGCAAAAAACATATTATTTTCTCCGTGATTTTATTCAGTAAAGGTGACTTGACCGTTTCCTGCTTCGGTCGGCGGTTCAAGTCCGAGGTGGAGATATGCGTTGCGTGTTGCGCATCTTCCACGCGGGGTGCGGTTTATGAACCCGAGCTGAAGCAGATACGGCTCATAAACGTCTTCTATCGTGACCGCTTCCTCGCCGATGACGGCGGAAAGCGTTTCGAGTCCGACGGGGCCTCCGCCGAAATGCTTGATTATCGCCGTGAGCATACGTCTGTCGACCGAGTCAAGCCCGAGCGCATCGACCTCAAGCGCATCAAGTGCTTTTCGCGTTATCGCAAAGTCAATAACACCGTTACCCTCGACTATCGCAAAATCGCGGACGCGCTTGAGGAATCGGTTTGCGATTCTCGGTGTACCGCGTGAGCGAAG
Organism: Eubacteriales bacterium; assembly: GCA_045651025.1. GTDB lineage: Bacteria > Bacillota > Clostridia > Oscillospirales > CAG-382 > Coliplasma. The sequence continues at coordinate 24,229 of JAZRRU010000052.1, forward strand.
CGCGATCTCATAGCTTCCGTCGGCGGTTATCGGAATACCGAGTATTCCTGCCGAGCGCGTGATGATGAGCGAAAGCTCCTCGGGGGTGTAGAGCTCGAGTCGGAACGCCATGCCGAATCTATCGCGCAAGGGTGAGGAGAGCTGACCTGCTCTCGTTGTTGCGCCGATGAGCGTGAACGGCTTGAGAGGAATTCGTATCGAGCGCGCCGACGGACCTTTTCCCATCATAAGGTCAAGCGCAAAATCCTCCATCGCGGGATAGAGAACCTCCTCGACCTGTCGGGGAAGTCGGGGTATTTCGTCGATAAAGAGTATGTCGTTTCTTTCGAGCGTCGTAAGAAGCGCGGCGAGGTCGCCCGCCTTTTCGATCGCAGGACCGCTCGTGACCTTGAGGTTAACTCCGAGCTCGGAGGCGATTATGCAGGAAAGCGTCGTCTTACCGAGACCGGGAGGGCCGTGAAGAAGCACGTGGTCGAGTGAGTCGCCCCTCGTTGCCGCCGCTTTTATGAAGACAGAGAGGTTGTCCTTGACCTTTTGCTGACCGACGTATTCCGAGAGCGATTTCGGGCGGAGAGAGAATTCCGACTCAACGTCCTCGGACGTGAATTCCGCCGTCGTAAGACGGCTCTCAAAATCGAAATCTTCGGAATAATCGGGAATTTTCGAGTTTATCGGCATTTACCTGCCCGCCTCCTTTCCGAGAACGCGAAGCGTCTGTGCAATAAGTTCCTCGAGGGGAAGTGATGTATCGAGTTTTTTGAGTGTTTCAATAACGTGGGCGCGGGGGAATCCGTAGACGGCAAGCGTATCGACGACCTGAAGCATCTTTTCGCTGTTTCCCGACCCGCCTGACTGCGGAAGAACTGCGTCGCCTGCGGAGATTTTATCTTTCAGCTCGATGATGATCTTCTGCGCGGTTTTAAGCCCGATTCCGGGCGCTTGGGCGATGGTTTTTGCATCGTTGTTCGCGATCGCGCTTCGCAGATCGTCGGGCGAGAAGGTTCCGAGGATCGAAATACCTGCCTTCGGTCCGATGCCCGAAACCGAGATGAGCCGTTTGAAGAGCGTAAGCTCGTCCTCCTCGGAAAAGCCATAGAGCGACATATTATCCTCGCTGACAGACATATAAGTGTAAAGAAGCACCTTTTTGTCGGCAAGATTCGAGAGCTTTGAGCTCGTCGTAAGCGAGATGCCGACCTTGAAGCCGACTCCTCCGCATTCAATAACGGCGAAGTCACCCGTGAGCTTTGCGAGGTTTCCGCTTAAAAAGTGAATCATTTTTGTGCTCCTTTCCTGTTTTTAACCCATATATCCCGCACTGCGCGTTCCGTGGCACAGCGCGAGCGCAAGCGCGTCGGCGGTATCGTCGGGCTTCGGCGTTTCGTTGAGTCCGAGCATAAGACGAACCATATATTGCACCTGCTGTTTTTCCGCCCTGCCGTAACCGACGACCGAGCTTTTTACTTCGAGAGGGGTATATTCGTAGATATCAACACCGCATTGCTTCGCCGCAAGAAGAATAACGCCTCTTGCCATAGCAACGTCGATCGCGGTTGTGGTGTTGTTGTTGAAAAAAAGCTCTTCGATCGCCATACAGTCGGGCTTGAACTTTTTCAGAATCGCCATCATATCGTCATAGATGTCCGAAAGCCGTTTTTCGATCATCTGCTTCGGGGCGGTCGTTATCGCTCCGTACTCGATCGCGCGGTATTTATCTCCGTTTTTCATAACGAGTCCGAAGCCGATCGTCGCAAGCCCCGGATCGATCCCTAAAATAAGCATAATATTACTCCTATTATAACATCCCATTTTAGCACGCTTTCGCTTTTGTGTCAACCGAAAGAGGGGTTCAAAATCATATTAAATGTAAAAAAATTAAAAAGTGCTTGTAATTTTGTTTCGTTTGGATTATTATATAGTCAACCTCGTCGCTTTTGACGAAAACGAAAGGAAATTTTTTAACTATGCAGATGATCAACAGAGTAAAAGAAGTTATTGCGAAACAGCTTCGCATTGACGTCGAAACTATTAATGATGACGCGGATATCGTTCGCGACCTCGGCGCCGACAGTCTTGACATCGTTGAGATGCTTATGACTCTCGAGGATGAAATGAATATTATTATCCCCGATGAAGTAACCGGCGTAAAAACGGTAAAAGATATCTCGGATTACATCGAAAGCGTTGCCGGTTAATTCCCCGGCAACTTTTTGTTTTTTTACTGCCCGCGATATCGCTAACGCTCTCGATTGAAAACGGGTTTTCAATCGGTTTTCGGAACATTGTGCGCTCGCGCCTCGCGTATTCCCCCACAAAACAAGTTTTGCGGGGACCCCATAGCGCTCGACACTCGCAATGTTCAGCGGTATATTTTTCAAGGCGCATGTCCTTGAAAAATATAGAAATTTCATTTTTCCTGCCCGCGTTTTTTCATGCTCGCGGTGTAGGTTGAAAATTTTTAATACCCAATTCCCGCGGAGTTACGTTGGAATTAAATTGAATCTATTGAAGGGACCGGCGTCCCCGACGGTCCGCCAAAAAACACAACCAAAGGAGATCAACCATGGGACTTATTAAAGCAGGTATAGGCGCACTCGGCGGAACTCTCGCCGATCAATGGAACGAGTTTTTCTATTGCGATTCGCTCGACAAAGAAACTCTCGCCGTAAGAGGTCAGAAAAAGATCGGAAGCAGAAGCTCGAACACGAAAGGCCACGATAACGTTATCTCGAACGGCTCGGGTATCGCCGTTGCCGACGGTCAGTGTATGATGATCATCGAGCAGGGCAAGATCGTCGAGGTCTGCGCTGAGCCGGGTGAATACACATACGATAAATCGAGCGAACCGAGCATTTTCGCAGGTCCTCTCGGAAAAAGCATCATCGATACGTTCAAAACGATCGGAAAACGCTTCACGCTCGGCGGTGATGCAGGCAAGGATCAGAGAGTTTATTACTTCAACACGAAAGAGCTCGTCGACAATAAGTTCGGCACAAAAAACCCGATTCCGTTTCGTGTAGTCGACTCGAAGATCGGGCTTGACGTTGACGTTTCGGTTCGTTGCTCGGGCGTTTATTCCTACAAGATCGAAAACCCGCTTCTTTTCTATACGAACGTTTGCGGAAATTTCGAAAGCGTTTACACGCGTGAAGAGCTTGACGGTCAGCTCAAGACCGAGTTCGTAAGCGCGCTTCAGCCCGCGTTCGGAACGCTTTCCAACCTCGAACTCCGTCCGAACCAAATCGTTACTCACAACACCGACCTCGAAAACGCGATGAACGAAGCTCTCTCGAAAAAATGGGGCGAGCTCCGCGGACTCAGGGTCGTGAGCGTTGCGCTCGGCTCGGTAACGCTTCCCGAAGACGATGCCGAGATGATAAAACAGGCACAGAAAGCCGCAATCATGAAGGATCCCACGATGGCGGCGGCAACCCTCGTCGGCGCGCAGGCGGACGCGATGAGAGCTGCGGCGCAGAACGATTCGGGCGCTATGACCGGATTTATGGGCATGGGAATGGCGATGAACGCAGGCGGTATGAACCCCCAGAATCTCTATGCTATGGGACAGAACCAACCCAAGACCGAAAACACGGCTTCGGGCTGGAAATGCGCCTGCGGTAAAGTAAACGAGGGTAAGTTCTGCTCGGAATGCGGCACGAAGAAGCCCGAAATCTCGGGATGGGTCTGCGCTTGCGGAAAGGCGAACGAAGGCAATTTCTGCTCGGAATGCGGCGCGAAAAAGCCCGTAACAGCTTGCAATAAATGCGGTTACAAGCCCGACGACGCATCAAATCCCCCGAAATTCTGCCCCAACTGCGGCGACCCGTTTTAATTAACCTTTAAGGACGGTTTTTGATATGTCCGAGCTTAATCAGTATAAATGTCCCTGTTGCGGCGGTCAGATCGAGTTCGACACCGCCTCACAGAACCTTAAATGCCCCTATTGCGACACGGAATATGAGCCCGAAACGCTCAAATTCTACGACGAGGACCTCAAAAAAGAGGGGAACGAAAATTATGACTGGACCTCCTCCGCAGGTGCGGAATGGGAGTCGGGCGAGGCGGACGGAATCCGCGTTTACGTTTGCGATTCCTGCGGCGGCGAGATCATCGGCGACGAGACGCTCGGTGCGACGAAATGCCCTTTTTGCGATAATCCCGTCGTCATAAAAGGTATGTTTTCGGGCGAGCTCAAGCCCGATTTCGTGATACCCTTCAAGCTCGACAAAAAGGCGGCAAAAGAGGGGTTCAAGAAGCATCTTCTCGGAAAACGGCTTCTCCCGAAGGTCTTCAAGGACGAGAACCATATCGACGAAATAAAAGGCATCTACGTTCCTTTTTGGATATTCGATGCCGATGCGGACGCCGACGCGCGCTATCGCGCGACGAGGGTGACCTCATGGTCGGACGCGAACTATATTTACACAAAAACGAGCTTCTTCTCGGTCACCCGCTCGGGCGAGATGGGGTTCGAGAAGATTCCCGTCGACGGCTCGTCAAAAATGGCGGACGACCTTATGGAATCGATCGAGCCGTACGATTTTTCGGACGCGGTCGACTTTCAGACGGCTTATCTCGCGGGCTATCTTGCCGATAAATACGACGTAACTGCGGACGACAGCGTTGCCCGTGCAAACGAGCGAGTCCGCCGTTCCGCCGAGGAAACTCTCGGCTCGACGGTCGTCGGTTATACTTCGGTCGTGCCCGAGTCGGTCAACGTCCGACTTGAAAACGGAAGTGCAAAATACGCGCTCTATCCCGTCTGGATACTCAACACGAGCTGGAACGGTGAGAAATTCACCTTTGCGATGAACGGTCAGACGGGCAAGTTCGTCGGAAATCTTCCGCTCGATAAAAAGGCGTATATGAAATGGCTTCTCGGCTTGACGGGCGCGTTTTCGGCGGTTGCGCTTGCGGTGAGCTACCTTTTGTGGTTGCTTTGAGGAGGGGGAATATGATGAAAAAGTTAAGTTTTATCCTCATTTCGCTGCTTCTCGTTTTTTCGCTTTCGCTCTCGGCGGTTGCCGAGGAAAAGGGCGCGCTTCTTGTTGACGGCGCTTCTCTTCTTACGCGCTCGGAAGCGGTTGATATCGTCGAACGGCTCACCGAAATCAGCGAAACTTACGGATTCGACCTTGTTATCGTGACGGTTGAAACGGTCGGGACGGTTGACCCCGAAACCTTTGCCGAGGATTTCTACGAAAACGGAAATTACGGCGTTGGCGAGGACCGATCGGGCGCGATACTTCTCGTGAGTGAAAAGACGCGTGATTGGTTTATGATCGCGAACGGCATCGGAGAGGAAATAATTCCCGACGTTTACTCGCTTGCGGATTCGTTTTTACCTTACTTCGCGGACGACGATTGGTACGGCGGTCTCGACGCTTTTGTTACCGAGACCGAGCATAGGATCGATACGCATTTTAACTTCCCGATCGGGAACAATCTTCTCATTTCGGTCGTTGTCGGGCTCGTTATCGCTCTCATCGTGGTGTCTGTGATGAAAGGGAAGCTAAAATCCGTCCGTTTTCAAACGAACGCGCGTGAATACGTACGTCGGGACAGCTTTGTGCTCAACCACAGCCGCGATCTTTATCTCTATTCGACCGTGACACGCGTCGCAAAGCCGAAGAATAACTCAAACGGCTCGCGCGGCGGCGTCGGCGGCGGATCGCGCGGTGGCGGAAAGTTTTGATTTCCCCATCACTCACTTTGTTCGTAACGGGGACCCCCACAATAATCCCCATTACTCACTTCGTTCAAAATAAGAAAATCATAAACATAAAAAACCGAGTGATTCGTTCACTCGGTTTTTTCGTCGACATATTCGATAATATCAGATACTTTGCAGTTGAGGATACGGCAAAAATCGTCGATCTTCATCGTGCTGATTCCGTTACCTTTTTTCATACGGTCAATCGTGGCACTGCTGATGTCATATTTGGTTATTAAAGTATAGGTGGTTATATTCCTATCCTTGAGTGTTTTCCAAAAGGGTTCGTAACTTATCATTTGTTTTCAATATGACGTATGTGCTCTTTGAGCACTACGTTGATGTATTGCGAAAGCGAACGGTCGTCTTTCTCCGCTTCGAGCTTAAGCTTTTCAACTATATCACTGTCAATCGTGATGCTGATTTTTTCTTTCAAGGGTCTCATAAACAATCACCTCTCTGCGATTATTATACCGCAATATGCTACCAACTATTGACAAGTACGATAAAGTAGTATAAAATAAGATATAAAGGGCGGTGAAAAACGTGGACAAATACAAAGAAATGTATCTTCATCTGTTTAACGAAGTCACGACGGCAATCGAAATATTAAAAGAAGCGCAACAAAAATGCGAGGAGATTTTTATTTCTGACGAATCCGATAAATCCCTCAAAAAGACCTTTAAGATAAAATAAGAATCACCGCGAGAATCCCGTTTTTACGACGGGGTTCTTTTTTTAAAACTTACATATATATTATAAACACAAAAATGCGTATTTTTCGTCCCAAAACGTGCTTTATGCATAAAACGATGTATAAAATGCATAAAAATGTATAAAACGCGAATATATATGCAAAAATATTAAGAAAAAAGTGAAAATATTGAATATTTTTTCATATTTGCTATTGACAAGCAGGAAAAAGAGGTATATAATGGGCAACGCAAAATGAGAAATTTGTTCTTTTGGAGGCAAAAACATGAAAAACGAAAACATAAAAAAAGTCGTCCTTGCATACTCGGGCGGTCTTGATACATCGATCATCATTCCGTGGTTGAAGGAAAATTACAACAACTGTGAGGTCATCGCTGTTGCAGGTAACGTAGGTCAGGCGGACGAGCTTGACGGTCTTGAGGAAAAGGCGCTCAAGACGGGTGCAAGCAAGCTCATCGTTGCAGACCTCGTTGACGAAATGGTTGACGAAATTATTATCCCCTCGCTCAAGATGGACGCGAAGTACGAGACCTATCTTCTCGGTACTGCTTTCGCCCGCCCCGTTATCGGTAAGAAGCTTGCAGAGATCGCTCTCGCAGAAGGCGCGGACGCTATCTGCCACGGCGCAACGGGTAAGGGTAACGACCAGGTTCGTTTCGAGCTTGCGATCAAGCGCTTCGCTCCCGAGATGAAGATCATCGCTCCCTGGAGAGAATGGGACATCAAATCGCGTGACGAAGAAATTGATTACGCTGAGGCACACAACGTTCCTCTCAAGATAAGCCGTGAGACCAACTACTCAAAGGATAAAAACCTCTGGCATCTTTCCCACGAGGGTCTTGACCTCGAGGATCCCGCAAACGAGCCCCAGTACGACAAGCCCGGCTTCCTCGAAATGGGCGTTTCGCCTATGATGGCACCCGACGAACCTACATACATCTCGATCGACTTCGAGGCAGGCGCTCCCGTTGCATTCAACGGCGAGAAGATGAAGGCATCGAAGATCATCGCCGAGCTCAACAAGGTCGGCGGTGCAAACGGTATCGGTATCATCGACATCGTTGAAAACCGTCTTATCGGTATGAAGGACCGCGGTGTTTATGAAACTCCCGGCGGAACAATCCTCTATTTCGCGCACGAAATGCTCGAAATGCTCACCGTTGACAAAGACACTCTCCACGTAAAACAGAAGCTTGCGGTCGATTATGCCGACCTTATTTATAACGGCAAGTGGTATTCCCCCTTGCAGGAAGCACTCACCGCGTTCGCGAACGAGAGCAACAAGTTCGTTACGGGTACCGTAAAGCTCAAGCTCTACAAGGGTAACATCATCCCTGCGGGAACGACCTCTCCCTATTCGCTCTATTCCGAAAACCTCGTTACCTTTGACGAGAGCGATTATGACCAGAAGCAGGCAGAGGGCTTCATCAACCTCTGGGGTCTTCCCACTCAGGTTCAGGCACTTCGCGAACAGGGTAAACTTTAATCGGAGTAATTTATGGCCATAAAAATGTGGGCGGGCAGAACCGCCGGCGCAACCGACAAACTCGCTGACGATTTCAACTCCTCGATAAGCGTTGACTCGAGGATGTACCGTCAGGACATAAAAGGCAGTATGGCTCACGCGGCGATGCTTGGCGCAAAGGGTATCATAAAGAGCTCCGAAGCCGACGAGCTTATCGACGGACTTCAGAAGATACTTGACGATATCGAGTCGGGCGAGCTGCCGATAAATATGGAATGCGAAGATATCCACATGTTCGTCGAGCAGGTTCTTACCGAACGCCTCGGCGACATCGGAAAGAAGCTCCATACGGCGCGAAGCCGTAACGATCAGGTGGCGCTTGACTTCCGTATGAATCTCCGCGACGAGACGGACGAGATTATTTCGCTCATCAAAGAGCTCATAACCGCTCTCACCGAGCAGGCAAAGGCAAACAAGGCGACCATTGTCCCCGGATACACGCATCTCCAGCGTGCTCAGCCGATAACGTTCGGGCATCATCTTCTTGCTTACTGTATGATGCTCCTCCGCGACATCGACCGTTTTTCCGATATGAAAAAGCGGCTCAACGTTTCGCCGATCGGCTCCTGCGCTCTTGCAGGTACGACTTATGATACCGACCGCTTTTTTGAGGCGGAGAAGCTCGGGTTCGACGACGTATGCCGAAACAGCATTGACGGCGTTTCCGACCGTGACTTCGCGGTTGAGTTCCTCAACTGCTGTGCGACCTTGATGATGCATCTTTCGCGTCTCTCCGAGGAAATTATCCTCTGGTCGAGCTGGCAATTCAAGTTCGTTGAGCTTTCCGACGCTTACACAACGGGCTCTTCGATCATGCCCCAGAAAAAGAACCCCGACATGGCGGAGCTTATCAGAGGCAAAACAGGCAGAGTCTACGGCGACCTCATCGGACTCCTCACGATGCTCAAAGGTCTTCCGCTTGCGTATAATAAAGATATGCAGGAAGATAAAGAGGGCGTTTTCGATGCAGTCGATACGGTCAAGATGTGCCTCGGTATCGCAACCCCGATGATCGCGACGATGACCGTCCGTGCCGATAATATGAAAAAGGCGGCGCAGGAGGGCTTCATAAACGCGACCGACCTTGCCGACTACCTCGTGAAGAAGGGTATGCCCTTCCGCTCGGCTTACAAAATCTCGGGAACGATCGTTGCCGAATGCATCAAACGACGATGCGTGCTCGAGGATTTGAGTCTCGAAGACTTCAAGAGCTATTCCGAGCTTTTCGATTCCGATATTTTTGATGAAATATCGCTCGAAACCTGTGTTTCAAAACGAATTTCGTTCGGCGGAACGTCCGTCCAGTCGGTCGAAGCACAGATAAAATTTGTCGAAGAAAAATTGAAATAAATCATAACTTAATGAAAGGTGTTAATTGAAATGAAAAAGATTTTTGCAATTTTACTTTCCGTAATCCTCCTTGCAACCGCACTCGTTGGTTGCGGCGCAAAGGG
>JAZRRU010000053.1:0-4356 GCA_045651025.1 Eubacteriales bacterium
ACCGCAGAGGTCCGGTGTTTGTAACATCATTTCGTAAAGGTCTTTTGAGTTTTGAGGAATGAGCATTTTAAGAGGCGACTCTTCATTTTCAAATGCTTCGTCATATCCCCACGTAATATAGATTACCTCGGGAATATTTACATCGTTTAAGTTTGCCAAAGGGAACATTTTTCTTTCGATTAAGAGTTTAATGGGAAGGCCAGGTTCTTTATCGAGCTTTGCAAGCAGATTCTTGTGCGCTTCTTCGAAACTACTCCAATCACCGTCGCGATCTACTTGCCATTTGCCTTTTTCGGTATCATAATCTATTTGCTCAAAATCGGGAAAAAGATATACGGTGCCGTCGAAAATAAAATATTCAAGTCCGTTTGATTCTTGCTTGATGTATTGAATCGGAAGATTACGATGAACTGCAGAATTGTAAAAACGATATTCGGGTGAATACAGCAGACTCGTCATAAACTTCTGTTTGAAATCCAAATAATATCGGGACTTTTTATATTCCTTTTTATTTTTTGGTATCTGAAAAAGAGCATAAATACCGGCGGAAACAAGAAATGCAAGAATCAGTGGAGAAAATACAACAATCAATAAACCAATCAATAATTTTTGATACCATTTCAATTTGTTCATCAGAAAATCCTCCTTTCGTTAGAGTGAAAAAGCCGCAGAACACCTATGTCCTGCGGCTTCTTTTCGCGGTTTGAAACCGCATTTGGCGGAGAGAGAGGGATTCGAACCCTCGTGCGATTGCTCGCAAACTGATTTCGAGTCAGCCCCGTTATGACCACTTCGATATCTCTCCGTATTTGATTGTGTTTGAATTTTGCAAGGCCGATGGTGAAATGCTCTCATCCAAAATTCAAGAAAAATGAGGCATTTGCGAGGAAATCGAAGAAAACGCGAGCTTTTGCGTTCTCGTGAGTGACGAGGGCGGCTACCTTTCGAGTCAGCCCCGTTATGACCGCTTCGATACCTCTGCATATATAAAAAATATTAAGTTGTAATCGTTTTTGAAAGGCACCACCGACGGGTCTACGCCCCGTTATGTCCGGATTGCGGTAACCCGAAATTTTCTGTTCGCTAATTGCTCACAAAATTTCGACCGCTGCACGAACTCGTCCTCGCTGTATCTGTCCCCGACAGCGCTCGGACTCGTTCCCGCTTCGATACCTCTGCAAATATGGTGCGGTTTGCAACCGCAAGATGTATTGTATCACGCGAAAAGGTTTTTTGCAAGACCTTTTTTCGATTTATATGAATTTTCAAGAAAAAAAGAAGCCGAGCCGTCGGTCGACTCGCGGAAAAACGGCTCGGACATTTCAAATTCAGTTCAAAATCCAGATCGCAAGGTTCAAATATCCCGCAAACGCAACCCAGACGAGATAGGGAATGAGCAGATATTCCGCAACAACGTCGATCTTCCCGAAACGCTTGTATGTTATATAAATCAAAATCCAAAGCGCGACGAGCCATAAAAACGCAAAAAGATAAAGCTTGAGGTTGAAGAAAATAATCGACCAGAAAAAGTTAAAAACCAACTGCAAGCCGTAAACGAAAAGCGAGCTTTTCTTCTTCTCGTCCGTCGCGCTCGCAACCCACACGCGGTAGCTCGCGATACCCATCAAAACGTAAAGTATCGTCCAGACGACGGGGAACAGCCACGCGGGCGGCGAGAGGAACGGCTGTCTTAAATTGCCGAACGCTTCCATCTGCCCCGAGGTCAATAAAGCCGAGACCCCGCCGACGAGAAGCGGTATCGCAACCGCAACGATCAACTTTTTCCATTGTATTTTCATAAAACTCACTCCCGAAAATGTAATATATCCTATCATACGCAGTTCGGCGCGACAATATACGTGCACTATCCTAAAAACAAAAAGGGCATCACACGATGCCCTTTTATTATGCAAATGAAATTTTCTCTAAAATCGACGTATGCGCGACAATTAGCCGTTAATTACGCTGTCGAGGTTCCATTCGGAAAGGATATAGATAACGTAATCGGGTTTTTCGTTGAAAATTCTCGAGTTATCCCACGTATAGTCCCACATGCCGAGATAGTGAGTCGTGTTCATACGTTCAGCAAGGATATCATAGATCTGCGTCGAGAACGAATCGCGCATAACGAGACAGGAGGGAAGCTCGCTGTTGTTCGTGCGGATCGTCTTTTCGGGAGTCATAAGGTTGTGGTAAGAGAGCTTGTCGGTCGTGACATATCTCGGCGAGGACGTTACGGAGATCGGAACGTTTACGTTAAACATACGGTAATATGCATATTCTTTTATGTTTTCCTGAAATTCGCGCGCTTCCTTGCGGTCGGTCGCGAGGTAATAAGACATATCACCGCTTTGGTAATATTTCGGGTTCCAGTTGAAGTCGCTCACAGGTCTCGGCTTCGCCGCAGGGAATTTCTGCGAGATATGGTTGAACAGCTCGGTGTAGGCGATATAAGCGCCGTAATCAGCCCAATGGCTGTCAAGCTTATAGTAAAGGGGCATTTCATCGTTCTTGTGGTTCGCAAACGCGCTCTTGAGGTTGAGAACCGTCGCACCGCCGTCTTTGAGTGCTTCGATGGTAAGATCGAGGCGGGTCTTACCGCTTGCGGGGGTATATTCCTCGGGAACGAGCTCGGGATAGACGGTCATAGCCGAGGGCGCGATAATATAGATTATCTCCGCATCGGGGTTGACGGAACGAAGCGACGAAAGTCTCGCGCTCACACGGTTCGAGAGGTAGGTGAGCGTCGTTTCGTCGGGGAGATTAGTGCCCTGAAAATCGTCGAGCATCTTCTGCAAGAAGAACTGAAAATCCTTTCCGGTAACCATCGGCCACATATCAGGTCCGGGTTGTAGGGGAGTTGCGTTGTATTTGAGAGTGTCGCCCACCTGAGCTCCGTCGACGGTCTGCGTTATCTTCACGTCGGTGGAGGTCTCTTCACAGCTCAATCTGAGCGAGAACCAACCCTTGTAGGAGGTCGAAGTAACGGTTTCGCCGTTTGCTTCGCCGGTTATTACCGCGCCGTCGGAGCAAGTGCCCACCAACGCAAAATAGGGATACTCGGTGTAACGGCAGGTGTAGACCGAAAGCTCTCTCGTTACGGGCTCGGAATCGGAAACGTCAACGCTTTCGTCCTTGCTCGTGTTGGACGCGTCGTCTTTGCTTACGTCGGGCTTGGGGTCGTTGCTTTCGGAAGCGTTGCCCGACTCTTTCGAAACGTCATTTTTTGAGGTTTCCGAAACGTTATTTTCGCGGGAGTTGTCATCGATTTTGCTGTCACCGCACGCCGCGAGGAACGTCGTGAAAAGAAGAAGCATAGCGAGGAGAAGTACAAGATATTTTTTCATAATTGACTCCTTTTATCTTACGTTGCCGAGGTCGGCAGACGTGATTATGTTTTCCATATTAAAAACGATCAAAACCGCATCGGCATCATAACTGCTCGCAAAAGCCGAGATTGCCTTGTTCGTGCGGAGATTGGTTGCGACGATATCAAATTCACGCGCGAGTAATGGGATAAGACAGTTCGCGAACGAATCCTTTGCGATGAGAAGCGTTTCGCGCTCTGCGTCCTTTTTGCGTATCTCGGTGATATCGTGCGTACCGTCGAGGAATACGGAATATTTGTCGCCCTTGTCGAGAAAATCGCGGCTGTAAAAACTGCCGAGCTCTTTTCCGTCAACGGTGACTTCGTATTCACTATCGTCGCCGAGATGCCATATTTCAAGAACGTCTTTCGTGTAGACGGGGAAGTTTGCTTTTGACGCCGTCGTGCCCGAAAAGTCGGGTATGCTCTCGATCTCAAACTCGGTCATGGGAACGATCTTTTCCTCTTTCCCGAGCTTTTTCATTATCTCGCAATATACGTAATAAGCACCCCGTGTTGTCCAATGGTGGTCGGTACGGTAGTAGACGTATTCATCGTTTTCGTATTTCGGACGTAAGAGCGAAAGCGTATCGATATAGCCGGTGTTTTCCGAAAGGGTTTCTGCCATAATCTCAAAAACCTTGTCGCCGTCGGGGCGGTTATAAGCGAAACTGCCATCGGTAACGTCGACCGTTCTCGGCGGAATGACGGTGACAAGCGGAACGGTAAGTGTGTCTGCGAGTTTATTGACGGCGTCTAATTGCGCCTCGACCGAGTCTAAATAGATACGGTCGGTGTCCTCGGTGATGTGTATGCGTGAACGGTAGGCATTAAAATCCTTTACTGCAAGTTGGTCATAACTGTACAAAACACCGTTGTTTTCGCCCTTTAAAAACGCTAGTTCGCTTCCGCTTTTGATTTTAACGAACATATCTCTAAACGGGAATTGGTCGGAGAAATAGACGTTTGTCTGGGTTGCAAATTTGCCT
>JAZRRU010000054.1:0-15771 GCA_045651025.1 Eubacteriales bacterium
CGACGGTGGACAGTTCTCGCTCAACAGCGGAGAGGTAAGCATCAAATTTTAAGCTTTGAGAGACTTTTTTTGTAAATCGTATAAGCAAGATATATCTTCAGAGCGTCGGGAACGATGCAGGGCAAAACGCACACACTCAAAGCGCCGAAAAACGACACAGGAGCGTTGTTTGCGCCTGACCATATTGTGAATACGGTCGTTCCTAAAATGTAGCACGCGAGCGTTCCGAGCGTGAGAGAGGATAACATAACCTTTCCCGAGCTTCCGAAACGTTTTTCAAAGAGAATATAGATCAATCCCATGGCAACAAAGCCGAAAAGGAAGCCGCCCGTCGGTCCGACGAGAGTTGCGATCCCCGCGCCGAAGCCCGAGAAAACGGGCAAGCCGAAAGAACCGAGCGCGATATAGACCACGATTGAAGCCGTTCCTCTTTTTCCGCCGAAGGTCATCAGCAAAACGGCAACACCGAACAGCTGAAGCGTAAACGGAACGGGAGCGGGAATCGTCACGAGCGAAAAGAGCGCAAGAAGGACCGCGCCTATGGATATGAGTGCTATATCTTTTTGTTTTTTGTTTTTACGCACGGTAATCCTCCTTTTTCATATTCAAGCTGTCACAAGCGAGAACTTGTGACAGCTTTTTTTAATACTCTTCGCAATAGACAGAGACGGCAAGCGCAAGGTCGCCTGCGTTGAATTCCTTCGCCTCGAGATGGCACCAGACTTCAAGGTTGCGCTTTTTCAGCAGGTTCGGAATCAAAGACTGAGAAAACGGCAGCATCCCGACCAACGTTCCGTCGGCACGTTTCACCTGAAGCGACGTGTTGAACTCCGGTATCACGCCATTCTCATGAGAAAGAGAAAGCTTTTCGCCGATAGTTAAGGACGAATAAAGCTCACCCGGTGAATCGCAGAGAAAGCATCCCTCGAGCTCACAGACGCTTATGAACGCGCCTTTGTGCGGATATAGCTTCAAGAAAACCTTTTTTACGATCTCGGGGTGTTCCTTCAGCGATTTCAGCGTTATCGGGTAGAAATCACGCAAGCGCATCGACGTTCACCTCGGTCCCGAGCGCGAAGGAATAAATTATTACCTCGCTCACTTCCCTGCCCGTCATACGCTCGACGGCACGTTTGTAGCACTCGAGCTGAATCTTATGCCTTTTCACGAGTTCGTCGGGTGTGCGTACACGGTCGGTTTTGTAATCGACGACGGCAAAGGTTCCGTCATTCTTTTCGAAAAAGCTGTCGATAACACCCTGTATGAGCACGGGCTCGGAATTTTCGGTAAGTACGTCTCTTACGGAAAAGCGTTTTTCACGGTAGAGACGAGCCGAGTTTTTCATACGGGAATAAAGCTCACTTTTGAAAAACTGCTCGAGTGAATCGAGGTCAAGAAGCTTCTTCTGATTTTCGGAGATCATTCGTATCTCGCAGAGGCGTTCCGCCTCTTCCGCAACACCATCGGAATCAACTCTGGAAAAATCGCAAAACTGCATAAACAAGTGGTTCGCGGTACCAATATCGGAAGCAAGAACCACCTCTTCGGACGCGAATGCGGGCTTCATCGCAACGCGAGAGGTCGGAACGGTGAGCAGAGAGCGGTTGTATTCATCATCCTCGAGCAAGCCCTCGCGGAGCTCGGAAACCGAAATCTTGCGTGCCGTTGTAACGGCTTCGCGATGAGGATAGACAAAATCGAGGATAGAGAGCATCTTTTCATCGGGTTTTATCTTCATACGGCTCGGTTTTTTGAGATAGCCCGACTCGGTTTCGGATTCAACGATACGCACGAGGTTAAAAAAGTCCTTCTCCCCGAGAGACGCGACGTAGAGTGCAAGCTCGAGCCAGCTCTTGCAGGTCGTGGGCGAAAAATGCTTCGTATCCCAATCCTTTTCGGCGCAACCCGTAATATAGAGACGTTCCTTTGCACGGGTCAGCGCAACGTAAAGCTTACGAAGTTCTTCGCCAAAAGAATGATCACGCTCTTCGTCCTCCGCAAGAACGTTGCAAAGAGGATCGTAGGTCGTGAGGTTTTCTCTGTCGCGCAGACGGAAGAAAACACCCTTTCTTCGGAGAAGCGTCACGCCCGAACGCGAGCGCGATTTTCCGAAATTTCTGTCGGTTGCCGCAACGAAGCAGACTTTGTACTCAAGTCCTTTTGACTTATGAACCGTGATGAACGAAACGGCATCCTCATCGCCTGCGCGGGCAACATCGGAGATTTGTTTGTCGGTTTTTGAGAGCTCGGAAATATAATCGAGAAAGCCGGAGAGTCCGTGGTTAGACGCAGTCTCGTACTTCTGTGAATATTCATAGAGCAATAACAAGCTCGAACGCGAAGAAGAAACCGTCGCGACACGGAGTAATCCCGAGGACACAAGGAAATCTTTTAGGAATTCCTTACAGGGCACGCCCGAGCTTTTCTTACGCCAACCATAAAGCGTTTTCAGGAACACACGGCATCTTACCGCGAGACACTTTTCGCCGACGCGTCTTTTGGAGCTGTATTTGCGTCCTGTCAGCTTTTTCTTCGAAAGCGAAGCAGTTACAAGCAAAGCGTCAAAAAACGCAAACGAGGGCAAATTTGAGCGTATTTGGTAAAGGTCGTCGGACGTGAAGTTGCATATCGGGCTTCGCATCAAAGCGCAAAGCGAAATATCGTCGGTCGGATCGTCGATAGCGCGCAACGCGGAGAGCGCGAGGCGGATATCGGGGTTTTCGAGAAAACTCTCGCTTTTTTCGTTTTTGAAGGGTATTCCGTATTTCTGAAATTCTTTTTCATACTCGATCGAGTAGCCCTTCATTGCGCTGAGCATTACAGCCACGTCGGAAAAGCGAAGTTCGGTTCCGTCGTCTGCGGTCTCATCGTTTACGAGTCGGAGGATTTCTTTCGCGATATATTCTGCCTCTGCCTGACGCGCGTCTTTTGCGTGATTTTTTTCTTTATCGGCGACGGCGACGGTGACGGGATGAAAACGTTCTTTGTTGACCGAAGCGTGAATAAGCCATTCGTCTTCATACTCGCGGTAATACTGCGTGTTTTTTGTTACCGATTCAAAAATCAAGTTTACATAATCAATGACAGTCTGCGAGCACCTGAAGTTCTCACGCAGGAATATCTTCGAGCCCGACGAATTCTCGTTTTTTAAATCGTCGGAATACTTTTCTTTATATCCGAGGAAAATATCGGGGTAAGCGTTACGGAAACGATAGATGCTCTGTTTCACGTCACCGACCATAAATCGGTTATTCCCATTCGAGAGAAGAGTGAAAATCCTGTCCTGCATCGGGTTTACGTCCTGATACTCGTCGATGAGAATTTCTGTAAATTCTTTTTGCTTTTTCAACGCAAGCTCGCTCGGATGCTTCTCACCGTTTTCGTCAGTGGTTTCAAGTAACATCAGCGCTTTTTGTTCGAAGTCGGTGTAATCAAGCACACCTGACTCGAGCTTTGAGTTTTCATAATCCGAATCGAGGCGGTTCAAAAATCCGTTCATCGCTTCGATTATATCCGCACATTTGAGCAAGCTCTCGGAAATGAAGTTTTCATTGCCTCTGCAATAACGGTCAAAAAGGTTTTTCTCGGTTTTTACGACCCGTTCTTTCATCTTTTTGATGATTTCACGAGATTCGGGATCACATCCCTTCCCTGCAAGAGTGATGCTCTCGAGAGATCTTTCGGCAACGGCACAATAGTTTACATAATTCGTTTCGAGCGATGTACGCACACGCTCGCACGCGGAGACGAGGCGCTCGATCGGTTCGATATACTTATCGTCGGTCGCTACAGTTACGGCAAAGGTATAAATCTCGTTTGCCGATTCGACAAGCTCGTCGTAAAAGACGCGGAGACGCTCCTGCATCGTTCTGCCGGATTCTGCGGCGAAGAAGCCCTCTTCAAGCATGAGGCGAGCATCGTTCCGTAAGCTTTCTGCGCAGGAAAGCAACATCTCTTCCCTATTCAGCGTTACGCGGAGAGCGCTGTAAAGCGAGAGCATGGTATCGATCAGCGGATCGTCGTTCTTAACGCCCGAAAAGTTGTCCGCAAGGAGCAAAAATCCGCGTTCCTCAGACTCGTAGCCCTCGGCGACGATTTTCTCGGCAACGTTGCGGAGCATCATCGCGGATTCGGTCTCGTCGATAACACGCACTTTCGGAGATATTCCGAGAAGTGCGAAGTTCTCTTTTACGAGAGAAAGGCAATAGGACGATATGGTGCAGATATTCGCCTCGGAAACGAGTGCCGACTGACGGAAAAGGTGTTCGATTTTCGACTCGTCCTTGCTGTTGGAATCATCTTCCATTTCTTTTATAAGCGCTTTGTAAAGCTTTTGCTTCACGTCGGCGGCAGCGGATTTCATAAACGTTACGACAAGAAAATCGGTTATGGACGCGCCATCTTTTATGCGGCGGATAAGCCGTTCGGTAAGAACCGTCGTTTTTCCGCTTCCCGCGCCCGCGCTGACGAGGAGGTTTTTGTTTAACGTTTTTATGGCATCAGTCTGTCTGGGTGTAAAGTCCATCTTCGTTATCCTCCTCCGATTCTTTTTTGCTTCGGCAAAAGTCGCCGTGCGGACAGAACTGACAGGGGTCTGCCTTTCCGTCGTGATCGTTCGGCGCAACGTCCATATTCCCGCCGAAAACGTTGTCGGCAAGTGTTTCCACTTGATTTTTCAGCGTCTCGGCAAGCTCGCCGAACTCCTGCTCGGTGAGCAGGTTATGGGAGCGTTTTGAAAGTGTGCCGTCTTTGTTCAAGCTCGTCGGCACGAAAGAGCAGTCGGGACTCATCGCAAGAACGATATCGGGATCGTCGAGGAGTACGCCGCTTCGTTTTATGCTCTTTTCGATAGATGATTTTATTTCCTCGGGCGTTTCATTACCGTTGATCTCAACACTCGGGAGCTTAACGTTATAGTAAAGAACGCCCGCGGGTTTTGCGTTCTTCTTCTCGCAATACGCGAAAAGATAATGGAGAAGCTGAGTATCCAGCCCTTTTTCGGTCAAGGTCAAGGAAAAGGGCTTCGTGTAGGTCTTATAGTCGATGACACGGACGTACTTCTCGCCGTTGACCTCATAGGTATCAACGCGGTCGATCGAACCGCGGAGAAGAACTCTCTTCCCGTCGCGGTCATATTCGATCGCGGGGATATCGGCATCGCGCAGTCCTATCTTAAACTCGAATCCCGTCGGGACGAATTTGCTCATCGAAAATTCTTTCGTGAGACTTTCCGTGACGAAGGATGCTGTTTTTACAGCGTTTTCGAACGTATGGAGGAAGCGTTTATCATTTTTCGCTTCTTCGCCGATAACCTCATCGAAATACTTATCAGCAAGAGCGCGAACCATTTCTTTCCGTTTGTTTTCATCGGGAGCGACGAATTCTCCTGTGGAAACGCATATCTTCAGGTAATTCTCGAGAAGTTTATGGACGAACGTGCCTATCTCCGACGACGCGAACGAATTTTCCTTTTTCTCCTTCAGTTCAAGGAGATAATTCGCGAAAAACGAGAAGGGACAAAGAATATAGCGTTCGAATTTCGAAGGAGAAAGAAGAAGCTTGTCGTCCTCGAAGTTAATTCTTGAACGAGGGTCGGAAACCGACGGATGCTCCTCGAAAAAGGGGATGTTATTTTCTATCAATTTTTCTTTCAGCGCCGATTTCGTATCGCCGTCCTCAAACGACGGGAAATATGACGCGACGGACTCGCGTGAATAAATGAGGTCCGAGCCCGAAAATTCTCTCTCGGGAACGTTCGGGAGTAATTTTTTCACGGAAAGCCATGCCGTCGATGCGCGCAATTCCTCGCCGCTGAGCTCGCTCCTCGGGTAAAGCATAACAAGGCGTTCCGTCGGTGCGGAAAGTGCCGCATAGGCGAAAAATCTGCTTGTGTTGAGTTGTTTTTTCATCGTATCGGCGATTTGAAGTCCGATTTCCTCGAGCGCAATCGCCTCATAGCGGTCGAAAAATCCGTCTTTCGAGGATGACGACGGAAATTCGCCGTCACAAGCGCCGAGAATCACGACGAGCTTGCTTCCGCCTGCGCGGATGAGCGATGCATCACCGAAGGTCACGGAATCGGCGGACGACGGTATTGCGCCGAGAGAATAGCAATCGCACATGAGCTTCATGAGTGAAACGAGGCGTTTTGGCGTTATGATTCTATCACCGCAGATAGAATCAAGCTGGTCAAAAACGTTGATGAGTATCTTCCAGAGCTGGATCTCGCGTTCAGAACCCTCGCGGTCGCCGTTCTTCAGGAGATATTCGGCACTCTTGCGGAGTTTTTCGTCCGATTCCATCGCTATCAAGTGGGCATAAAGCGCACGGACCGCATCGGAAACGGTGAGGTCTTTTTTTAGTAGCGTTTCTTTCAGTGCCAGAAGCGGAGGAACGATTTTTCCTCTTGCGGTGTTCGCCTTTTCGAGCAATTTCGCGCCGCGCTTTGTAAGATCGCCCTCGCGGTAGCCCTCGGGGTCGAGCATCCAATCGTTCTCGCCGTACCATGCCTTTCCGCGCAATTTCCACGCATAGGCATAGTTAAGCACCGCGTCCGACTCGGACACGGTAAGGTCGGTATAACCGCTTTTTATGTAACGCTTCATACTGCGAAGCGAAAAATCTTCGATAATTACAGCCAAGCTCGCAAAGAGGAAGGAAAATATCGGTTTTGCCTGCAATTCTTCTTTTGAGGACATATAGCAGGGTATTTCCGCACGTGAGAATACCGAGTCGACGATTGAGGAATAGTTCCCAACGTTGCCCGCAAGAATGGTCACGTCACGGTATCTTCCTCCGTTGCGAACGAATTTCATGATCTCGGACGCAGCCGCCTCGACCTCGTCAAAGCGGTTTTTGGCGGTTATCAAGGTTAGCGCGCCATCATTTGAGGCAAGCGGTTCAGCTTTTCTGCGCCAGAGGTTACGCTCGATATACTTCAAGGTTTCACACGAAGAGCGTTTTGGGTCGGGGGTATAATAATCATCGCATTTACCTTTTGCGAGGTCTTTTATGCGTTTTGCGGCATTTTCGTTTTCCGAAAAGAAGTCACGCGACGAATCTACGGTAAAGGAAACGTAGGTTTCGCGGCTTTGAGCGACAATATGCTTAATTATCTGATATTCCTGCTCGGTGAAGTTATAGTAGCTATCGATGAAAACGTAAGAATTTCCGAAAAATTCTTTTTCGTCAAGCTCATCGGAAAGGCGCGTAAGGGCATCGCGCGGATCAAAAAGCGTCTCGCCGAAATACTTCTCATATTCTCTGTAAATAAGCGCTATATCGTGAATTTTCGACGTAAGACGCGCATCGTCGGAAAAAACGTCTTCCGAAACCGCTTTTTCGAGCATCAAGGGAGTGACGAGCGACATTTTCATTTTTGAGATAAGAGTGAAAAGCGAGAAAGCAAAATCGGGGTCTGTCGCAACGGATGAATACTCTGTCAATTCATCCTTCAAGGATTCCGATATAAGCGACAAAAGGGCGCACGCGCCCCCTTTATCGATCGTATTAACAGCAAGACCGCCGAAATCGCGCGCAACGCGGTTGGGCAGGCGCTCAAAGTTGAGCACCTCGCAAAACAGATTTGAAACGTCACCGAAGCGTTCGCAGACCATCGCTTCATAGTCGACAGACTGCTGTTCGGGAACGATGAGGAAGCAACGCTTTCCTTTTTTTATGCATTCGCCGAGACGCGAAATTATATAATCTGTTTTTCCGCTTCCGGAAGCGCCAATTACACGGTAAAGCATATTTTATCACCAAAAAAGTTCAAGAAGTTTAAATCTGAAGGTATATTTTCGGTTCGTGAAAACCGAGGAATCGTTTGAGTTAACGTTCGTTTTTGAAAAGTCGCTCTTCTCCGCCGATGCTTTCGTGCAAAGCGGAGGAAAAAGAACGCACCACCAGTTTTTTCCTTCCCCTTTTCCGAGTCGGATCCTAAGAGAACGGTAGGTTCCCGAGGGCAAGGTCAGGTTCTCATAAACTCTCGTGGGGTAGTCCTCGCTTCCCCATTCGGCAACGGCTTCATAGTCCATACCGTTCTCCGAGAGAACGCGGTTCGCAATCATCTCGATATGCGGGATACTTTCCTCGACGGTCTTGCTCGCGGAAACGATATCACCGTTTTCGGAAAAGAGCTCCGAGCATTCGTTAAGTACGGCATCACGCACGAGAAGCTTTACGTTCTGCGCTTTTTCACTGTTGTCCTCGGCGAGGATATGAAGCCGTATAACGCTGTCAAAAATTTTCGATTCGCTACGCGGAACGACCATATCGACAACGTTAAGTAAGATAAAGCAAGCGCAGAAAAGTGCAACGATTTTTGTTTTCATTTTTAATCTCCTTTTTGAATCTGTTGCGATTATGCACAGCAAAAAGAAGATTTATTCAAGACAAATCAAAGAATTTTGCAGAGATATGCGTCGTAACCCTGTTTTTGCAACTCGATCTTTGCGTTCTCGGCAGTTTTTTCGTCTCCGAAAATTCCGTAAACCGAAGGGCCGCTTCCCGAAAGGTGAGAGCATTTTGCTCCGAGAGAGAGCATTTCATCACGAATCACGACAGTCTCGGGACAGAGCTCGTCTGTAACGGGCTCAAAAGCGTTCCCACACGACGAAATCATCGATTCTATATCGTCGTTGCGGAGAGAAAAAAGAAACGAATCTGTGTCGTTTTTGACGGGCAGAGATGCGGCGTCATATTTTCGGTAGACCTCGGGTGTTGACAGTCTTCCATTTCCGATTGCAATCACGCAATCAAGGTTCGGAAGTGCACCGAGCTCGGTAAGAACCTCGCCCCTGCCCTCGCAAAGCGCAGGGCGTCCCAAAAGGCAGAGCGAAACGTCCGAGCCAAGCTTTTCGGCGAGCGAAAACAGCGTCGAATCCGAAAGAACGTTTCCGAAAAGGTCGTTCAAGCCCCTCAAAACCGCAGCAGCATCGGCGCTTCCGCCACCGAGTCCCGCAGGAAACGGAATCCTCTTTTCGAGATAGATAGAAGCGCGTCCATCGATTCCGGCTGACTCAAAAAAGAGCTTTGCGGCACGGATACAGAGGTTGTCCTCGGTGCAGAGATTTTTCAGGTTACAATCAAAAGCGAGAGTATCACTCTTTTCGAGAGTGAGCTCGTCGCAGAGCGATATGGGCGCCATGACCGAACGTAAGGTATGAAATCCGTCGGGGCGGACGCCCGTTATATCAAGAGTTAAGTTTATTTTCGCGTATGCTTTTAGTTTCATAGCGTTTTTATGAATTCCTCGATACGCTCGATCGCCTTGCGGATATGAGCAGGCGAATAGGCATAGGAAATTCTTGCAAAGCCCTTTCCGCTTTCGCCGAATGCACTTCCGGGAACGATCGCACATCTCTTTTCATAAAGAAGACGTTCGCAGAATTCCTCGTCGGACATACCGAATTTTCTAATATCCGCGAAAACGTAGAACGCGCCGTCGGGCATAAAGGTATCGATGCCGATACGGTTAAGCTCGCTCACTATCAAGCGGCGGCGAGCTTCATACTCGCCCTTCATATACTCGATATCTGCGTCGCCGTTTTTGAGCGCTTCGATAGCGGCATACTGGCTCGTTGTGGGGGCACTCATGATTCCGTATTGATGTATCTTTGCCATCTGCGTTGTGAAGTACGCGGGAGCGAGAGTGTAACCCATACGCCAGCCGGTCATCGCGTACGCTTTTGAAAAGCCGTTTGCGATGATCGTACGCTCTCTCATATCGGGCAGCGACGCAATCGAAACGTGTTTTTCGCCGTAAGTCAATTCCGCATAAATTTCATCGGAAAGAATGCAGATGTTCGTCTCGCGCAATACTTCCGCGATTTCTTCGAGGTCTTCGATTCGGAGAACCGAGCCCGTCGGGTTGTTCGGGAAAGCAAGAATAAGAAGCTTCGTTTTCTCTGTGATTGCCGATCTAAGCTGTTCTGCCGTAAGACGGAATCCGTTCTCGGCAGATAGGTTTATCGTCACAGGAACGGCACCTGCAAGGCGAGCAAGCGGCTCGTAGCAAACGAAGCAGGGCTCGGGGATGATAACCTCGTCGCCCGGTTCGATAACAGCGCGCATCGCCATATCGATCGCTTCACTTCCGCCTACGGTAACGATAATCTCCGTTGCGGGATCGTATTCAAGACCGAAACGGCGTTTTTGGTATTTCGCGATTTCCTCGCGCATTTCCATAATACCGTTGTTCGAGGTGTAATATGTAAGCCCTTCCTGGAGCGAACGGATACCTGCATCGCGGATATGCCACGGGGTGACAAAGTCGGGTTGTCCGACAGTGAGACCGACGACGTCGTGCATCTCGTTCAAGAGATCGAAAAATTTACGTATACCCGAGGGCTTGATCTCGGTTATTTTAGAGGGTATACATTTTGATACGTCGAATTTCACCAGCTGTTTCCTCTTTTATCAATTTTTTCGGTGCCGTAAATGACGCCGTTTTCTTTGTATTTCTGAAGCTCAAAATGTGTTGCGGTTGCGGTTACGCCCTCGATCGTAGCGAGTTTTTCGGCAACGAAGAAAGCAACGTCACGCATATTTGCACATTCGACGATTATTGCAAGGTCAAATCCACCGGACATAAGGCAAACCGATTTTACCTCGGGGAAGTTGCAGATACGTTCCGCAACGGAATCGAATCCTTTGTCGCGCTGAGGTATCGTTTTCAGTTCAATAAGCGCGGTAACGGTATTTTTGTCCGTCTTCTGCCAATCTATAACGGTTCTGTAGTTAATGATAGTGCCGTCTTTTTCACATTCGGCGATTATCGAAGATACCTCCGATTCGGTCGTACCGAGAAGCGTCGCAATTTCGGCATGCGACATACGGGCATCTTTTTCGAGATATGCAAGTATACGTTCTTTCATTTTTATCCTCCGTATAATTAAAGAATATCAAAAGTTTTTTGTCTTTTTTCAAATCGGGCCACATATTTGAATCCGATCTCGCGAAGCATTTCAGAGGCCTCGTTGAAGTTTGCGGAGATATCGCGGCAATGGTGGGAATCGCTTCCGAGAGTTACGTCCCGTCCGCCGAGCTCGTAATAGAAACGGAAGAGGTCCTCGTTCGGAAGGCACTCGCCCATTATCTGACGTAAGCCCGAGGAGTTACATTCAAGCGTCAAGCCCTTATCGATAACTGCTCTCAAAATCGGTTCGAAGTATTCCCTGCCCTTTGATTTGATATCAGGAAAATCGGTAATACCGTTTGCGAGATAATAGCGCTTCGGGTAGGTTATGTGAGTCAGTACGTCAAAATCGCCCCACTCGATCGTATCGAGCATTTCGGAGATATATCTGTTCCAAAGGTCAGTATATTCCGAAACGGAAAGCGATTTGATATCCGCATAGGAGAAATCGTTGATTCCCCTTACTGCATGCACCGAGCCGAGA
The DNA here is from genome assembly GCA_045651025.1 of Eubacteriales bacterium. Classification (GTDB taxonomy): domain Bacteria; phylum Bacillota; class Clostridia; order Oscillospirales; family CAG-382; genus Coliplasma. The sequence goes on from JAZRRU010000054.1 coordinate 11,403, forward strand.
ACGATATCGTAAGGATACTGTTTGAGCTGTTCGCGCGATTCGGCAGGCATATGAGTCGGCTGGCCGAGCTCGATACCGTGAAGCACGGTTAGTTTTCCCTCAAATTCCTCTTTTGCATTCATAACGTCACGATAAATCGCTTCGTGGTCGAGGGGCGGAAAATAGCCGTCATAGATACCGTCGATATCGAAATGATCGGTTATTGCAACTCCGCTGACACCCTTTTCGATTGCCGAAAGGCAGATTTCACGGACGGTACTGCCCTCGCCTTTCGGGATATCATAGGAGTGCTCTGAATGGATATGGTTATCAAACATAAAAATACCTTTTTTCTTAAAACATGGATATTTGATCGGACTCGGGAAGGTCGCCAAAGCAGTTATTCTTCGCGAGGAGATCCATTATCGACTTGTTCACCGATGCTTTTACGCGCAGTTCCTCAACGGTCGTTGCCTCGCCGCTTTTTATTACCTCAACGATCTTCTCACCGACAGATTCTCCGAGACCGTTAAGCGAGCAAAGCGGAAGACGTATCTTTCCGTTTTCGGGCACAAACGCCTTCGCCTCGGATTTTCCGATCGAGACGGGCAGGAACGAGAATCCGCGCGCAAACATTTCGAGAATGATGCGAAGTATGATGATCATACCTTCCTCGGTAGCCGAAAGTCCGGGGGCATTCTTCAATGCGTTGAGTCGCTCTTCGATCTTTGCTCTGCCGCTCATTACGAGCTCGGCGTCGAAGAATTTGCGTTTTATGGTGAAATAGGTTGCATAGAAAGCAACGGGCTGATAAATCTTGAACCAGCTCAAGCGAAGCGACGCGATTGTATATGCCGCCGCGTGTGCTTTCGGGAACATATATTGTATCTTATTACAGGATGCGATATACCACTCGGGAACGTTCTTTTCGCGCATTGCTTCTTCCTGCTCGGGAAGGAGACCTTTTCCCTTTCGGGTACGCTCCATCGAGTCGAAGGCGATCGCCGAATCGAGTCCCATATGCATAAGATAAACCATGATACTGTCACGCGTACCGATAATCTGATCGATCGTACAGGTGCCGTTTTCGATGAGGTCTTTACCGTTGCCGAGCCAAATACCCGTTCCGTGGGAGAGGCCCGCGATCTGAACAAGGTCAGCGAATGATTTCGGTTTTGCGTCGAGTATCATCTGTATTGAATAATCGGTTCCGAACTCGGGGATTCCAAGCGTTCCGATCGGACATCCGATCTGGTCGGGCGTTACGCCCAAGGGCTTCGTCGAAGCAAATAGCTCGATAACGTTCTTGTCGTTCATGGGAACGTCGCGCACGTCGATGCCCGTATAATTTTGGAAATACCTATAATAGGTCGGCACATCGTGTCCGAGTATATCGAGCTTGAGAATCGTATCATGCAGATATTCGAACGCGAAGTGAGTCGTTATAACACCGCTCGACGCTTTATTCGCCGGATACTGCACAGGAGTGAAGTCGTAAATTTCATATTCCTTCGGGATAACGACGATACCGCCCGGATGCTGACCGGTCGTACTCTGTACGCCGACAAAGCCCTGAACGAGACGGTTCTGCTCGGCGCGCGTAAGCGACAATTCCTCTTTTTCGAGATATTTCTTAACGTAGCCGAAGCAGTTCTTATCCTGAAGCGTACCGACGGTTCCTGCACGGAAGATGTTCTCTTTTCCGAAAAGAACTTCGGTGAATTTGTGCGCCTCGGACTGAACGTCGCCCGAGAAGTTAAGGTCGATATCGGGCGCTTTTTCGCCGTGGAAGCCGAGGAAGGTCTCAAACGGGATATCGTGGCCGTCGGGGCGCATTTTCGTTCCGCATTTCGGGCAGTCCTTGTCGGGCATATCAAAGCCCGAGCCGACCGAGCCGTCGAGAACGAACTCGGAATATTTGCAGTTTGGACAAGCGTAGTGAGGCGGAAGCGGGTTTACTTCCGATATCTTTGCAAGAGTTGCAACGAACGAAGACCCGACAGAGCCGCGCGCACCGACGAGGTAGGCGTGCTCCTCGCTGTTCTGAACAAGACGGCCCGCGATGACGTAAAGAACCGCAAAGCCGTTTTTGATGATCGAGGTGAGCTCTTTATCCATTCGGTTGCGAACTACCTCGGGCAGCTTGCCCTCATAGCCGTACATTTCCATTGCGGTCTGCTCGCAAAGGGCCTGAAGCTCCTCTTCGGCACCGTCGATCTTGGGAGTGTAGGTGCCGTCGGGGATGGGTTTTATATTATCGAAATCTTCAATAACCTTTTTTGGGTTCTCAACGACGATGCGGTACGCCTCTTCTTCGCCGAGATAGGCAAACTCGGAGAGCATCTCCTCGGTCGTACGGAAGAAGATACGGGTATCGCGCATTGCATCGGAAAATCCCTTGCCGCTCATCATTATCTGACGGTATATCTCGTCTTCGGGGTCCATAAAATGAACGTCACCCGTTGCTACGACGAGCTTGTTCTGCTTTTTCGCGATTCCGATGATTTTGCGTACATTATCGTGAAGCTGTTCGACCGTTGCCTGGTTTTCCTCAATAAGATAACCGTTGTTGCAATCGGGCTGAACCTCAAGATAATCATAGAAATCGGCGATGCGATAGAGCTCGTTATCGGGGCGGTTCTGCAAAATCGCCTCATAAAGCTCACCCGAAGAGCACGCCGAGCCGAGGATGAGACCCTCGCGGTATTCGGCAAGAAGCGTTTTCGGGATTCGCGGTTGTTTTCGGTAGAAGTCAAGATAGGAGCGTGAAACGAGCTTATAGAGATTTTTAAGCCCTTTTAAATTCTTGACAAGAATGATTATATGATAAGAACGAAGCTGTTTCGGATCGGAATTATGAGCCATTGCTGCGTTCATTTCGGTTACGGTAAGAATACCGTTTTCCGCAAGCTTCTGGATCATGCAGGTGAATATTTTCGCGAGCATTTCGGTATCGGCGTCCGCCTTGTGGTGGTCGAACTCGCCGAGGTTATAATACTTTGCAAGAGTGTCAAGAGTATGTTTTTTCAGATCGCCGTTGATAAATCTCGAAAGCGCAACGGTATCGAGATAAGTATTATCAAACGGAATATTATTCTCGTCGGCAACACGGCGGATGAACGAAATATCAAAATTCGCGTTGTGTGCCACCAGCATTCGGTCACCGCAGAATTCTAAAAAGCGTTCCACCGCTTCCCGTTCATTCGGAGCGCCCTTTACCATCTCGTCGGTGATACCCGTCAGGCGCACGATGTTTTCGGGAATCGGCATTCCGCAATCAACGAAGGTCGAAAACTCACCGATTATCTCACCGTTTTTGTATTTGAGTGCGCCGATCTGTGTTATACCGCAGGTATTCGGCGAAAGACCGGTCGTCTCGATATCGAAAATTATAAATTCCGACTCAGAAAACGTGATAACGTCGGTGTCTTCATAACGGTATACCGCACGTGCTGTATCGTCGACGAGGTAGCCCTCGATGCCGTAGATTGGCTTTACGTCGGGATATTTCTTCGCCGCTTTCATGACGATCGGATAGGACTGGAGCGTACCGTGATCGGTGAACGCAACGGCAGGCATACCCCAATCGTGAGCGCGTTTCATAATATCCTCGGGGTCGGAAAGAGCGTCGAGAGCAGACATATTCGTATGCAAATGAAGTTCAACGCGTTTTTCCTCGGCGTTGTCTTTTCTTCCGACGAATCCGCATTTGCTGATTGCTTTTACGTTTATCGTAAGCTCATCGTCCTCGACGAGCTGACGTGTTGTGCGGTCGAATATCTTGCGATGCTCGGCTTTGCCCGATATCATAACGTAAGCGGGCGGTTTTGGAAGCTTTGGGGATTCGGACTTCGGGCAGGTGAATCGCGCCGTGACCGAAGCGGCAAGGTCGGTGAGGTAAAGGGTGTAGGTAACCTTATCGCCCTCATAGTTATCCTTGCTCTCAACCATAAAGAGCTTTCCGCCGACACAGACCGTCGTGCCGTTTTTTATGTTCGAGATCGGAACGAGGTTCCAACCCTTTCGGTCTCCCATTATCGGCTCGGGAGAGGTGATATCGAGAGTCATATTACCGACGCGGACGAGAAGCTTTTCATCGGATTCGAAATAACTTGCATCGCCGACGGACTCGTTCCTGAAGGATGCGCGTGGGGCAATCTTCTCGGTCTCTTTTTGAATCTCGGTCCGCTGGGAACGGAGACTCTCAAAAAGGGCGTCAACGCGGTCGTTATGATAAGACGCAACGTCAAAATCTTCACTCTCGAAGCGAAGGGCGAAGGCTTCAAGTATTGGAAGAACGCTCTCTCCGGCGCCATCATCTCCGAAGACGCCACCCTGTCCTGGACCGACGTCGGTTCCGTCCGCAGCCTTATTGCCGTCTTTGCTGACG
>JAZRRU010000055.1:0-24379 GCA_045651025.1 Eubacteriales bacterium
CGGTCCTCTCCGCTGAGGCAATAAAGAACGGACTTGCTAAAAACGGCGGTCTTTATATGCCAACCGAGATACCGGCACTCACCAAGGAAGATCTTTCCGCATTAAAGGCTTGCACTTATCCCGAGTGCGCGGCAAAGATACTCTCTCTGTTTCTTACCGATTACAGCTACAAGGAGCTCTTAAAGGATGCAAAGGCTGCTTACTCTAAAAAGAGCTTCCCCGACGGCGCAGTTGGACTTCGCGGAGTTGATAACGGCAATTATTTTCTTGAGCTTTGGCGCGGACCCACTTGCGCTTTCAAGGATATGGCGCTTCAGATCATGCCTCGTCTCCTTTCGCTCTCGCTCGGAAAAACGGGCGAAACGAAGGATGCGTACATCCTCGTTGCAACGAGCGGTGACACGGGCAAGGCGGCGCTTGAGGGATACTGCGACGTTGACCGTGTGAAGATAAAGGTGTTCTATCCCGTGAACGGCGTTTCGAACATTCAGAAAAAGCAGATGGCGTCCCAGAAGGGAAATAACGTCGACGTCGTTGCAATTAACGGCAATTTCGACGATGCGCAGAGCGGCGTAAAGGCGATTTTCGCAGACGAAACCGCAAGAGAAACGCTCGACAAGAACGGTCTTTTCTTCTCCAGCGCAAACTCGATCAACTGGGGCAGACTTGCTCCGCAGATCGTCTATTACGTTTCGGCGTACTGCGACCTTATTGCAGAAAAAGAGCTTGAATACGGCGAGCTTCTCGACGTAACCGTTCCGACGGGCAACTTCGGTAATATCTTCGCCGCTTACCTTGCGAAGAAAATGGGCGTTCCACTCGGAAAGCTTGTCTGCGCGTCCAATAAGAACGATATTCTCACCGATTTCATAAACGAGGGTGTTTACGACAAGCGCCGTGAATTTTTCACGACGAGCTCGCCCTCGATGGATATTCTTATTTCGAGCAACCTCGAGCGTCTTCTTTCCTTCTCCGTCGGTGCCGAATCGACGAAGGAATGTATGGAAAAGCTCGCAAGCGAGGGAATCTACACCCTTACAGACTCTGATATGAGCATCATCCGCGAGGATTTTGCCGGATATGCCTGCTCGGAAGACGAGACGAAAGAGACGATTTCCTCTATTTTTGAAGAATACGGCTATCTCTGCGATACGCACACCGCTGTTGCGGCAAACGCGGCAGAAAAGTACAAAAAGGAAAGCGGAAACAAGATGCTCGTCGTTTCGACCGCGTCCCCCTATAAGTTCGCGCCTGCCGTTCTCTCGGCGCTCGGCGAGGAAGTTCCTGCGGACGACTTTGATGCGCTTGACAAGCTCTTTGCAGTAACCAAGACCGCGATTCCTCAGAACCTCGCGAATCTCCGCGATGCGGAAGTCAGATTCACGAAGACGATCGAACCGAACGAGATGATAAACAGCTTATAGAGCTTTCACTTTTGGACGAAAACGAAAAATCGGGGTATGAATCATACCCCGAAAATCCTATTTAAAAAAAGAGTGTTTTTGTTCTTGCCGAAAACGACCGGCTAAAATTCCTTGTGCTTGAACGTCGCGCAAACAGTCTGCGAGCAGTTTGTTGCGGTCGACGGACCGACGGTTATCTTCGACGCGGTGCAGTAATGCACGCCGTCGTGGTAGGCGCAGTTTGAGACACTGCAGCTGATTCCGTGGATGTGCTTCGGGATCTGATTAAAAGATATCTGGTTCATAAATAAATTCCTTTCAGTAAGATTTATCTTATTGTTTGCAAAAAAAGAAAAATTATTATCGGAGTGTAAAAATGTCGATTTTTACGATCGCCGACCTTCATCTTTCTCATTCTACAAACAAACCCATGGATATTTTCGGACCGCGCTGGGAAAATCATACCGAGCGTTTGCGCGAGAATTGGCAAAACGCCGTTAAGCCCGACGACACGGTTATCATCGCGGGCGACATTTCGTGGGGTATGCGTACGAGTGACGCGCTCGACGACCTTCGGTTTATCGAGTCGTTGAACGGAAAGAAGATCATCGCAAAGGGCAACCACGATTTTTGGTGGCAGACGATGAAGAAGCTCTATGAGTTTCGTGATTCGATCGGAGCGTACAGCATCGATTTTCTTTTCAACAACGCTTACGTTGCTGAGGGTTTCATAATCTGCGGTACGCGCGGATGGTTCCCCGAGGCGAACTACGGTCCCGACGACGAGAAGATCGTCAACCGTGAGGCGGAACGACTTCGCACGTCGATCCTTGCCGGACTTAAATTGAAGGAGCTTCATCCCGAAAAAGAGATCATCGCTTTTCTTCATTATCCGCCCGCATACGGAAGCGTCCGTTGCGAGCGTATCTGCCAGGTCATTCACGAATATAAAATAAAACGCGTTTTCTACGGCCATCTCCACGGCGCGCAGAAAAGCAAGATCATCCACCAGATCGCAGGCGCAAACCTTACGCTTGTCGCGGCTGATTGGCTTGATTTTAAGCCCTTGATTATTGAATAAAAAAGAAAACTACGCTTCGTTAAGAAGCGTAGTTTTTTATATTGGTTTGAATTATTTAGGAACGATGTTGGAAATCTTATCTTTAATGTAGATTTTCTTAATAATCTGCTTGCCTTCAAGCGAAGCCATAATTCCTGCGTTAGCAGTTATAATATCCCAAACGGCATCTTCTTCCGCGCCTGCGGGAATAACGACCGTGCCCTTGAGCTTGCCGCAGACCTGAACTGCGATTTCCTTTTCGTCGTCGACGGTAAGAGCTTCGTCATATTCGGGCCATTTTGCGGTCGAGCAGAATCCGTTCTGACCGAGATTCGCCCACATTTCTTCGCAGATGTGGGGAGCGAACGGCGAGTGGATACGAGTAAGAGCAAGCAAGCTCTCCTTGTCGATGCTGCCGACGGCGTAAACATCGTTGAGGAAGGTCATCATAGCCGCGATAGCGGTGTTGAACTTCATACCGTCGATATCGCTCGATACCTTTTTGATGGTTTTGTGCAACGCTTTTTCGAGCTTTGCGTCCTTTGCGCCGAGCATTTCGTCAAGTGCGGCAAAGCGTTCGAGGAAACGCTTGCAACCTCTTACAGAGCTCTGCGACCAGGGTGCGGCAGAAGCATAGTCACCCATAAAGAGCGTGTAAGTACGGAGAACGTCTGCGCCGTATTCGTCAACAACGTCGTTGGGGTCAACAACGTTGCCCTTCGATTTACTCATCTTTTCGCCGTCGGGACCGAGAATAAGACCCTGCGCGGTACGCTTTGCGTACGGCTCGGAAACGGGAACAACGCCGAGGTCGTAGAGGAACTTGTGCCAGAATCTCGAGTAGATCATATGGCGCGTAACGTGTTCCATACCGCCGTTGTACCAGTCGATGGGGAGCCAGTATTTGAGCTTTTCTTCGCTTGCGAAGCAGTCGTCGTTGTGCGGATCGGCATAACGGAGGAAGTACCATGACGAACCTGCCCACTGGGGCATCGTGTCGGTCTCGCGTTTTGCGTCAGCACCGCACTTAGGACACTTGCAGTTTACGTAGGAGTCGATTCTCGCAAGAGGCGATTCACCGCCCTGACCGGGGGCAAATTCGTCCATGTCGGGAAGGCGCAAGGGGAGTTCCTCATAGGGAACTGCGACCATACCGCACTTTTCACAGTGAACGATCGGAATGGGCTCGCCCCAGTAACGCTGACGGTTGAACGCCCAGTCCTTCATCTTGTACTGAACGCCGCCCTCGCCGCAACCGAGGTTCTGAAGCTCTTCGATCGCACGGCGGATCGAATCTTTTTTGTTCGTGAATCCGTTGAGGAATCCCGAATTGATCATTTCGCCGTCTTCGGTATATGCTTCGGCGGAGATGTCACCGCCTTTGATAACTTCGATAATATCGATGCCGAACTTCTTCGCAAATTCCCAGTCACGCTGGTCGTGCGCGGGAACTGCCATGATCGCGCCCGTGCCGTAGCCCATCATAACGTAGTCGGCGATGTAAATCGGAATTTCTTTTCCGCTCAACGGGTTGATCGCGGACATACCCTCGAGGCGTACGCCCGTTTTTTCTTTTACGAGCTGAGTACGTTCGAATTCGGTCTTCTTTGCGCATTCGGTTCTGTAATTTTCAACAGCGTCCATGTTTTTGATGCTGTCGGCATACTTGTCGATAAGAGGATGCTCGGGAGCCATAACCATGAACGTTACGCCGAAGAGCGTGTCGGGACGAGTCGTGTAGATACGGAGCGATTCGTCCTTGTCCGTGAGCTTGAAGTTCACGAACGCACCCTCGGATTTGCCGATCCAGTTGACCTGCTGCTGTTTTATGTTCGGAAGATAGTCGACTTCCTCGAGACCTGTGAGAAGCTTGTCGGCATATTCGGTGATACGTAAGTACCAGACGTCTTTCGACTTCTGAACGATGTCGTTGTGACAGATGTCGCACTTACCGCCCTGAGAGTCCTCGTTCGAGAGAACGACCTTACATTCGGGGCAGTAGTTAACGAGCGCGGTATCACGGAAGACAAGACCCTTTTCGAACATCTTGAGGAATATCCACTGAGTCCATTTGTAGTAATTATCATCGGTCGTATCGACGACTCTCGACCAGTCGAACGCAAATCCGACGCGCTTGAGCTGGCTCGTGAACTTTTCGATGTTCTTGTCGGTAACTGCTCTCGGGTGCATACCTGTTTTGATAGCATAGTTCTCGGTAGGAAGACCGAACGCGTCAAATCCCATCGGGAACATGACGTTGAAGCCCTCCATACGGCGTTTACGGGAGATGACCTCAAGTCCCGAGTACGCCTTTATGTGTCCGACGTGCATACCTGCACCGCTCGGATAGGGGAACTCAACGAGCGCGAAAAACTTCGGTTTTTCCGAGCCCGCCTCGCCGGGGTCCTTAGCTTCGAAAATCTTGCTTTCGTCCCAGCGATCCTGCCATTTTTTCTCTATATCCTTAAATTCGTGTCGCATTATTCGTCGCTCCCTTCGGGTTTGATCTCGTTTCCGCCCCAGAGACGTTCGAGCTTGTAAAAATCACGTGCCTGCGCGGTGAAGACGTTGATGACAACGCAACCGTAGTCAAGCAATGTCCAACCGTTGCCCGATGCGCCTTCGACGTGGCTCGGTTCTATGCCGAGCTCTTCTTTGAGCTTAAACTCAACCTCGTCGGCGAGCGCGCGGACGTGAGTGCCCGAAGTACCCGTCGAAAGAACGAAGTAATCGGCGAGAATCGTCTGCGATCCGACTTCGAGAAGGGTTACGTCAATACCTTTTTTGTTATCAAGCACGCTGACAGCAAGGTCTGCTATCTTTTTTGCGTTTTCTTTTTGCATAATATCGTCTTTCATAAAATATCCTTTCGGGTAAAACGGTTAAAATTCGTTATTTTTAAGTTGTGCGAGATAATAATTTCTTGCGCGGAAGGTCGCCTCACAGATGATGTCGTCCTTCGTGAGAAGGTGCTTTATCGTCGTGTCGAACGAGCGCACGAGCGTTTTCAAAAGCGCGGTCTTCTTGTCGAGCTCCTTGACGAGCGCTTTTTGATAAAACTCGCGGAGCTTTATGCAGGAGGGGTCGTCACGGAATTCCTCGATATAGTCCGCAAGATAGATAACTATCTCAAAAGGAGTCATCTCGGGTCTGCCCGTCGTGTGCCAAAAAATCGCGGAGCAGGCGTCGCTTTGCATCCCGAACCTGTCACTCGCGATCATAGCCGCGGTTTTTGCGTGAAGAAGCTTCGGGTTGTTCTTCTCGTCCTCGGGGATGATTATACCGTAATGCTGGCAGAGTTCGAGTTGCTTCTCGACCGAGTATTCCTTCGTATAATCGTGCATCAACGCCGCAAGCTCGACCGATTTTAGGTCAAGCGCGGGGAAATGCGTTTTTGCAAGTTCTTTCGCCGCTTCGGCAACACCGAGAGTGTGCTTCAAGCGCCGTTCGGAAATTGTCATTGTGGATAGGATCATGTTTGCATCGATCATTTTCCGTAAAGCCCCCGTTTTTCGATGTATTCAAAAACCCCCTCGGGAAGCAATTCCGGCTTCATGTCGGTTCGGAATTGAGTCGAGGAAAGCTTTATTCTGCTGTTTCCCAAAAGCTTCGGACGTTTCCCCGAAAGATTTTCGAGCTTGTCGAGCGAAGCTGTTATATCCTTTTCCCCGCGGTAAGCGATAACAAGCTCGACGTTTTCGAGAAGATATTCAAAATTCTTCCATTTGTCAAAGCTGTCGATCCAATCATCACCCGTGAGCAGGAAGAATCTGCTTTCGGGATGGATGCTTTTGAGCTCGGCGACGGTGTCGCAGGTATAGCTCATGCCCTCGCGTTTGAGTTCGATATCGCTTATTACGGTTTTATTATTCCCCGAAAATGCAATTTTCAGCATCTCGGTTCTGTCCTCGCCCGAAACGCTTTCGAAATCCTTGAGAGGAGGAATCCTGTTCGGGATAACGTAAAGAAGATCGAGCGAAAATTTTTCGATAAATTCTTCGGCAATGGCAACGTGTCCCTTGTGAACGGGATTAAAGGTGCCACCGAAAATGCCGATATTATTCGCCGTCATCCCAGTTGTGCCAAACGTCGGTAACGTCATCGTTATCCTCGAGCGCGTCGAGAAGCTTGTTCATCTTGGTTATCTGATCGGCGTCGTCAAGACGTACGTAGTTTGCGGGAATTTTTTCGAGCTCTGCGGATTCGATAACGTAGCCCTTCGATTCGAGAGCGTCGCGTACTGCAGAGAGCTCGCTGATGTCGGTAAATACTTCGCCGTTTTCACCCTCGGAGGTGAAGTCGAGAGCACCGCATTCAAGCGCCGCTTCCATAAATTCGTCCTCGTCCTTGATGCCCGAAACAACGACAACGCCCTTTTCTGCGAACATATAAGAAACGCAGCCGCTCGTGCCGAGGTTTCCGCCGAACTTGTCGAAATAGTGACGTACGTCGCCTGCGGTACGGTTTCTGTTGTCGGTCGCCGCCTCAACGATAACCGCAACACCGCCCGGACCATAGCCCTCGTAGGTCATAACTTCATAGGCAACGCTGTCCGCGCCGGAAGCTTTTTTGATTATTCTTTCGATGTTATCGTTAGGAACGTTGAGCGATTTTGCTTTTGCGATAAGATCGCGGAGCTTCGTGTTCGAGGTGGGCTCGGGACCGCCGTCGCGAACTGCAATAGCGATTTCCTTACCGATCTTCGTGAAGACCTTTGCGCGCTGTGCGTCGGTCTTTTCTTTTTTGTGCATTATATTTTTCCATTTGGAATGGCCTGACATGTTGAAAAACTCCTTTTAGACGATGGATTTAAATTTCTTCGGTTCTCTTTATGCCGAGAAGATCAAGGCAGTTTCCGAGAATGTTGCGGGTCGCCGACGTGAGCGCAAGACGGAACTGTTCGGTCTCGCCGCCCGAGCCGAGAATACGGCAGTTGTGATAGAACTGGTTGAAGAGCGTGCAGACGCTGAGCGCAAAGCGCGAAATATGGCTCGGCTCGTAGTCGTTCGCCGCGCGTTCGACGGTTTCCTCGAACTCACACAGCTTTCTGATGAGCTCTGCTTCGCTCGCCTCGGGAGAATAGCCCGAGTAATTGCCGTTAAATTCGCCTCTGCGGAGAACGCTCGCCGCACGTGCGTAGGTGTACTGAACGTAGGGACCCGTGTTGCCCTCGAACGAGAGCGTCGCTTCCCAGGTGAAGTTCGTGTCTTTTATACGGCTGTTCGAGAGTGCGCTGAAGAGCACTGCGCCGATACCGACCGCTTCGGAAATTTCGTCTTTGTTTTCGAGTGCGACGTTCTTTTCCTCGATGATGGCTCTTGCTTTTGCAACCGCTTCGTCAAAAACGTCGTTGAGAAGAATGATGTTGCCCGTACGGGAAGCGAGCTTTTCGCCGCCGAAGCTCATCGTGCCGTAGGGGATGTGAACGAGGTCCTTTGCCCACTCCTTGCCCATGAGCTCGGTAACCTTGAACCACTGAGCAAAGTGGAGAGACTGACCTGCGCTCGTAACGTAAGCGCATTTGTCGAAATTGTAGGTGTTGAATCTGTAGTTAGCCGCCGCGATGTCACGGGTCGGGTAGAGCGTGCTTCCGTCGGATTTCAAAATAAGCGCGGGAGGCATTTTCCACTCGGAAAGATCGACGATCGAAGCGCCTGCGTCGATCTTGAGAAGCTCTTTTTCGCGGAGCTCGTCGACGATAGCGGGCATCTTGTCGGTGTAGTGGCTCTCGCCGTCCCAAACGTCGAACTCAATACCGAGACGCTCGTAGGTTTGGGTGTATTCGCGGAGGGAGATATCCTTGAAGAGCTGCCATATTTCAAGATATTCCTGATTGCCGTTTTCAAGCTCGCGGAAAGCGGCACGTGCTTCGGCGTTGAGAGAGGGGTCTTTTTCCGCTTCCTTGCCGAAGAGGACGTAGATTCGCTCGAGCTCCTTGATGCCCTCGCGTTCAAGCTGTTCGCGGCTCGACCATTTTTTGTAAGCAACGATCTGCTTGCCGTTCTGAGTACCCCAGTCGCCGAGGTAGTTTATTGCAACGGTGTTGTAACCGCAGAATTTGTAGATGTTACGGACGGCGTTACCGATGACGGTCGTGCCGAGATGTCCGAGGTGGAAACGCTTTGCGATGTTCGGGGAAGAGAAGTCAAGAACGAACGACTTGCCCTTTCCTTTTTCGGCAAGCGCCGAAAAATCGTTTTTGAGAAGCGTTTCGAGGTCGGAAAGATATTTCGCGCTTCCGAAGAAGAAGTTGAGATATCCGCCGACGGCTTCCGCCTTTTCGATTCCATCCGCGTCCGCGAAAAGAGTCGCGAGCTCCGACGCGATCGCATCGGGACGGTTTCTGAGCACCTTCGAGAGCTTGAAGCAGGGGAGAGCGAGGTCTCCGAGCTTGCTGTCCGAGGGGGTCTCAAAAAGCGCCGACGCTTCCTCGGGAGAAAGCTCGAACCCTTTCGATGCGATGAAATCGCTTATTGTTTTTGAAATATTATTTTTAATATCACTCATATAAAATACCCTGACCGTTCGGAATTATTTCTATTCCGATATCATACCACAAAAACTCCCGAAAATCAATAGAATAACGCGCATTTACTTCCTTAAAATACTATATAAAACCCAAAAAAATTCTCGTTTTCCGACGTGCGCGCGCAAAACGCTGTCTTTTTTGCAAAAGCGAACATGAAAGTCAGTTTTTTCTCACCCTCTGCCAAACGAACCCCAAAACACAAAAAAACACCGAAAAAACTCGCTAATACTTCGACAAATCGTGCAGACCGATTTCGGTATAATGAACTCCCAAAACAAAAAAGAAACGGACGATAAAAATGGAACTCACAAAAGCAAAAACAACCCAAAAACTAAAAATGAAAAGCGTGATTTTTTCCGCCGTGGGGTTCGTTCTCGGGATTTCGACGCTTGCCGTCGGTGTGATGCCGTTCGGACTCGCGTTTCTCTGCGCCGTGCCGAAAAAGCTACGAAAAAGCGTGTTCTGCGGCGTGCTGTGCTCGTCGCTTTTCGACAGCCCTTTTCTTCTCTCGGCGTTTTGTGCCGTGTATATATTTTTTGTGCTTTCGGCAAGAGAAAAGAACGGCGGAGTAACGCTTTATACGAGAATTTTACTTTCCTTTTCCTTGAGCGCACTGCGCGGCTCGTATATCGCGCTTACGGGCGTGACCGACATAAACGGAGTTTTCCGACTTCTTGCCGCCGTGATAGCTTACCCGACGTTTACTTATGCATTTTCGGGATATTTCGATAAGAAAAAAGAGCTGAATCCGAAAAAATACGATATGTCGCTTCTTGCGTTTGCGTTTGCGTTCACAACGCTTCTTTCGCCTCTTTCAATATCGGGCGTTTCGCTCTCGCTCCTGCCTGCGACCGCGTTTACGCTTTGCGCGGCGAGGACGAGAGGGTTCGGGTTTGGCGGAGTTTGCGGAATCATCTGCGGACTCGTTTCGGGCGGGGGCGCGACGGGAGCTCTCGGCGTGCTCGGTATGTCCTACGGGCTTCTCGTCACCGAGATCGAGTCGCTTGCGCTTGTGCTTTCTTATATGCTTGCACTGACCGGATATTTTTACCTCAACGGAAGCGAAGGGTTCGTTCCCGCGGGGATCATGATGCTTTTCGTTTTTGCTCTGTTCGTGCCGTTAAGAGGGCATTTGAAGATTCGCCGAAATGCCGAAACAACCGCCGAAAAACGCGCACACGACCGACGCATCTCGCGCTATGCCGCGGCGTTTTCCTCGCTTTCGTCTCTGTTTTACACGGTCTCGGATACGACGAAAACCGAGAGCATAACCGACGTGAACCGAAAAATCGTAAAAGAGCTCGAACGCCATTGCGAGCATTGCAAGGGATGCGACCTCGACAAAAGCGAAATTTCGAACTTCTTCACAAGCGAGATACGCCGAAACGGCGTTGCGACTTACTCGCGCATACCGAATCACATAAGCGCGGTCTGCCCGAATTCATACGCGATCGCACGGTCGGTGAATAACCTTTCCGTCCGCCGTGAAAACGAGGGCGAGACGGGGTTGAAGCAGCTTGCCGAGGAATGCTCGGTGTTCTCGAACCTGCTTATCGACGCCGTGAAAAAACAGGAAAATTCCTCAAAAAACGATAAGATTCTTGCGGAAGAAATCAAAAAAACGCTTTTCGAAATCGGCATCGTCTGCGATGGGGTTAGAGTCATCGGAACGCGCCTGCGCGACATAACCGTCTACGGAGTAACTCCCGAAAAAATGAAAAATTCTCCCGAGGAAATCTCGTCCGCCGTTTCGAGGGTCGTAAAAACTGCGGTCTCTCCGCCCGAGTTTGTATTCAACGACGGCTACACACTTATGAAATTAAAAACAAAAACCGCATTCCGCGTTGAGTGTGCGAAAATATCCGAAGCAAAAAACGGCGAGTCGGTCTGCGGAGATACCGTGAGCGTTTTTGAAAACGACGAGCGCTATTTTTACTGCCTCGTTTCCGACGGAATGGGAAGCGGACGCGATGCCGCGCTGACAAGCCGTCTTTCGGCAATAATGCTCGAGAAGCTTCTCACGGTCGGCGCGGAAAAGGAAAGTGCACTCAAGCTCCTCAACAAAGCGCTTCTCGAAAAGAACGAGGAGATTTTCGCAACCGTCGACCTGCTCGAGATCGACCGAGTGCAGTCGACCGCAACGCTCATAAAAGCGGGCGCGGCGCCGACGATGATAATAAGAAACGGAAGAAGCGCGCTTCTCGAATCGCGAACCCCTCCCGCGGGCATAATGAAAAACGTAATAGCCGAAAAAAAGACTTTCCGGCTCGAAAAGGGCGATATGATCGTGATGCTGAGCGACGGAATACTCCAGACGGGAAGCGAAACGAAGCTTCTTCCCGAGTCGGGGCTTCCTCCGATGCCGTCGGCAAGAGCGCTCGCGACGAAGATTTTCCGCGAGTCGCAAAAATGTGCAGAGACCGCGGACGATATGTCGGTCTGCGTTCTTCGGATATGCTGAAGAATCACCCCAAGAAGTCTATCGACTTCTCGGGGACCCCGACAAGAAAAGTCCTTCGGGAAATCCGAAGGACTTGAAAAAATTCTTATTGATTCGTGTCGTCGATCTTCTTGATATCTGCGCCGACGGCACGGAGCTTTCCGACAAGGTCTTCATAACCGCGCTCAATGTGATAGATATCCTCGATGATCGTCTTTCCGTTAGCCGAAAGTGCGGCGATAACCATAGCAGCACCTGCACGCAGGTCAACTGCACGCACGTTCGCGGGAACGAACGATTCGATACCGTCGATGTGAGCGTCACGGCCCTGAATGGAAATTTTTGCGCCCATACGGACGAGCTCATCCGTATACTTGAAACGGAAATCCATAACGCTTTCCGTGAGAACGCTGTGACCCTCCGCCAGACAGAGAAGAACGCAGAACTGCGGGTTCATGTCGGTCGGGAAGCCGGGGTAGAAATCGGTTTTTATACGTACCTTTTTGAGTCTTCCGTCAAAACGGACGCGAACGTAATCGTCGCCCTCTTCAACATCAACACCCATCTCGACGAGCTTTCTCGTCGTCGTTTCGAGATGTCGGGGAATGACGTTACTGATCGTAAGGTCGCCCTTCGTTGCGGCGGCGGCGATCATATAGGTTCCTGCTTCGATCATGTCGGGAATTATCGCGTAATTTCCGCCGTGAAGCTTTTCGACGCCGTAGATCTTGATGACCTCCGTACCTGCGCCCGAGATGTTCGCGCCGCAGGAGTTGAGGAAGTTTGCAAGGTCAACGATGTGCGGTTCACGAGCGGCGTTGTCGATGACGGTCTTGCCCTTTGCCGTAGCGGCGGCGATCATGATGTTCGCCGTTGCGCCGACAGAGGCAACGTCCATATAAATCGATGCGCCCTCAAGAGGTTTTTCGGTAAAACAGCTGACGCCTGCATCGGTGCAGTTGATCGTCGCGCCGAGCGCCTCAAAGCCCTTGATGTGCTGGTCGATGGGACGTGCGCCGAGGTTGCAACCGCCGGGGAGCGAGGTGAACGCTCTTCCGAATCTGCCGAGCTCTGCGCCGAGAACGTAATAAGAGCCCCTCATCTTGCGCGCAAGATCAAGAGGAACGCTGTTACTGCGGACACTTCTCGTATCAACGCTGTATGTATAGTTATCTATTTTTTTGACTTCCGCACCCATAAGACGCACGATCTCAAGGGCGGTTTTAATATCACTAACGTCGGGAAGATTCTCGAGAACGCAAACGTCGTTAACGAGCACCGTTGCGAAAATAATCGGCAACGCGGCGTTCTTCATACCGCCGATATTTATCGTTCCGTGAAGCGGTCTACCGCCGGAAATGCGAAGCTTTTCCATATATAACATACGCCTTTCGGATAATTATTCATATTTATGATATCATTTCAAACGGGGAATGTCAAGAACTTTAAGAGGTCTGTATTACAGTTTATTCAGATTCCCCCGACTTGACAAAATTTTCCTTTTGGTGCATAATGTATTGTTCCTCAAGAATCACGCATTTTAATTTAGAATCATTCGGGTGGATTCCCGATACATAATAAAATACATAAACAAAAAAGATATTTAACGAAAGGAGAAATTATGGCAAAAACAAAAAAACCGAAGGTTAAGATAGTGTTTTTGGGCGGTGTCGACGGCATCGGAATGAACTGCACTGCGTTTGAATACGCAAACGAGATCATCATCGTTGACTGCGGTGTTGCGTTCCCCGAGGATGATATGCTCGGCGTTGACCTCGTTATTCCCGATTTCACTTATCTCGAAAATAACGCCGAAAAGGTTCGTGCGCTTCTCATAACTCACGGTCATGAGGACCATATCGGCGCAGTGCCCTATTTCTTGCAAAAATTCCCGAAAATCCCCGTGTACGCAACGCGTCTCACGCTTGGCATAATCGAAGGAAAGCTCTCCGAACACGGTATTCGCAACGCGAAGCTTCACGAAGTCAGCGCGGGCGATACCGTTAATTTCAGCGCGTTCCAGACCGAGTTTATCAACGTGAACCACTCGATGCCCGGCGCTTGCGCGATCTGCATCACGACTCCCTGCGGAAGAATACTCCATACGGGCGACTTCAAGGTGGATTATACGCCCGTCGGCGAAAGACCGATCGACCTTGCGCGCATCGCCGAGCTCGGCAGAAAGGGAATCCGTCTTCTTCTCTGCGACAGCACGAACGCCGAACGCGCGGGATATACACCGAGCGAGAGCAGTCTTGCTGTCAGCTTTGACCGTATTTTCAACAACGAGTCTCGCCGTGTCGTCATCGCGACGTTCTCCTCGAACGTCCACCGCGTTCAGCAGATAATCAACGCTTCCGAAAAATACGGAAGAAAGGTTGCAATAACGGGAAGAAGTATGCAAAACTTCTTCAACGCGGCGACAAAGCTCGGTTATCTCGAAGTTCCCGAGGATATTATGATCGACCTTTCGGACGTGAGAAAATACCCGCCCGAACGCGTCACCGTCGTAACGACGGGAAGTCAGGGCGAACCGATGAGCGCGCTCTACCGTATGGCGTTCGGTGAGCATAACCAGCTCGCTCTCAGCAGTAACGACCTCGTCGTGCTTTCCTCGTCGGCAATCCCCGGCAACGAAAAACTTATTACGAAGATAATCAACGAGCTTTTCAAACGCGGTACCGACGTTATCACTTACAGTAACTATGACGTTCACGTTTCGGGACACGCCTGCCGTGAGGAGCTCAAGCTTATTCAGGCGTTGACTCATCCCGAATTTTTCATGCCCGTCCACGGTGAGTATAAGCACCTTATTGCCCACGCCGAGCTCGCAAACGAGATGGGCGTTCCCGAGCATAAGATCGTCATTCCCGAGATCGGCAGAGTCGTCGAGATGAGCAAACGCAGCTTGAAGCCGGCGGGTGAAGTCGTCGCGGGCTCGGTTATGGTCGACGGAAGCAACCTCGGCGGCGTCAACAGCGCGGTTCTCCGCGACAGAAAGCGCCTTTCCGAGGAGGGCGTTATCATCGTTTCGGCAGGTGTCGATACCGATTATATGTGCATCTCGATTCCCCCTGAGGTCGTGACGAGAGGGTTTGTCTACGAAAAGGAAAACGAGGAGCTTATCGCAAAAATCGCCGAAGCGGCGCATAACTCGCTTATGCGTAGCTTTGCGAAGGGAGTTGACGATATCAACGTTCTCCGCGCGAGATTGCGTGACGATATCGCGGAATACGCCCGCCGCCGTACAAAGCATCGCCCGATGATAGTCACGATGCTGACGGAAATACGCCTTTGAGCGAAAACATTGTAATCAAAAGGGCATCCTTGCAGGGTTGCCCTTTTTGTGTTTTTTGGAGCATTTTATTGACAAAACGAAACGGATGATGTAACATATTAACAATATATTAAAATCACAAATTTAAGGAGATAATCATGAAAAGATTTATTTCGGTCTTGCTTGTGCTTGCAATGGTGCTTGCAATGATGCCTTTTACAACGGCATTTGCCGAGGAAACGTTATATGACGACGTTTCGGAAGAGTATTCCGAAGAACCGTCCGAGGAACCCGAGGTTTCCGAAGAACCTATTGTTTCCGAAGAACCCTCTTTTGATGAAACGTCGGATGATAACGATGACTCAATGGATGTTATTGCATGGGACGGCACCGTTGCCGAATCCTTTGCCTCGGGCAGCGGGACCGAGACCGATCCTTTTGTGATTATGACAGCTTCTCAGCTTGCTTATTTCGCAGAAAGGATAAACAACGGTATCGCCGATATAAATAAATACGTTAAGCTTGGTGCAGATATTGTTCTTAACGATACTTCCTCAGAAAATTGGACCGAAACAGCGATTCAATGGACGCCTATCGGTTGCTACGACAGTTCCCGAACGTTTTGTTTCAGTGGATCGTTTGATGGCGACAACCATAAAATAATCGGCCTCTATATCGATTCGACCGTTTCTTATCAGGGACTTTTTGGTCGCGTTTATGGAACGATTAAAAACGTAAATTTGGTTGATTCCTACGTTAACGGCGGTCAATATACAGGCGGCGTTGCGGGTTATTCCACCGGCACTGTTTCTAACTGTTCAAACAACGGTGTTGTAAACGGTGGTCGGTATACAGGCGGTATTGCGGGTTATTCCACCGGCACTGTTTCTAACTGTTCAAACAACGGTGTTGTAAAAGGCGGTCCGTATATAGGCGGTATTACCGGTTATTGCTACGGCACTATTACCGACTGTTCAACCGAGGGAACTGTAAGAGGAAGCGAATGTGTCGGCGGCATTTCCGGACAGAACGGAACGATAAGAGAATGCACGAATAAAGCTCAAGTAAGCGTAACCATTTCTTACTCGAGTTATGTTGGCGGTATAGTTGGATACACGAGTTATTCGGCATCAAATTGTTCTAACGAAGGGGCAATAAGCGGCAACAGGTATGTCGGCGGCATTGCGGGTTATTCCAGTGACACTGCTTCTGGCTGTACAAACACCGGCATTGTTACAGGCACCGGCGATTATGTCGGCGGTATTATCGGCGAGTCATATTACGGAAAAATAAGTGACTGTTCCAACAGCGGCGATGTCAGCGGCAATTGGTATGTCGGCGGCATTGCGGGCAGATATGAGTACGATTATTATGAAGAAATAACTAATTGCACAAATACGGGCAAAATTTCCGGTAAATCCTATGCTGGTGATTTGATTGGCAGGACAGTTCGAGGATACGGCGAAAGTGAATATCCCGGTGAAGATGTCTCGGAGGACTACTCCTATCCGAGTGATGACGATGACACAAGCTCGGTTTCCTGGGACCCCGATATTGTTTACGGATTCGATAGCGGTGACGGCACGGAAAGAGATCCTCTTGTAATAAAAACAGCTGAACAGCTCGTGTATTTGTCCGAAACGGTTGCCATGGGCTATTGCTATAAAGGTAAATATATCGAGCTTGGCGCAAATATCTCGCTTAACGATACGTCCTTTGAAAACTGGGCGGATTCTGCAACTATATGGACGCCTATCGGCTCGAGCAGCAAACTCTTTAGAGGTAATTTCGATGGCGCAGGATATGAAATCAGCGGCGTTGTAACCAAATCGAATATTACTCATGCAGGACTTTTCGGTTATGTCGGAATAGCAACGATCAGTAACGTTAATGTTGTTGATTCTTATATAAAAGGCAAATCTACGGTCGGCGGTGTTGTTGGTTATGCTTCCAACTCAACCATCAGCAATTGTTCCAACAGCGCGATTCTGAACACCACTGCCGATTATGTCGGAGGCATTGTTGGTTACGCTTACGATTCGACTGTCGGCAATTGTTCTAACACAGGCAATGTCAGCGGTGATTTCTATGTGGGCGGTGTTGTCGGATATTCGGAATATAACGATGACCGCGTTATGGTTTCGGATTGTTCCAACAGCGGTGAAGTAAACGGAAATCAATATATCGGCGGTATTGTTGGTTATTCCGACTACGTGTATGTAACCGATTGCTCGAATAACGGCGAGGTTGACGGAGCGAAGTATGTAGGCGGTATTATCGGATATGCGTATTATTACAGCTATTACGGTAGCTCCTGTTTGATATCGATTTGCGAAAACAACGCTTCTGTTAACGGCGAAGAATACGTAGGCGGTATTGCCGGATATTCGACAACTTCGGTCAACTATTCTTCCAATAACGGTAACGTTAGCGGTATTTGGGAAGTCGGTGGTATTATCGGAAAAGGAAAAGCCACGTATTGCTCCAATATGGGAGCAATTTCGGGTAAAAACCGAGTCGGCGGTATCGCGGGCTATGGCGGCGCGACTGATTGCTACAACAACGGTTCGGTCAGCGGTAGATTCTCAATCGGCGGTATCGTCGGTTATGATGAAACGTACCAATATTCTCTAATCAATTGCTATAATACGGGTTCTGTGAGCGGCAACGCCTATGGTAGCATTATCGGTACGGCGAAATATGCATCACAACCTGTAAACTGCTATTATCTCGAGGATAGCGCAAAAACCGCGGTTGGCGAATTACCCGATGCATCCGCTAACTCAAATCTGACCTCCGAACAGATGAAAGACCGGAGTACTTTCGATGGTTTTGATTTCGAATCTGTTTGGAATATCGATTCGACGGCAGATTATCAATATCCCGCACTTAATGTCCATGAGCATTCCTATCAAATAACGAAATACGATAGCAATTACCATTGGAATGAATGCAGCTGCGGTTTGTCGCTCACTAAAAATGAACACGTTTATATCGGCGTTTGTGACGAGACCTGCGATTGCGGATATTACCGTTATATCAGCTACCATAGTGTAAACACCTCTAAATGGGCAACAGACAGCGAGAACCATTGGCATGTCTGCGCTTGCGGCAAAGTCATGCAGGATTTGGCAGAGCACTCCTATCTCAACGATATGGACCGCGATTGCCGTATCTGTGATTATTACAGAGGGCCGTATGAATCTTCCGATGATTCGAGCGAAGAGCCCTCGGAAGAACCCTCCGAAGAACCCGAAGTTTCCGAAGAACCCGAGGTTTCCGAAGAACCTTGGTATCCCGAAGTTTCTGAAGAACCCTCCGAAGAAGCACCCTCCGAAGAACCCTGGTATCCCGAAGTTTCTGAAGAACCTTCCGAGGAACCCTCGGTAGATCCCGATTATTCGGACGAAGTTTCGGAAGATTTCGACATCGACGTTGAAATAGGACCTGAAAACTCCGAGGCAGAGTTCGATATTATTGTCGAAGCGCCGATCTCCTACAAGTCAAACAAGGAAATTGAAGTCAAGGCAAAAGTGAGCAACATCACCGCTGTCAACGGAATTTCTGTTGTGAAGTTTATCCTCAAATATGACAGCGAACGCCTTGTCCTCCTCAACGATCTTATCGAGGAAGAGGAAAACATGCTCGACTGTGTAACAATAATGCCTGAAAGCTGGGAAAACCTGTCAAACGTTGCGTTCACCGTCGATGAACTCACGGGTGAGGCAATTCCTCTTAATGACGGAGTAATTAGCATAAGCGTCGGAACAGCAAATCTTTTCGATTTTGTAACTGCGGACGGCGAGCTTGAATTCACGTTCCGATTCAGAGTTGCCGACAACACCGACGGCAATATCTACGTATACGTTCCTCACGACACCGTTCGTGCAGGCGCAAACGTTGAATATGATTTCATCGAATTTGACGGTAACGGTTCTTATGCGATGATTGAGAAAAACACCCTCGGTGATATCGACGGTAATGGCGTGATTGAACCTATGGACTATATCATCGTTAAGCGTTTTGTGCTTGGAACCTTAGTGATTGATAATGATGGCATGAAAGCTGCAGATATCAATGGTGACGGAAGCATTGATGTATTTGACTATATCCTCATAAAGCGTACATATATGGGAACATACATAATCGGCGGATAAAAACAAATAAAAAAGGACTCGTTCTGCGAGTCCTTTTTTAGTGAAGAGGGAAGAGAGAAAAGTGAAGAGAAAAGGAAATTTTCGCGTTGCGAAAATTATTCTTGCTCTCCGTCACAGTCAAAATCGTCGTCGGTCATAAATTCACGTGCGGTGATGCGTTTTTCATCGCGCTGTTTCTCGACCATATCCGAGAGGAGGTCTTTGACTTCCCTCGGGGTTTTTATTTTTGCTATATTAAACTCGGGAGTTGATTTGTCGGCGGTACAGCAATGGATCGTGCCGACACCGAAAATGCGCTCGAAAAACGGGCGGTTAAGCGTGAGGTCCATGATGCGGTAGAGGCGGATTTCCTCCTCTTTTTTCGAGAAAAAGCCGCTTTCGATGATGAGTTTTTCCTCGGTGAGTTTGTAAGTAGTAAAGCTCAAAGGAAGACCGAAGACCGTTCGCTTGCGGTCGGTCCATACGTATTGGTTCGCCATAAAAAGATTCCTCCGATCGTTTTTTCTATATGATATCACATTATCGTTGGGATTTCTATATTTTCAAGAAAAATTATCGGTTGATATTCTTCTTTTACTATGGTACAATAAAAGAAAAGGCAAGAAAAAAGGAGGCGTGTGTTATGAGAGAATTGCGGTTTTCAAAATTTTCGGCTCTGCCTGAAAACGAAAATTGGGAAAAGCTTATTTCACGGAGAGACGAGCTCTATTCCCGATCGGACGATATCCGAAGTCCATTTGCGCGTGATTACACAAGAATTCTGCATTCGCGTGCGTACCGCCGTTTGAAGCATAAAACACAGGTCTTTTTTAATATCGACAACGACCATATCTGCACCCGTATGGAGCACGTTGCCCACGTTGAGTCGGTGAGCTCTACGATTGCGCATTCGCTCGGACTTAACGAGGAGCTTACGAAAGCAATCTCCGTCGCGCACGACCTCGGTCACGCTCCGTTCGGGCATCAGGGCGAGCAGGTCATCAAAAAACTGTCGAAAAAGTATCTCGATCTCGATTTCTGGCACGAAAAAAACGGATTGCGTTTTGTCGACGATATCGAGCTTCTCGAGGATAACTATAAAGTCAACCGCAACCTTAACCTCACTTACGCCGTCCGCGACGGAATTATTTCCCATTGCGGAGAGGTCGATGAGAACGGAATCAGACCGAGAGATATCTCGATTCCGATCGACGATTTCGACGACGCAGGCAAATATCAATCGGTTACGTGGGAGGGCTGTGTTGTCAAGATTTCCGACAAGATCGCCTACGTAGGACGCGATATTGAGGATGCGGTTCGTCTCGGCTTCCTCGACGAGGAAGCGCGCGAGAAGCTCCGCCGTATGGCGCAGTCACACGACCAGAATGCACTGAATACAACTGTTATTATGCACAATATGATCATTGATATCTGCAAAAACAGTTCGCCCGAGGACGGAATCCTTTTAAGCTCGGATTTCAACCGCCAGCTCCGCGAGATAAAAGAGTTTAACTACGAGCGCATCTACCGACATCCCCGTTTGAGTCCGTTTCAGCATTATTCCGAGCTCGTCATTACCGAGCTTTTCGAGATTTTGATGTCGTTTTATAACGGAAACGCGACGTGGCAAAAGCTCGAGGAAAACCGCGCGTCCCATCCGAAGCTCGTCCGTTCTTTCGAGAAATGGCTTGCGAGATATTGCGTTTCGGACTCGATTCCGAGAGGCGAATATCGTGTTCTTTCGCTCCAATGCGATAACGTGAAGATCTACGGCGCGCTCGAGACCGAAAAGGTCTATATTCAGGCGGTCATCGACTTCATTTCGGGTATGACCGACAGATATGCGATCGAGCTTTTTAACGAATTGATAGAATATTGAGGTGTTAAATATGAATGAATTTATGGATATGATACACGCGTTCGAAAAGGACTTGAACCTCGTTACGATTGCGCTACGTGTGTTTCTTGCCGTCGTTTTCGGCGGTCTGATCGGATTCGAGCGCGGACGTCACGGAAGTCAGGCGGGTATGAGAACGCACATCCTCGTCTGTCTCGGCGGTGCGATGACCTCGCTCGTCGGTGCCTACAGCGTTCAGGTTCTCGGTTTTGACGGCGACCCGTTCCGAATCGCGGCGCAGGTCGTTTCGGGCATCGGCTTCCTCGGCGCGGGCATGATTATCGTAAAAAGCGACAAGATGATAACCGGTCTTACGACCGCGGCGATAATGTGGACGACTGCGGTTATCGGCATTTCGATCGGTATCGGTTTTTACAGCGGTGCGCTTTTCGCGATGCTCGCCTGCCTTTTCACGGCGGCGTTCCTTACGAAGATCGAGCACACCCGAAGAAAATCTCTGCGCGTTTATATTGAGGTCGAAAAGCTCCACGAACTTGAAAAAATCACCGAAGAAACGAAAAAGCTTCTCCCGTCGGACGCTTTCGTTGAAATTATTTCCGCGAGAAGCAACAGCGCGGGACACATGGGTATTTACATAATAACCTCGTCGCTTAAGGATTTTGACGCGTTCAAGAATTCTGTCAAATCTCTCGACGGCGTCACGTTTGTGATCGTCGAATAGCGCGGACAAGCTAATAAAAAGGACTCGGAAATTCGTTCCGAGTCCGTTTTTTTATATGCCGAAAAACATATTGATGACCGCCGTAACTTCTTCGTCGATAGGATCGCGGAGAAGAAGCGATTCGACGCTTTCCGTAAACGGTGTTTTGAGCTTGAAGACCACCGTACCGTCGATTCGCGCTTCGGTCGAAAAGCTCCAAAGATTTGCGTCGGCAAGCAGGCGTATCATGTAGAACCAAAAGTTCTTGCTTTCGTCGTCCTCGTCGTTGTAGATCGCGGTCATTCTCGCCGCGTCGTATACCGAAAGATCGGTTCGGGACGTCACCGAAAACTCAATTTCGCCGTCCTTTGCGTCGACTTTCAGAAAAACGGGAGAGCTTTCGCTGTTATCGAGGCAGAAAGTAACCGAGAACGATATTATGAGCGCAAGATCGCGTGCGCAACCGTGCGTGATCGTTTCGTCGGAAGTAAGCTCGACCTTAAGTCGGTCTTTTACGGAACGGCTCGCGCCCGAAACTGCGGAAGATATCGCCTTTATCACATCCGATGCGTTGAAAAAGGGAAGCGTACGCACGGAGCCGATGTCGGCGAGCATTTTCGCCAGAAGTGCTTTTGCGCCCGACGATTTCGTGCTTGAAACGGGCAGAAAATCGGAGTTCAGGTTAAAACTGATCCTCCCGTCGTCAAACCCCGACATACGGCGGTAGAGTCCGTCGATGCGCTCGACCATATCCGCGCCGATCGCGTTAAAAATAAGAAGCCGGCTGTCGATACCGCCGAGAACGATGACTCCGAAAGCCGTACCGTCCTTTGCGGTCAGCCGCGTCGCAAAAACGTCACCTTGCGACATATTTTCGATCTCTTCTCTTGCGCTTCCGTCGAAAAACGAGCCCAGCCCCGAGCCCTTACGAAGATTCGGGATCGTTTTCGAGAACGACGGATTTTTCGCTATTATTTTTAGGTTTTCGTCGGTGAGAATGGCAGGGGTGCCGATACCGTTTGCGAGAACGGAAAGCGTTTCGCGGTCGTTGATGCCGACGGTTTTTACGTTGATGAGCATTTTTATATCCTTTTTTAAAATTCAACCGAGCCCTGAACGATATTCCGCGCTTTCATCTCGCGCGTGATCGTGTTCATGACCGTCTTTTTGTCTGCGCTCCAAAGCGGGGAAACGAGGTGCGATTTCGGCGCGTCGCCCGTTATGCGGTGAATAACGACGTCGCGGGGGATGCGTTTTATGCATTCAAAAAGCACGTCGATGTATTCCTCGAGCGAAAGCGTTTTGACGCGTCCTTTTTCAAAGTCGTCGCAGAGATCCGTTCCGCGAAGCACGTGGAGAAGCTGGAGCTTTATGCCCTTCGTGCCGCATTCAACGGCAAAACGTACCGAGTCGAGCATATCGTCTGTCGTCTCGTCGGGAAGCCCGAGAATAATATGGGTTATTACGTCGATGCCGTTTTCGCCGAGCTTTTTAACCGTGTTGCGGTAGACCTCGTTTTTGTAGCAACGGCGTATATATTCCGCCGTTTTTTCGTTTGAGGTCTGGAGCCCGAGCTCGATCCAGACGGGTTTTATTTTGTTGAGCTCGGTGAGCATTCCGAGCGTTTCATCGGAGATGCAGTCGGGTCGCGTTCCGATCGAGATCGCAACTATATCCTCGCGGTTGATGACTTCTGTGAACGTGCTTCTCAAAAATCCCGTATCCGCGTAAGTGTTTGTAAAGCTCTGAAAATACGCAATGAATTTCTTCGCGTCGGTCTTTTTTTCGATCAACGCTTTTGCTTTTTCGATCCGCTCGGAAACACTTCCGCTTTTTGAGGCAAATCCCGAAGAACCGTCGAGACAGAAAATGCATCCGCGTGTATCAAGAGTACCGTCGCGGTTCGGACAGGTAAGCCCGAGATCGAGCGACAGCTTGTAGACCTTTTCGCCGAAGGTGTTTTTTAGATATTCGTTAAGCGAATAGTAATTAGACAGCATTTTCGTTCCTTTTTGCCTTTTGATCTATAATGTCAAAAAACCCGAGAGATTTCAACCTCTCGGGCTTTTAAATTAATCTTCGATTGCGCTCGTTGCCGTGTCGAAAATAGCAACGACTTCGTCGGAGGGCTCTTTGTCGAGGAGAGTTACGACGACCGAAGCGATCATACCGACCGCGAAACCGGGGATGAGCTCGTAGATTCCCGTGCTTCCCGAAAGGAAGACGAACCAGAGAACGTCGGTCAACGCGCCTGCAATAACGCCCGCGAGAGCGCCCTTGTAGGTGAATCTTCTCCAGAATACCGAGAGAATAACGACGGGACCGAACGCCGAGCCGAAGCCCGCCCATGCGTTCTCGACGAGGTTCATGATCGCCTGAGCACCCTCTGCTTTACTGCTTGCAATAAAGTAAGCGATAACAGCAACGATAAGAACGATGCCTCTGCCGACCCAGAGAGTTTCTTTGTCGGATGCGTTTTTGCGCATGATCGGCTTGTAAATATCGGAAGTGAAGGACGAGGAAGCAACGAGAAGCTGGCTGTCTGCGGTCGACATCGAAGCCGCGATGATCGCCGAAAGAAGAATACCTGCGATGAACGGAGGGAAGATATCTCTCGAGAGCTTGACGAATACCATGCTCTGTTTATCGGCTTCAAGAAGCTCTGCGCCGACGAGCATTCTGCCGAAAACGGCGATGACTATAACTGCCGCAAGCGCGAGAACGACCCATACGATAGCGACGGTTGCGGATCTTTTTACCATCGAGGGCTTCTCGATCGACATGAAGCGAACGAGAATATGAGGCATACCGAAGTAACCCAATCCCCACGCAAGACCGTTTGCGATCTCGGCAGGAGAAGCGTCAAATATATCGCCGATGAAGCTGTAAGCAGTGCCGTCCTTTGCGGAATAAACGACCGTGTCAAGAAGGGAAGTGTCGAGCTCTTTCGTGAGCGCGATGATGATCGGAACGGCA
>JAZRRU010000056.1:0-14319 GCA_045651025.1 Eubacteriales bacterium
AAGGTAGGTGATTCTCGCTTCGATTATTTCAAGACCTGCCTCGGTTACGCGGGACTGAATCTCATCCTTTATACGGCTTGCAACGACCTCGCTCGAGCCGCGGAGACTTCCCTCATCGGCAATACCGTCGCCCGTCGTGTCAACGCCGGGTGCGGCATCGTAAGGATAAATACGGACGATGTTACGGAGTGCGCTGTCACACTGAAGCGAGAGGAATTCTTTGTAGTTATCGACGTTGAACGCCGCTTTCGCGGTGTCAACGATTCGCCAGGTTACCGCAATACCGATCTCGACGGGGTTGCCGAGGCAATCGTTGATCTTCTGGCGGTTGTTGTTGAGAGTCATAATTTTAAGCGACATCTGCTTGCGGATCATCGAAACGGTCGGCGCGGGCTGGCCGTCGATGCCTTTGATCGTGACCTGTTTTACGTCGCCGCTCTGGTTGAGCTTCGTTTCTGCCGCAGGGTTGACCGCGGTGCAGAAGGGGTTCACCCAATAAAAGCCCTCGCCCTTGAGCGTGCCGATATAGTTACCGAAAAGGGTAAGAACAAGCGCTTCCTGGGGCTTGAGAACCTTGAGTCCCGCGAGAGGAATCCAAGCGATAAGCGTCGAAACACCGCAGACAATCGCGATCGGAGTGCCGAGCGATAGGTTTCCGTTTTCGGTAAGTACGATGCCGACAACAAATCCGGCGATGAGAGCAACGAGAAGAAGTATGTCGAGAAGCATAACGACCATACCGTTGCGTTTTTTGTTAAGTACTTTTTCGTTCAT
This sequence comes from Eubacteriales bacterium, assembly GCA_045651025.1. Classification (GTDB taxonomy): domain Bacteria; phylum Bacillota; class Clostridia; order Oscillospirales; family CAG-382; genus Coliplasma. Next base: position 775 of record JAZRRU010000056.1, read on the forward strand.
AAAAAACCTCCAAAGAGTTCATTGACACCTAAATGATATCACATTGATATCACCCTGTCAACACATTTTTGGGAAATTTTCGAGTTAAAATTATGAAAGCCATGGAAATAATTGTATAAAATTTGTTAAAAGAATGTGATATGCGTTGATTTTGCGGAGTTTCGGTTTTATAATTGTATAAAATAAAAACGAGGTGAAAAAGGTGAACGGAATTCTGCCCGAACCGCTTCTTACTTTTGCGGGATACAAAAGCTCGATACAGAACTGCTCTGCGCTCACGGTAAAAGAATACTTAAACGACCTTATGCTCTTTTTTCGATATATAACCGTGCTTCGAAGCGGTCAAAAGGTTGAACGCGTTGATCTTAAAGAAGTTAACGTTTCTAATCTCGATTACGACCTCGTCGCGTCGGTGCGTACCGAGGAGATCTACGCTTTTATGCTCTACCTCGCGTCGGTGCGTGAAAACGGTGTCCGTATCCGCGCGAGACGGCTTTCGGCGCTCAAGGCGTTTTATAAATACCATACGGTGAAATCCCGCCGTATTTCCGAAAATCCCGCGAAGGATATCGACAGCCCGACCGTAAAGCCCGCGTTGCCGAAATATCTCTCGCTTGAAGAGAGCATCCGTCTTCTCGAAAGCGTTCCGCGCGATTGCCCGACTTTCGAGCGTGATTATTGCATACTTACTCTCTTTTTGAACTGCGGAATGCGTCTTTCCGAGCTCGTCGGGATCGACCTCGGTCATATCGAGCACGATATGTCAAAGCTCGTCGTGACGGGAAAGGGCAACAAGATGCGTATCGTCTATCTTAACTCGGCGTGCAGGAACGCGCTTGCCGACTATCTCGCAGTCAGACAGCAAAAAGCGACGCAGTTCGGTCAGCCGATCATCGACAAGCAGGCGCTCTTTTTGAGCTCGCGCAGGACGAGGATATCAAACCAGATGGTGCAGACGCTCGTCTATAAATATCTCAAGATCGCCGGGCTCGACGGACGCGGACTCTCGGTCCACAAGCTCCGCCACACCGCTGCGACGCTCCTCTACAACGAGGGCGAGGTCGACGTGCTTACGTTGCAGAACATTCTCGGGCACGAGCAGTTGACGACGACGCAGATATATACCCACCTTTCCGACAAAAAACTTCAGGAGGCAGCGCAGGCGAACCCGCTTGCGAAGATAAAGAAATAATGTTACAGACAAAATTCAAGGTAAAAAGCTATGACGTTTTCCCGAACAGCACGATAAAGCCCTCCGCGCTTCAGCATTATATGCAGGAATATGCGCGCAGGGACTGCGACGAGATGGCGTGTACCTATCAAATGATGCGCGACGTGAATATGGTTTTCGTCGTGACGAAGCTCGGCATAAGCATCAAAAAACCCGTCTATGCTTACGATGAGATCGAGGTTCGAACCTACAACAACCGCATCTCGGGCATTACGTTCGAGCGTGAGTTTGAGTTCTACCGCGACGGCGAGGAGGTTATGCACGCCTCGACTCAATGGGTCGTCATAAAATACGATAACCGCCAGATAGTCCGTCCGCGCGATTTTCCGTTCCCGATAAGCGAAGCACTTATCGACTGCGATCGAGTTGAGCTTCCGCGCGCGGTCAAATGCGATACGAAAGAGCTCCTCGGCGAGCGGATCGTCCGTCTTTCCGACCTCGACGAGAACGACCATCTTAACAACTGTGTCTATTCCGACATCGCGCTTGATTTTCTTCCGTTCGACCGAAAGGAAGATTTCGTGAAAGAGGTTCGAATAATTTTCCGACATGAAGCGGTCATCGGCGACAAGCTTCTCGTTTCTGCCGGTCATACTGACAACGGTTTTGCCGTTTTCGCCGACAATTCGACGAAAGAAACGCCTTGCTTCGAGGCGGAATACGCTCTGGGCAAAATATCCGGTTGATTTTTTGAAATATCTATTGTATAATCTTTTTCGGCATCGCGAGTGAGGTGATGAAAAATCATCACGAACATGAACCGCGAGCAGGAAAAAACCGCGGTTGAGGTGATAATAATTTTTCACGAACCTGAATCGCGAGCAGGAAAAAACCGCGAGCAGGAAAAAATCGCGGTTGAGGCGAAGTCCTCTGACATCTTTTATAAAATTTCAACCTAACTCCGCGGTCGTGAACTCAAGAAATAAACAAAACCTAAATCGTGAGCAGAAAAAAATGGAAAAGAGAAATATAGCGAATAATAAAGCCGCATATCACGAATATTTCGTCGTCGATACCTTCGAGACGGGTATCGAGCTTTTCGGCACGGAAGTGAAATCGCTCCGCAACGGACGCGTTAACCTGAAAGACTCGTTCTGCCGTATCGATGACGGTGAGCTTTTCGTCTACGGCATGCATATAAGCCCCTACGAAAAGGGTAATATTTTCAACCGCGACCCCTACCGTGCGCGTAAACTGCTTATGCACCGCCGCGAGATCGACCGACTTTTCGGTCAGGTCGGACAGAAGGGCTATTCGATTATCCCGCTTTCGATGTATTTCAGCGGAAAATGGGTGAAAGTCGAAATCGGACTCTGCAAGGGTAAGAAGCTCTATGACAAACGCGCCGTCGAGGCGGAAAAGACCGCAAAACGCGAGATGGAACGCGCGGACAAGGGGAACTACTGATGGCGACGTGGATGACGCATCTCCGCGTGGCGCAGAAAATTAAGGATTTTATTGACATCCCCGACGAAACGGCGTTTTACGTCGGCTCGGTCGCGCCCGACAGCGGACAGATGATAAATAACTTTACTTACGTTCCCTCAAAAGACGTTTCGCATTGGAAACGCGAGGGCGTTACGTACGAGCAGAGGTTTGAGGATAACGCCGATTTTTTCCGGAAATATTGCGAGAGGGAATGTTCCCCTCTTGAAAAATCGCTCTATCTCGGGTATTATATTCATATCTTGACCGATACCATCTACGTACGTGATATTATTCATCCTTATATGAACGAGCACGGAAAAGATTTTTGGAGAGCGAACATAACCGCGATCCGCGACGGCTGGTACCAGATCGACTTTCGCTTTTTGAAGGAGCATGAGAACTTCCGTCCGCTCCGTATGCTCGGGGAAGTAAAGGAATTCAGAAACGAGTTTTTCGATTACTTTACGGAAGATGATATCACCGAGCGAATCAATTTCGCCGTCGAGCTTTATGAAAACGGGAAAGCCGACCTGAGCGTGCCTCTCTTGACGCACGACGAGGGCGACGCGGAGAGAATGGTCGGATATATGACCGAGACGATTCTTAACATACTCAAAGAAAAACATAATATATGATTTTTTGACCGATTTTTCGGTCTTCGCGGGGCCGTAAAGGTTTCGACGGGGATCTTGAAACGGTGTAAGCGAGCAGAAGCGCATAACTTCTTAAAAATGTGCAAATTAAAATTAAACGCTAACAATAACAAATTAGCAGTCGCTGCCTAAGTGCAGTGACCGTCGTACCGAGGAGTACCGCGGCCTCGGCTACGGCGTCACTTAGCGGTGAACGTGAGTTGGGCAAAGCTTTGAGCCGAACCATGAACTGATGAAGCTACCGACCTACCGCGCCTGTCTGTCGGCGCGATAGAGGGGGAATCCTAACGATAGACTGCGCTCGGAGAAAACGCCGCGGACGGGTTTTCGGACAGGGGTTCGATTCCCCTCGGCTCCACCAAAAAACAAAAAAGCTCCCCGAGGGGTGTTTTTTTGTTTTTTCAACACCCTTTCAATAATGCGAAAGTTTTTATTAAAAAAAAGACAAATGTCTTGACTTTTGTAAAAGAAAGGTGTATTATGTCAAAAGTAAATCGAATAAGCTAAATGAAATCAGCAGGAGATAAGGCGTTTTTCGTCTTTCCAAAGGGGTAATACTCTCGGGTGTCGATATGACAGGACTGTTGACGGATAGCAATCTGGAGAAGTCCGGTCTGCGCGGATGCCGAAGGGGCAAGGGGTCAAACCATAATCTCTCAGGCAAAAGGACAGATCAAATTTTTTAGGAATACTTTGGTTCCGTCGTTTTCTCTTTCACCGCTATCCGAATTGGGTTGGCGGTGATTTTTTATTCGGTTGGAAAAAATATTTTTCGGAGGTTCATTTAAGATGGACAAAATTTTACAGACGATCGAAAGCGTCAACGGCGAGATTAACAGCGTCGTTTGGGGTGCGTTCGGTCTGCTACTTCTCGTTGGTACGGGTATAATCGTTACCTTCCTCACCAAGTTTTTCCAGGTTTCTCACATCGGCTTGTGGTTCAAAGAAACTCTCGGCAGTCTTTTTAACAAAGACGTTATCAAGCACAGCAAGGAAAAGGGCTCTATCTCCCCGTTCCAGGCACTCTGTACCGCGCTTGCCGCAACAGTCGGTACCGGTAACATCGCGGGTGTCGCTGCTGCTATCTGCATCGGCGGCGCGGGCGCTGTTTTCTGGATGTGGGTTGCCGCATTCTTCGGTATGATGACCAACTATGCTGAAAACGTTCTCGGTATCTTCTACCGCAGAAAGAACGAAAACGGCGAATGGTCCGGCGGTGCTATGTACTACCTCGCTGACGGTCTCGGCGGTAAAAAGGGTATGAAAACGGTCGGTAAGATCCTCGCGATTCTTTTCTGTATCTTCGCAATGCTCGCTTCGTTCGGTATCGGCAGCATGGGTCAGGTAAACAAGATCGTTACGAACGTGGCTCAGGCGTTTGACGTTTCGTCGCTTTCTTCCGTTGAGGTGTTCAGCGGCGTTTCGCTCTATAACATCATTCTCGGCGCGATCATCATGCTTCTCACCGCTCTTATTACTCTCGGCGGTCTTAAGAGAATCGCAAACGTTGCAGAAAAAGTCGTTCCCTTCATGGTCGTGCTCTTCGTTCTCGGCTCTCTCGTCATCATCGGCGTAAACTACACGAATATTCTCCCCGCGTTCAAGGCAATTTTCGTCAACGCATTCAAGCCCGAAGCGTTCGTCGGCGGCGGTATCGGTGCAGTTATCGGTAAGGTCGTTACACAGGGCTTCAAGCGCGGTGTGTTCTCGAACGAGGCAGGTCTCGGTTCGTCGGTTATGGTTCACTCCAACTCCAACATCAAAGAGCCCGTAAAGCAGGGTATGTGGGGTATCTTCGAAGTATTTGCAGATACCATGGTCGTTTGCACTATGACCGCACTCGTTATCCTCACCGCAGGCGGACTTGACGGCGGTGTATTCAACGTTCTTACCGGTGAGATCGCGGAGGGTTATTCCGACGCAACCCTCGTCGGCGGTGCGTTCAACTCGGTATTCTCCTGGGGTAATATCGGCGAGAAGTTCATCGCAATCGCAATGTTCCTCTTCGCGTTCACGACCGTTCTCGGCTGGTCGCACTATGGCTCGAAGGCGTGGGAATACCTCTTCGGCGCAAAGACGACCTTCATTTTCCGTATCATTCACGTTATCACCGTTATCTTCGGTGCGGTTCTTACTTCTTCGCTCGCATGGGATATTTCGGACACGTTCAACGGTCTCATGATGATCCCCAACCTTATCGGTGTTCTTGCACTTTCTCCGCTCGTCGTAAAGATCACGAAGAACTACCTCAAGCGCGTCAAGAACAAGGAAAGCGTCGAACCTATGTATAACTTCGACCCCGAGGTTCAAAAGCAGGAAATAGAACGTAAAATTTCCGATGACTAAATAAACGTAAACAAAAAAGCTTCCCGATGATTCGGGAAGCTTTTAATTTTTTAACTAACTTTTGAGATTGTCGTGCCCTGATAATAGACGTTGAGGATATGCTTGAAGTTATAGCCGTCGCGCGCGAGCTGTTCCGCGCCCCAGACCGAGTAGCCGACACCGTGGCCCGAGCCCGCGCCGGTGATCGTGATCTTTGAAGCGCCCAGCGTCTCGCCCGAGGTCGTAAGATAGCTGTCGGCGAAGCTCTCAAAGGGCTTATAGCCATCTTCGGTCAGAACTCCCGAGATCTCCTTCGTCGTGACCTTTCCGTCCGCGCCGAGAACCTTGACCTCTGCCGTATACTCAACGTCAAAGTTCGCGCTCTTGTAGGCAAGTGCGGTACGTACTTTTTCGGCACTCTTGACCTCGACAGTGTTACCGCTTCCGTCGGTGACGGAAAGGTGGGTAACGTAGTCCGAGCCGTAGGGGTCGGTCTTGAGTATCTTCATCGTGATGTCGCTGTCGGAAAGCGAGGAAAAGGTGCTTCGAGATTTTAAATACTTGAAAAATTCTTCTTTCGTATAAGTGTGCGTCCATTTGAGTCCGCCGTTGTTCTCCGGCTGGAAAACCGTCGTAAGATAGGGCACGGTTTTGCTTCCCCATGCCGCAAGCGACGAGCAGGTCGCACCGCCGTTCGAAACGTGGTACTGCGCGGAGATCGGGCGTCCGTCATAGGTGAGGTACATACCTCTCGTCGAATCGACGATCTTGTTATTCTCCTCGGACATACGGAACGTACCGGGGTAGACCTGACAGCAGGTCGTCGGGCAGACGTTGAAGCTCGAGCCGTGTTTTCCCGCAATCGCATAGGTACGGATGAGGAGGGAGAACGCTTTTCGGTTCTCGACGGAATAGTTCGTGCCGATCTCGACCGACATAACGCATTTCGTATAGGTCTCAAGCGGGAGGCAGTTGATCATCCAGAGCTTACCACCCGAAACCGAATATTCAAAAAATCCGAGATAGTTACGCAGGGTGGAATCCCCCGTGGGAATCGCAACCGAGCCGCCGTTCTTCGCACGGATGGCAAATCTGCGCGTGACGTCCTCGAACGTAAAGACGACTCGTCCCGTTTTTGCATCAACGACGGTCAGACCGCCGGAAACGGGGTGGGACACCATCGGGTTACCGCTTGCTTCCGTAACCTTTGCGGCAGAAAGCGAGGGATGGCTTCTTGCCTCAAAGCCGCCTTTTACGACGGCAACGAATCCGCTCGGATAAGCGCTCGCCGCGGAAAACGCCTCCTCCGCGGTCGAAAAGCTGCCGATGATCGCGCTGTATGCGCCGACGTTACCGACCGACGTTGCCGAACCGCTTCCGCTTGAGAGGTTGAGGTTCGCGTTCATCTGAGGAAGAATTATGACCGATTTCGAGGAGATCGAAAACAGGTCGCGGAAAGAGCTGTTGACCGAATATCCGACCTCAAATCCGTTCGTGGACGAGGTGTTTTTTGAGGAAAAGCGCGTCGTATCGGCGCGGCTCGTGTTGTAATAGAGTCCGACGCGTACGGTGCGGTCGCGGTATTCTCCGTCGGCGGAAACCTCCGAGACCGAAAGAAAAACGTTGAACGTGCAGATGCAGAATACGAATGCAAGCACGAAAGCGACGAGTCGCTTCGACTTAACCAATCTCGTATTCTCCTCTCACGGTGAAATATGCGGAGTTGCCTGTGACGAGAATTGCTTTTTTCGATTCCGAGGAGGATGCGTGATAGATATGTCCGTATTCAAGAGCGGTTCCCGAGAATATCTCGGTCGCGCCCGACATATCCGTAATTCCCTCGTTTTTTCCGTTCGACGAGGTTATTGCAACGGCGCCGCCGCCGCGGTAGATGACCTCGGTCTCGGGAGAAAGGATGAGAAGCTCACCCTCGTTGACACGGATATCGTTATAGGTTGACTGAACGGTGATGCCGTTCTCGGTGAAGTTTGCGATGATTTCCTGCTTCAGCTCGTCCTTGAGCTTGAGAAGCATTCCGTAGGTTACAAGAGTTTCGTCGGGGATCAATGCATCGGATGATGATTCGGAAGAGGTTTTTACTTCTCCCTTTTCCTCCGCGAGAGATTGCATCGATGCGAGAGGAAGCGAGACCGCAATCAGGCATACGAGCAAAAGCGGAACGATGAATTTTTTCACAGATTAATCTCTCCTTGAATTTTTGGGAAGTGCTTGATTTAAGTCTATGCGTTGCACTTCGGAAATATGGTTATACGGAGCTTTTCGAGGAAAAAGCCACAAAAACGCAACTCTCTCCACTTACCATTATACCACATTTGTCAAGTACCACAAAATGCGGTTTTCCACATTTTGTGCTCTACATCTTGTGGAAAACCCGAAAATCAGAAAACTCAAAATCAAACCTGCGTTCGTGTCGCGCTGTGTTTGGGATTTTTGCGGGAAAATTTCGGGATGAAGAAAGGTGCCGTTCGGATTAGAATCGTTCATGGGCGAACGAAAGCCCACCCTCGTCAACCCTCCCTCGTCAAAAATCAAAACACGGAGGTTTTATGAAAACAACAAAAACGATCAATCTGTCGTTTGAGCCGAGGACGTCGAAAAATCCGAAGACAGTCCTCGCAAAACAGCTTGACAACCTTACCCGCGCGATTGCGGTACGGCTTGAATCCGCCGTTCCGAGCGATGCGTCGGTAATCCTGAGAGGCACGAAGCCCGACTCGTCTGTTTTTGAGCTCGTTGGGGAGCGGGTATCGGAAACGGAATACATCTTCCGACTCACCGAGAGCGCACTTTCGGTCTCGGGAAGAATAGCTTGCGAGGTCGTGTGCATCTTTTTTGAAAGCGGAATCGCAAACGTCTGCTCGACCGAGGTATTTTTTATCGAAAACGTTGCCCGCGCGGCGGTCTCGGGAACAGAAGAAATCAACGAAGCGGTCACGACCGTGCCCTCTCTCGTCGAGAGTGCGCTTTCCGACGCGAAGAAAAGCGGAACTTTTGACGGAAAAGACGGAAAGGACGGAAAAAGCGCGTACGATTTTGCACGCGACGGCGGTTTTGCGGGCAGCGTTGCCGAGTTTTCCGCAAAGCTCGCCGAGCCGATGCCGAAGAAGCTTTCCGACCTTTCTTTCGACAGCGATCACCGTACGGTAAGTGACGGCGAAAAGGAAAGCTGGAACAAAAAGGTCGATTCCGATACGCTCGATGAAGCGATAACAAGCGCGTTTTCGGCGTTCAACCGACTCGGAAAAAACGCGAACGCTCTTAAAAAGACTGCCATCGGGGAGATATTGAGATTTGAAGACGCGCTTCCCGAGCGCCACCTCGTAAAAGGCGTTGTAAAAAGCAAAAATCTTCTCCCGAGATTCCAAGAAACCACCAACAACGGAATAACCTTCTCGCCGACGGGAGACGGAGGTATGGTCATAAACGGTACTGCTACAAACGATGCCACACTGGTACTTTCTACGGCGAACCCCGCGGGTGTTTACACTCTCTCGCTGAACAACGATAGCACGCTTGAGGGCGAAAATTTGAAATTCACGCTCTTTACAAAGTACGGCTCGCTCGCGTGTGAGCTTTTACCCGATGAGGTGAACAAAACGGTATCGCACGAGTATCAGCTTGAACCCTCGACGCTTGTGATAAGGGTGATAAAGGGGGCTACGATCAGCTCTTTCAAGGTATATCCTCAGTTCGAGCGCGGAAGCGTCGCGACGTCGTTCGTTCCGCCTGTCGAGCCCTCTTTCGTGAACTTCAAAATTTACGGAAAGAACCTTATTCCGCCGACGGATCATTATCAGTTCTCAAACGGATTTTCGGCTGTTCCCGACGTGAACGGAAGCGTTGTTATCTCGGGCAAATGCGAAAACGCGTCACTTATGACTGTTATCGAGCTTGCGCTCTACGGCGGAAAAGGCGGAAACGAGTCGGTTACGCTCAAGGAAAACACAGACTACACTCTCACCGTATTCAAAAACGGCAACGCGATGGGCGGCGGTTACGTCGTCGAAATCTATTACCCTGACACGGGCGAAACGATTCTTGGGACTTCGCTCGGCGACAGAACGAGGGAACGAATTCTCAAAAGCGTTCGTTATGAAAAAAAGCTGTCGCTTAACAACACGTCCTTCAACGGTGTTCATCGAATTATGCTTGAGCTTGGCACAAAAAGAAGCGATTATGAGATTTACCGCTTTGAGGAAGCCGTTTCCGACGCAAACGGCGAGTTCAGCTTCCTCTCGTATGCACCCACGACGACGGTGGTTTCGCAGGTCAACGGTGCTCTCGGTGAGGTCACCTACTCTGCGGATACGAACAAGGTTATCGAAAGGATAATCAATGCGGTCGTATCGCTCGGCGGAGAAATTTAAAAAACTGAGAAATATTTACAAAACAATGCGGTCAATACTCTTGACAAAGTTATTTTAATGTGTGAAAATCTAACTTGATATAATATTTAATTCAAGGAAGATAAGTTATGCTTAAAAAACTTTCAAGGAGTGTAAAGGGTTATTGGAAATCCGCGCTGCTCTCGCCGATACTTATGATGGGCGAGGTGCTGATGGAAGTAATAATCCCTACGTTGCTCGCATTGTTGATCGATAACGGTATCGACGGCAATAACGGCGAGGGCGACTTACGGTATATTTTCTATATCGGCGGTGCGATCGCCGTTTGTTGCGTTATGTCGCTTATTTTCGGCTCGGCTGCGGGACGATGCGCCGCGATCGCCTCGACGGGATTTGCGAAGAATCTCCGTGCGAACCTTTTTGAGCGTATTTCGCACTTTTCGTTCAAAAATATCGACAAGTTCTCCTCGTCGAGTCTTGTGACGAGAATGACGACGGACGTTAACCGTCTTCAGGAAGCGTTCCATATGATCATCCGCATTGCGGTCAGAAGCCCCTCGATGATGGTCTTCTCGCTCGTTATGGCGTTCCGTATGAATCCCCGCCTCTCGCTCATCTTTCTCGGCTCGGTTCCCGTGCTCGTAACGGGGCTCACGCTCATAATGACGAAGGCGCATCCGATTTTCAAGCGTATGTTCAAAAAATACGACCGTCTTAACCGCGTCGTGCAGGAAAACCTCCGCGGTATCCGCGTCGTAAAGGCGTTCGTCCGCGAGGAGGAGGAAACGAAGAAGTTCAACTCCGTCTCCGACGAGATCGCGCAGGACTCCATGCGCGCGGAAAAGATACTTGCATACAACATGCCTCTCATGCAGATGACGATTTATATCACGACGCTTCTCATCTGCTGGCTCGGCGCACGCCTCATCATCTTCTCGGGCGGAAGCGAGATGTCCCCCGGTGACCTGACGGCGCTTCTCAACTATACGATGCAGATACTCTCGAGCTTGATGATGCTCTCGATGATTTTCGTGACGATCGTTATGTCGCGTGCGTCTGCGGAGCGTGTCGTCGAGGTTCTTGATGAGGAAAGCACGATCAGAAATCCCGAAAACCCGATTTTTTCCGTGAAAGACGGTTCTATCGAGTTCAAAAACGTAAGCTTCGGTTATCATGACGGCAAGATATGTCTTAAAAACGCCGACTTTTCCATCGCCTCGGGCGAAACGATCGGTATTATCGGCGGTACGGGCAGCTCAAAATCGACTCTCGTTCAGCTTATCCCCCGTCTCTACGACGTTGTTGAGGGAAGCGTTCTCGTCGGCGGAAACGACGTCCGTAATTACGACGTGAAGACCTTGCGCGATTCGGTCGCGATGGTGCTTCAGAAGAACGTTCTCTTTTCGGGCACAATAAAGGAAAACCTCCGTTGGGGCAACGAAAACGCAACCGACGAGGAAATCAGAGAAGCGTGCATCGCATCCTGCGCCGACGAGTTCGTGAGCACCTTCCCCGACGGGTACGATACATATATCGAGCAGGGCGGTACGAACGTCTCGGGCGGTCAGAAGCAGCGTCTCTGTATCGCTCGTGCGCTCCTCAAAAAGCCGAAGATACTTATTCTCGACGACTCGACCTCGGCGGTCGATACGAAAACCGACGCCATGCTCCGCGATGCGCTCAAAAACCGCATCTCCGACACGACGAAAATAATCATCGCGCAGAGAATTTCCTCGGTGCGTGATTGTGACAGAATTATCGTCCTCGACAACGGTGCAATTGACGGCATCGGAACACATAATCAGCTTCTCGAAAGCAACAGAATATACAGAGAGGTATACGACTCACAGATGAAGGGGGATGAGGAATAATGAGCGAACCGAAAAGACAAGAGCCGATCCGCCCGATGAGAGGCGTTCGAATCCCCGGTCAGAAAGCCGACAAAAAGACGGTAAAGCGCGTTCTTTCCTACCTTTTTGAGTACAAATGGCATCTCGTTCTCGTTATGCTCGGCATTGCCGTGAGCTCGCTTGCGGGCGTTTACGGATCGAAATTCCTGAAGGTCCTCGTCGATGATTATATCAAGCCGCTTATGCTCGAGTCGAACCCCGACCTCAGCGGACTTGCGAGAGAAATAATCATCGTGCTTATCGTCTACGTGCTCGGCGCGCTTTCGACATTTCTCTATAACCGCGTTATGGTTACCGTGTCGCAGTCGGTTCTCAAGAATCTGCGCGATACGATGTTTGCAAAAATGCAGACGCTTCCCGTTAAATATTTTGACACCCATTCGTTCGGCGACACGATGAGCCGTTATACGAACGACACGGATACGCTCAGAATGATGATATCGCAGAGCATTCCGCAGGTTGCATCCTCGCTTTTCACGGTCGTTGCGGTTTTCGTCGCGATGCTCACGACGAACGTTTATCTTACGGCGTTCGTGCTCGTGACGGCGTTTTCGACGATGTTCGTCGTCAAGAAGATCGGCGGAAAAAGCGGACATTATTTCGTGAAACAGCAGTCCTCCGTCGGCAAGGTCAACGGCTACATCGAGGAGATGATCAACGGTCAGAAGGTCGTTCAGGTATTTTGCCGCGAGGAAAAGACGAAGGCAGAGTTCAACGCGCTCAACGACGAGCTCTGTGAGAACGCAAAAAAAGCAAACATATTCTCGAACATTCTCGGCCCCGTTACGAATAACCTCGGGCATCTTCAGTACATACTCATTGCGATGCTCGGCGGTGTTCTCGCGATAACGACCGATACGCTCACCGCGGGCGGCGTTATCTCGTTCCTCCAGCTCTCGAAGAGCTTCACAAACCCGATAAATCAGGTTTCCCAGCAGATCAACGCCGTCGTTATGGTGCTTGCGGGCGCAAAACGTATTTTCGAGCTTATGGACGAAGAGCCCGAGGCAGACGAGGGCTACGTTACTCTCGTCAACGCGAAATACGTTGACGGGGTTCTCACAGAGACCGACGAGAGAACGGGAATCTGGGCTTGGAAGCATCCTCACGGCGACGGAACGCTTACCTACACGAAGCTTTGCGGTGACGTGCGTATGGTTGAGGTCGATTTTGGGTATACTCCCGAAAAAACGGTACTCCACGACGTAACGCTCTACGCCGAGCCCGGTCAGAAGGTCGCTTTTGTCGGCGCGACGGGCGCAGGCAAGACGACGATAACAAATCTTATCAACCGATTCTACGATATTGCCGACGGCAAGATCAGATATGACGGCATCAACATCAACAAAATAAAAAAAGCCGACCTGCGCAGGTCTCTCGGTATGGTTCTTCAGGACACGCATCTGTTTACGGGTACGGTCATGGAAAACATCCGTTACGGCCGTCTTGATGCGACGGACGAGGAATGCATCGCGGCGGCGAAGCTCGCAAACGCCGACACGTTCATAAACCTGCTTTGCGAGGGCTATAATACTCTCCTCTCGGGCGACGGAAGCGGTCTTTCGCAGGGGCAGAGACAGCTCCTCGCGATTGCGCGCGCGGCGGTTGCCGATCCGCCCGTTATGATTCTT
>JAZRRU010000057.1:0-25907 GCA_045651025.1 Eubacteriales bacterium
GTACTTTTTTTGTTTTTGTTAATATTCTGTTTTTACGATTGGTTTTTATTGCAAAAAGCGTCGAAAAGTGGTAGAATACGGCTTGTGAGGTTTTTGATATGAAAAAATTGATCGACTACATAAAAGAAAACAAATATTGCGTCTGGCTTCTCTACTGGCCTTTTCACGGGCTTCTCTATGAAGCGCTGAGGATTATTACCGCCGATGCCGACGTGCTTATTATCGAGAGTCCGCTTGATGCTTACGTTCCTTTTTGCGAATGGTTCGTGATTCCCTACGTTTCGTGGTATCTCTGTATTGCTCTCTTGACAGTATTTTCGATATACAAGGGCAAGCGCGAATTTTACCGCGTGAACGGGCTTATTATCGGATGCATGGTGCTTCCGATGATATTCTGCACGCTCGTTCCGAACGGAATCGACGTTGCGCTTCGTCCGAATTTTGAAACGCTCGGAAGAGATAATATTTTAACGTCGCTCGTGAAGCTTATCTACGCCGCCGACTCGCCCCCGAGGAACGTCATGCCTTCGATGCACGTTTCGGTTTCGTTTGCGATGTTTTTTGCGGTTTTGAGAAGCAAGTTTTTCAAGAAAAACTATATTTTCAAAACGTTTTCCGCAATTTGGGCGGTTATGATATCGCTCGCGACCGTTTTCATCAAGCAGCACTCGGTTCTCGACGTTTTTGCGGGTATCGGGACGGCTATTCTTGTGTTTGTCATCGTAACGGTCGCTGAAAAGATCTATGACAAGAGGAAAATAGGATGATAAAAGAATTTATTAAGTATTACAAACCGTACAAAAAGCTTTTTATTTTCGATATGTGCTGTTCTTTCCTGATCGCGCTTACCGACCTTTTCTACCCGATCATCACGAAGAACATCATCAACGACTACGTTCCGAACCGTAATCTCCGACTCGTGCTCACTTGGTCGGCGGTCGTTCTCTTTCTCTATATCGCGAAAATGGGGCTTAACTATTTCGTTTCCTACTGGGGACACGTTATGGGCGTTCGGTTGCAGGGCGATATGAGACGCGATATGTTCCGTCATCTGCAAAAGCTCCCTTTCTCGTTTTTTGACGAAAACAAAACGGGAACGGTTATGTCCCGTCTTATAAACGACCTTATGGACGTTTCGGAGCTTGCGCATCACGGACCCGAGGACCTTTTCCTCTCGGTCATCATGTTCATCGGCTCGTTCGTTGCGCTTTCGTCGATAAATATTTGGCTTACGCTTATAATATACGGCATGATACCTTTCGTCGTTTTCTTCTCGGTTATTATGAGAAGACGCATGAAGGAAGCGTTCAGAAAAACGCGCGAAGAGGTTGCACAGATAAACGCAAACGTCGAGACAGCCGTTTCGGGTATTCGCGTTTCGCGTTCCTACACGAGTGAATCGCACGAGAACGCAAAGTTCGACGATGCCAACGAAAGGTTCAAGCTCGCGCGCGGTAAGGCATACAAGGCGATGGGGCAATTCCATTCGGTAATGACCTTCTTCACCGACACGCTCTATCTTGCGGCGCTTGTGGCAGGCGGTATATTTTTCTACAACGGTTACGGCGACCCGACGGGTTCTTTCTCGATAAACAGCGGTGAGTTTGCGGCTTTCATACTCTATATGGCGATGCTTCTCAAGCCGATAAACCGTTTTATTTCACTCTTCGAGCAGTTGCAAAACGGTATGACGGGTTTTGCGCGTTTCCGCGAAATTATGGAAAAGGATGTCGAGCCCGAAGCCGAAAATGCGGCTACTCTCGACAACGTAAAAGGCGATATTTCTTTTAACAACGTGAGCTTCAGTTACCCGACCGGCGACACGGGAAAGGGCGTTCTCAAATCGCTCTCGCTCAACATCGATCACGGAAAGACGGTCGCGCTTGTCGGTCCGTCGGGCGGAGGAAAAACGACGCTTTGCAACCTTATACCAAGATTCTATGAGCTTGACAGCGGTACAATTACGATCGACGGCAAGGACATCACCGGCGTTACGCGTTACTCGCTCCGAAAGAGCATCGGTATCGTGGCGCAGGACGTTTTCCTTTTCTCGGGTACGATCCGCGAGAATATTGCATACGGCAACCTTGACGCGACCGACGAGGAAATCGTGGAAGCGGCAAAGCGCGCCAACATTCACGACTACATAATGCAGCTCGAAAAGGGATACGACACGACTGTGGGAGAGCGAGGCATCAACCTCTCGGGCGGTCAGAAGCAGAGAATTTCGATCGCGCGTGTGTTCCTCAAAAATCCCCCGATACTTATTCTCGACGAGGCGACAAGCGCGCTCGACAACGTGACCGAAATGCAGATTCAGTCCTCGCTCGAGGAGCTTGCAAAGGGCAGAACGGTCATCGTCGTCGCACACCGACTTTCGACGATCCAGAACGCCGACGAGATTCTCGTTATGACGAACGAGGGCATTGCCGAGCGCGGAACTCACGACGAGCTTCTCGAGCAAAACGGCATTTACGCAGGGCTTTACAACAGAAAAAACTTTTAAAAACCGATAACAAAAATGCTTCGTGTCAAAAAACACGAAGCATTTTTTTACATATAAAGTTTCAAGGTTTTTTCGATCCAATAGTCGAATTTTGTGTTCGGGCACAAGTGCTCGAGCGATTTGAAGCGTTTATATGCCTCAACTCCGTCGGACGGATCGTGCCAGATATCGGCGAAAATATAGTCGAAATTTTCGTTCGGCGCTTCTTTTTCAGCGAACTCAAAAGCGTCGGCACGGACGATCTTCACCTTTTCCCTATTCTCGAACATCGGGAAAAGAAGCTCGTTGAAAAGCGAGATAACGTTCTCGTCACGCTCGACGATCGTGACACTCTCTACCTCGTCCTTACGCGCACACATAAACGCGAAATAGCCGAGACCGAGACCGTAGGTTGCGACCTTTCCTCTCGCACGCTTTATGGGCTCGCGCTGAGTCACGAGCTCGTTCGGCATCATCGTCATCCATTCCCTGCCGTTTTGCAAAACCGAGAGGAAACGGAACTCGCAGTCAAAGAAGCCGATCTGCGGAATCACCCGTCCGTCGGGAAGAACGAGCGGGTCGTTACATACGAACGCCGTGTAGGGCGAAAGTACATCCTCGCGCAGCTCCCATTCCCCCGAGGTCTTTCCGTCGTTTATTCGAACGGCGGAATAATAAGGGTCGGACGTGAAAAGCGACTCGTCAAGATGGTGGATCATGTGCGGCGCATACGAATCCCAGATTTTCCGGTCCGACTCAACCTCGGTATCAAAACCGAGCGCGGCGCAGAGCAAAAGCGAGAACGCGTCCTGCTTCCCGAGTCCGAAGTTTGAGGTTAGCACATCTACCATCTCGGAGGTGATAAAATCGGGACGGTTGTTGAGAAGAATCGACAGCCGGGAAAAGATAAGTTCGTTTGATTTTTTGATATCTTTATATTCCATAAGTAAATCACCCCAAGAAGTCTATCGACTTCTCGGGGACCCCGATAAACAAAGCCGAAGCAACGCTTCGGCTCTTTTTTCAATAATTATTCAGAAACAGTTTCGGAAGTAGCGGAAACGGTCTCGGACACGGTGTTGGAAGCAGTGTCGGAAACGGTTTCGGATACGGTGTTCGAAGCGGTGTCGGAAACGGTGTTCGAAACAGTGTTGGAAACGGTATTCGAGGTGGTGTTCGAGTTATCCTTCGCGGGTTCAACGGAGCCAACGATATAGAGAGCAAGAACGAGAATGACGAAGACGATAGCAACGATGAGAGTCCACTTCTGGTAGGACTTATTCTTACCGCCGATATTGTTCTTCATAAGGTAAGATTCGGAAGCGCCCTGACCTGCGATCGAGTTGCCAAGTCCGCGGCGTTTGCCCTGCTGCTTGCCGATAAGTACGATGAGAACGATTGCGAGGACGGCAAGAATGCCGCCGAGAATGTATTCAAGAGTCATTTTGATTTTTTTCCTTTCAATAATCTGCATCTTTTTGACGCTAAACTAAATATTAC
This sequence comes from Eubacteriales bacterium, assembly GCA_045651025.1. Lineage (GTDB taxonomy): Bacteria > Bacillota > Clostridia > Oscillospirales > CAG-382 > Coliplasma. The sequence goes on from JAZRRU010000057.1 coordinate 3,986, forward strand.
CACATAGATAGTTAAATTTCAATACTCAACGAAAAATTTAATAATTTATTCATATTTAACGAAAGTCGCGTGTGTTTGCTTTTTTGTCTTTCTTCGCAACTGCGTTTTTCGTTTTCTTCGATTTTTTCGATTTCTTGACGCGGTTAATTCCTCTTCGGGTCGAGAGCACGAGTGTGAGCACGATATAAAGAACGACAAGTCCGATGACGACAAAGATCACGGTTTTCATAACGCTTCCGAAAAGGAAGTTTTTCGCACCGTTGAGCGATGCTTTTACGCTGTCCGCCTCGATACCCTCTTTTGTGACCGCAGGAATGGACGCAATCTCTTTTCCGTTGTAGTAATAGGAGATCGTTCCGACCTGCTGACCGTGGGTCACGGGAGCGTCGATCGTATCGTATTCTTTTCCGTTGAATTCTTTTTTGTAGACCTTGCTCGAATCATAAACAAGCTTTGTCTCGAGCGTTCCTCCCTCGACATCAAGAACGAGCTTCTCGACGTTCTTTTCGGGAACGATCATAACGTGGTCGGAGGAGCTTCCGAAGTTAACGCGAAGCTCGCCGACGATCTTATCGGTCGTTGCAACGGGAAGGAGCTTGAACGCGGTTCTCGTCCAGTTTATCAATTTATTCATATCGTCGTAGGCGTTGCCCTCGCCGAAAGAATAGACGACTCTGTCGTTTTCGTCACGCGTTACGATCATACCGCTTGCGCACATAACGACGAAAATATAAGTCCTGCCCTCTTTTTGGCTCGCAGTAACGAGACAGTAATTTCCGTTTTTGTCGAGCTGGCCCGCGATGAATCCGATCGCGTTTTTGTTGAGATAGCCGTTGACGTAATAGTTGCTTTTAAGATAATTCTTGTTGCGAACAGTCGCTTTTCCGTTAAACATAAACGACTCAACGTTCGAAAGGTTTGCAAGCTCATTATATTTGTAAAAAGCGGCGGCGATAAGCGCAGCTTCACGAGGGGTCGTATACTGATTCGGCGCGTCGATACCGACGGGGTTCGTAAAGCGCGTGTTCGTTAGCCCGAGAGAATCGACCTTCTCGTTCATACGGTCGGTAAACTCGTTGATACCGCCGAGATAGGTCTCGCCGAAATGGCAGGCAAGCGCGCTCGCCGCATCGTTGGCACACGCGACGAGAGTTGCGCTCAAAAGGTCTTTTGCCGTATATTCTGTGCCGACCTTCAAGCCCATCATCGGAACGCGCACGTCCACGATATCGTTTAAATTATCCAAAGCGGCACGCGTAACGGTAACCTTGACTTCGCTTGACTTGAGCCCGCGTTCTTTCAGGATATCGCTAACGACCATACAGGTCACGAGCTTCGTGATGACCGCAGGAGCAACGCGCTCGTCAAGACGGTTGGAATAAAGAAACTGGTCGTCATCGATAGAATAAGCGACGACGGCGTTATTTGAGGTTATGCCGGGGTTATCGGGAGTTTCGCCCTCGGCAAGCGCGGTCAGGCAAAACGGGAAAATCATCAAAAGCGCGATAAAAAATGATATCGCACGAACAATTCTTTTCAAAATATCATTCTCCTTCCGAAAAATATTTCAAAGCGGAAAGCTTGTCGCTCTCCACCTGACGGGAAAGCTCATCGAGAGAGGAAAATCTTTTTTCTTCTCTGATGAACGAAAGAAAACGAATCTCAGCGGTCTCGCCGTAGCAATCACCGCAATAATCAAAAATAAAGGTCTCGCAAACGGGCTCGTTCGAATCGTCAACGGTCGGCTTTATTCCAAAATTCGCAACGCCGTTATAAGTATTACCGCCGAGGACGCATTTAACGGCATAGACACCGAACCTCAAGGGGACGAGCGTTTTGTCGTACTTTTGATTTGCCGTCGGGAATCCGAGCGTTCGTCCGAGTTGACGCCCTGTTATTATCTCCGACTCAAACGAGAATTCATACCCGAGGAGTCGGTTCGCAAGCTCGACGTTTCCGTTCGAAATAAGATTTCTTATCGCCGTTGAGCTTATCGGGTTTTCGTCGAACAAAACCACGCTCGGCGTTACGACCTCGACTCCGAACGGAGAGAGTATTTCCTGCAAGAGGGCAAAATCGCCCTTTTTGTCGTTGCCGAATCGGAAATCATATCCGCAGACGACCGCTTTCGCGTTGAGTGTGTCGAGAAGAATATTTTTCGCAAAATCTTCTGCCGACATCCTCTTCAGCTCGTCAAACGGGAAAGAAATTATTACATCCGCGCCGTATTCCGAAAGGAGACGGCGTTTCTTTTCCTCGTTTGCAAGCGCGCCGAGAGACGATTTCGGGCTGTTTCCAACGTCGAACGTGACGGCAACGGCGGGGATATTTCTCTTTTTCGCCTCATTCGAGAGCGATTCTATCATCGCTTTGTGACCGAGGTGCACGCCGTCGAAGCTACCGACGGCAACGGCACATCCTTTTTCAAACGAAGCGGAATTTTTTATTATATTATCGGTAAAAAAAGTTCCATTTTTCATAGCAAGAATATAATACCCTTTTTCCTCTGTTTTGTCAATCTTCATCAGTATAATTTCACAATTACTGCCAATAATAATTCATAAAAAAGGACGGGTGTTATATGAACGGCAGTAAAAGCGAAAATTTCGATTCGGTCATTCTTGCGGGAGGGTTCGGGAAACGGATGACTCCCCTCACGGACACGCTCCCGAAGCCGATGCTCCCCATCGCGGGACAATCGGCATTCATACGCAACCTCAAAATGCTCCGTCGGTTCGGTTTTGAAAACACGGCGGTCACGACGATGTATCTTCCCGACAAGGTCGAGTCGGTTAAATTCGATCAGGGAACCGTAAAATACTTCCGCGAGGAAAAGCCGCTCGGCAGTGCGGGGGCTGTTTCGAAGCTGAAGGATTCTGTCTCGGACTGTCTGCTCGTTATGTCGGGCGATGCGATCTGTGATTTTGACCTGAAAGAGGCGAAAGAAGAGTTCATCAAAAGCGGTTGTGACGCGGGAATGGTACTCTGCAGAACGAACGACTCGGGGGAATACGGCTCGGTCTGCGTAAGGAACGGAAGGATAACGGGGTTTTGCGAAAAGCCGTCCGTCAGGGACACTCTTTCCGACCTCATAAACACGGGAATCTACTTCATCGGCAAAAAGGCGCTCGGAATGATACCCGAGGACACTTTTTTCGATTTTTCACGCGATCTCTTTCCTCTTATGCTTCAAAAGGGCTTTTCGATTGCAGGTATCGAGCCGCTCGGTCATTGGTTCGACATCGGCTCTTTTGGGGAATATCACCGTTGCAATATGTGGATTTCAAACGCAGAAAACTGTATCGGAAAGCACACCTCAATACACCCTAACGCAAGAATCGAGTACTCGGTCATTTTTGACGGTTGTACCGTGGGAAACAGCACTCTTCGCGGATGTGTCGTCGGTGAGGGCGCTGTTATCGGAAACGACTGTATCATTCCGCCCGGTTGCGTTATCGGACCGGGAGCGGAGATACGCGACGGAAGCGCGCTCGCTCCGGGAAGCATCGTCGAAACGGGAAGCACGGTCACGGGAGAAGCTTTTGTTGACACGTTTCCCCGCCCGAAGCAGATGCTTCAAATTGATGACGATTCGATAATCGCCTCGGACTCCGACGACGGTTATTACGTCCGTCTCGGGCGCGTCCTCGGCTCGAGGGGGAATATGATCGCTTTTGCCGAGGGTAGCGGAACGACGCTCCCAAAAGCGTGCGAGCTTGCTTGCGGTGTTTCGGAATCGGGGAAAGCGTGCACGGTCATTTCAGGCGGGAACGCCGCTTCGGCTTCGTTCGCGGCGCTTGAATACGGATGCAACACGGCGTTTATCGAGCAGGTCGACGGAAGAACGGAGATACGCCTCTTTTCGAGAAGCGGTATGCCTTTTTCGAGAGAAGAGCTTAGACGGCTGTCGGGTGAGAGCGCAACGGTATCGGACAAGGCAGGAAGCGTCTATCTGCTCCCGAACGGCGCGCTCGTAAAGAGATATCTTCTCTCCCTCCGCGCGAACCGCAGGATACCGAAGAGAATCAACGTCGCAGACGGCAACGAAAACAGATTTCTCCGCATCTACGCCGAGGAGCTCGGAATCGAGATCGACCCGAAAGCAACGACTTTCAAGCTCACCGACAACGGCGAGCGCGTGACGGCATTTCTTCCCGACGGACGCGAGATTCCTTTTTGGCAGTTGATAACGATATGCTGTGTCGAGGGTGAACGCGGAAGCATAATTCTCCCGCGCGAAACACCGAACACGGTCGAAAATATTCTCAGGCGCAACTCGGTTGACGTTGCTTTTTACGGCGACAGCGACTCCGAGGAGCGCACGCTTGCGGGAAGTGACCGACTTCCGCGCGACGGTATTCTGCTTGCACTCACCGCCGCGTGGCTTGCGGAGAAAAAGGGGTGCGACCTCGGCGAGCTTGCCGATCGGCTCCCGCCTTTTGCGGTCACGACTAGAAATATCTTCACCGACCGCGACAAAATGACCTCAATAATCGCGAAGCTCCGTGAGGAAAACGGCGGCATCCGAAGCGCGGGGTTCGATTTCGGCGAGGGCAGAGTCAGCGTTTTTGCATCCGCATCGGGGCGATTCCGCCTTATCGCAGAGGCGGTCGATTCCGAAACCGCCGAGGAAATTTCCCTGCGCGCGATAGATATGCTCGAAAAGCGCAAAAACGAGGATAAGAGTTAAGATTTCATATAACAAAATCTTGCGCGTGCGGAGGGTATAAACCCCTCCCCTACAATGGCTTCATTTTGAACTATAACCTTTCTCCGCGGTCGAGAACCTAAAAATCACCCAAACCAAAAACGCGTGCAGGAAACAAAAAAACGGACTCGGTTGAGTCCGTTTTTCGTTTATTTATTCTTCGTCGGGGATCACAACGTCGTTCTTCCAGCCGGTTACGGAACGAATCTTCTTGTAAAGAAGCTTCGAGCAACGAACGCTTGCGCGCATATTCGGGTGGCCGTTTGCGCCGTTTTCCGATTCGTTACCGATGATCGTGTCGGCAAAAAGGAAATGAACCTTATCGTCGGTCTTCGAGACCTCGCGGATAGTTTTGCGCAGGGTGTCTTTGAAAAGCTGGCTCATCATACCGTACATCCAGATTATCTGAGCGTCCTTGTAGCGTCCGCGTATCTTCGCGATGAGTGCTTTTGCCGCCTCAACGAATTCATCCTCGGGAGCGGGACCGCCGCAGTCGTTCGTGCCGATATTCAACACAACAACGTCGGGAATCCAGCCGTCGTTGCATTCACCGCCCGTACGGGTAAGGTAACTGCAATACTCACCTGCTTTTACATCCTCTCGGTCGCCGTTGCAGTTGCAGACAATGCCCTTGCCCGAGTTGCAGATAAATCTTGCATCGGCGTTGCATTTCTGCGCGGTAAGATATGCATAAGTGCAGGTGCCGTCCTGCTGGAATGTCTGGTAATCCATATCGGTCGATGCGCCGAGCACACCGTAGCCCGCGGTGATCGAGTCACCGATAAATTCGATTCTTCTCGGGCTGTTGAAGGGAGGATTGCGGAGAGAAGCGTCAAGACCGTGAAGCGTGATAGTATCGAAAAGAAGCTTCGCGTCGCCTTCCGTGACCTTCAATACTTCAACGCGATGGCGCTTGTCGGCAAGTCCGTCGACGATGATCTTTTCCGATCCGTTCACAACGGAAAACTTCTGTTGCTGTTTGCCGTCAATCGTGATCTTTACGTATGCGGGTATATCCGCAGTATACGCGCCGAGCGAGATAACGAATCCCGTTCCGTTGAACGCGAACGCAAAACCGCTGTTCGTCCAGTCGAACGCAAGGCAATCATCCTGAATCGTATGGCGTCCTTTTACGCGTATTTTATCGTTATTTGCAAGTTTTATGGGTTCGTTAACGTAAACGATGTTTTTTTCCATTTTTACAATCCCCTTTTTTTCTGTTCTGTACGACTTGGATATTAATGGAATTGTATGGAAATTTTGTTGCTATTTTTTTAACATTTTGTAAATTTCGGATGCTATCAACGGGCATGACGAGAGCAAGAAAGTTATCAGCCATTGCGTTCCCGAGAGCGCCTGAACTCCGAAAAGGTTCGCCGCTTTCGGAATCAGCACGACGAGCGTCTGCAACGCAAGACAGAAGACGAACGAAAAGAGAACGAAGGGATTGCTTTTCACCTTGCGCGAGAAGACGCTTTTTTCGCTCCGCAGGTTAAACGAATGGAACAGCTGGGAGACACCGAGAGTAAGGAAGCTCATCGTACGTCCGACCGCAAATCCGCCCGAATTCACACCGATTGCAAAAGCGATCACGGCAAGCGTGCCGATCAGTATTCCCTCAAAAATCATCCGAAAAACTCTCGTTGCCGAAAACAGCGGCGAATCGGCTTTTATGGGCGCGCGTTCCATAACGTCGTCGGGTGTTTTTTCAAGCCCGAGCGCAATCGCGGGGAGCGAGTCGGTCGTGAGGTTTATCCAGAGAAGCTGTATCGCCGAAAGGGGCGAGGGGAGCGAGAGGATTATCGAGCAGAAGACCGTAAAAAGCTCGCCGATGTTGCAGGAAAGCAGAAAATGAACGGCGCGCCGTATGTTTTCATAAATACCTCTTCCCTCTTTCACCGCCGAAACGACCGTTGAGAAGTTATCGTCGGTGAGTATCATATCCGCCGATTCCTTTGCGACCTCCGTACCGCCGATACCCATCGCGCAACCTATGTCCGCCTTTTTCAGCGCGGGCGCATCGTTGACTCCGTCGCCCGTCATCGCAACGACGTAGCCCTTCGACTTGAGCGTTGTGACGATCTTGAGCTTGAAATTCGGCGTCACGCGCGCAAAGACGTTGCAGTTTTCCACCGCGTCGGAGAATTCTCGCTCGTTGAGACCCGAGAGCTGTTTTTCGGTGTAGACGAGCCCGTTATTTTCGATCATACCGAGTTTTTTCGCAATCGCACGCGCGGTATCGGGGTGGTCGCCCGTTATCATGACCGTTCTTATTCCCGCTCGCTTGCAAACCCCGACCGCCTCCTCCGCCTCGGGACGGGGGGGATCGGAAATACCGCAAAGCCCGATAAATTCAAACCGACCCGAAAGAAGATCGGTCGGAAGAGAGGTAGCTTCGTATTTTGCAAAGCACATAACGCGCAACGCCTCCGCCGTCATAACCGAGGTTCGAGCCGAAATCACCGAGCCCGAGTTCGCGCAATAACGCGAGACGACGTCGGGCGCGCCTTTTATGTAGACGGTAAAGCCAAAATCGGTCTTATGGGCGGTGACCATGAATTTTTTCACAGAGTCAAACGGTATCTCGGCAACTCGTGGATAGCGCGAGCGTATTTCATCCCTCTCGGGAACGAACGACGAGAGCGCAAGCTCGGTCGGAGAGGAATCGTTGTTGCAAAGTGCAAACGCTTTTTTGAGTTCCTTTTCATCGCCGTATATTTCCGAAACGGTCATTTTGTTGCAGGTCAGCGTTCCCGTCTTGTCCGAGCAGATAACCTGCGCGCACCCGAGCGTCTCAACGGCAGGAAGACGTTTTACGATCGCGCGGCGGCGTGCCATCGTCTGTACGCCCGCCGAGAGCACGACGGTCACGATTGCGGGAAGTCCCTCGGGAATCGCCGCGACAGAGAGCGAGACGGAGGTCATAAACATCTCGCCCGTGTTCATCCCCTTAAGAAGCGAAAAAACGAAGATGAACGCGCAGATTCCGATCGTTACGTTTCCGAGTAACGCACTTAATTTTGCAAGTCGCTTTTGGAGAGGAGTTTTTTCGTTTTCTTCACTTATCATGCCTGCTATCTCGCCGACACAGGTGGACATCCCCGTTTTTACCGCGATCGCTTTTGCGCGCCCCGACAACACGTGAGACGAAGTGAAGACCGAGTTTTTTGCCTCGGAGATAGGGCAGTTATTTTCGGGAACGAAACGGGAGTCCTTCATAACGCTTACCGACTCGCCGGTGAGCGCAGACTCGTCGACGAGAAGCTCGTTCGAGTCGATCAATCGCGCGTCGCACGGAACGATATCCCCCTTTTCGAGCAGGAAAACGTCGCCCGACACAAGCTCGGCGCTTTTTATGCGTTTTGTTTTTCCGCCGCGGATGACCGTCGTCTCGGGAGACGACATACGCTTGAGCGCATCAAGCGCTTTTTCGGTTCGGTTCTCCTGAAGCACGGAGATCAAAGCGTTTGCAAAAACGATGACGAGAATTATTATCGGATCGGCAAAGCTCTCCCCCGACAGGTACGACGTAACGAAGGACACGATCGCGGCAATAAAAAGAATCACGGTCATTCTGTCGGAAAGCGCCTCGAAAAATCGCCTCAAAAAGCTCTTTTTCTTTTTCACGGAGAGCTCGTTTTTCCCGTTTTTCAAGAGACGTTTTTCCGCCTCACTCGGAGATAGTCCGTTTTGGTCGGAGGAAAGAGAAGTAAAAAGCTCTTTCAAATCGTCGTTATACCACATTTTTATCATATCATCCTTTCAATCTCATCCCTGCATTTGAAAAGCAAAAACAGGTTTGGAAACATCATAAAAGCGTTCAATATATCGGATATCTCCCATATCACCCTCTCGGCAAGAAATACGCCGAAAAAGGCGCAAAGAGTGAACGTGACCCGATAGACGGTCAGCGCGAGCCGTCTTTTCCGAAAAAGAAACGACAGACAGCACTCGGCGTAGTAGCACCAGCTTATCACCGACGCAAACGCAAAAACGAAGATCAATCCGCCGAAAATCCATTTCCCGACGTTCCCGAAAACGAAAAAGAATATCCCCGAAACGTCATTCGTCCCGAACGAGAGCAACAGCACCGCCGTAAGCGACGAAACCACGAACGTATCGAAAAAAATCTCGAAGATCCCCCATTTTGCCTGTATTCTCGGGTCGGTAATGTCCGCAGTCGCGTGGGCAAGCGGTGACGAGCCCATTCCCGCCTCGTTCGAAAAAAGACTACGCACGAACCCCTCGCGTATCACGCGGGAAATCACCGCGCCCGAAAAACCGCCCGTAATGGCGGAAAGCCCGAATGCTTCCGAAAATATTTTTTCAAAAGCGGGGAGTATGTTTTCGCGGTTCATCATGAGCATCAACACGACCGCCGACAAATAGACCGCGGAGGAAATCGGAACGATAAAAGCGTTAATATCCGCTATCCTTCCTCTTCCGCCGAAAACCGCAAGAGCAATAAGCGCAACGCAAATAACAGCGCCGAGCGCTTTCGGTATTCCCGCCGTTTCGAAAAAAGAGGTCATCGAGCCGACCTGCGTCAGATTTCCCGTACCAAACGAGGCGAGCGCGCATAGAATACAAAAAGTGCATGCAAGTTTTTTGTAGCCCATTTTGCAAAGCCGAACGGGAGCACCGCCGAGGAATCCCCCGTCTCTCTCCTCGCGGTCGGTAAGCGCTATCTTCACCTCGGCATATTTGAGCCCCATTCCGAAAAAAGAGCAGACCCACATCCAAAAAATGCTTCCCGCGCCCCCGACGGCAAGTCCGTAACCGACACCAACGATGCTTCCGACACCGACGGTCCCGCCGAGCGCGGTCGCGACGGCTTTGAAGGGTGAAATCCCGTCGGAATCCTTTTTCCCGAGTGACAAGACGGTGTCCTTTACGGTAGAGACGATCGCTCTCGGGCAATAAAAACGGCTTTTGAGGGTAAAATATATACCGGCGATCATCAGCGTCAAAAGCGTCGGGATCCCCCAGATAATTTCTTTCAGTTCCGAAATGATTTTATTCGACCTCCTTATGTATTATCGAATATTGACTTTTCAAGGAAAATATGGTATATTCGTGTCGTATTCAGTTGAAAGGATGGGTGACTATTTTGGCAGAAACCTATTTCAAAAGAACGTTGAAGGGTTACGACCCCCAGCAAGTAGATGAATTTATTATATCTTTGAGCGACAAATACGAGCAAAATGAGAAAGAGCTCGGCGAACAGCTTCGCGCTGCGGAAGCCGAAATTTCGAGATTGAAAGCCGAAATTTCCGAGCTTAATCAGAGCGCGGAAGAGGTTTCGAAGCAGCATTCTGCCGAACTCGTTGAAAAGCAGAAGGAATATGACGAGCTTTGCGCCGAGATCGGCGAGAAGATGGTAGTTGCGGACAGCCGTGCCGCAGAAATCATCAAGAACGCCGAAAAGGAAGCAAATCTCATAACCTCGCTTGCCCGTCAGAACAGCGAAAACGAGGCAAAGGCAATCCGCATTCAGGCAGAGGAAGAGGCGCAGAAGCTTATCGAAGACACCCGCCGCAAGTGCGACAGCATTGCCGCGGCTGCCGAGGAATTCCGTATGCGCCAGAACGAGATGACCCGTTCCCTTTCGGAAACCGAGTCGCGTTTTGCTTCCGCTTTAAATAAACTTCGTGAGGATATCAGCATTGACTAAGACTAACGTTGCACAGCTTGCAAAGGAATATTTTGCGCGTGAGGATATACGCGCTCAGGCAATCTCCGACCTTGCGGAAATACTTGCGATTCCCTCCGTCGCATCCGACCGCGATGGAATTTATCCTTACGGTAAGGAATGCGCAATCGCACTTGACAAAGCCGAAGAGTTGGCTAAGAAATACGGTTTTACCGTTGAAAATCATGAATATCACTGTATGAGCGTTCTTTTTGGTAATTCCGAGCGCGAAGTCGGCATCGTATGTCACCTCGACGTCGTCCCCGCGGGTGACGGCTGGAGCGTTACGCCGTACGGTCTTACCGTTGACGGTGAGCTTCTCCTCGGCAGAGGCACTCACGATGACAAAGGCCCGTTCATTCAGTCGCTTTACACCCTCCGTTTCTTCAAGGAAAATAACATCGATCTTCCCTTCTCCGTCCGTCTTATTCTCGGAAGCGATGAGGAAGTCGGAAGCTCGGACCTCGAATATTTTGTTACGGTTCGCAAACCCCCGATATTCTCGTTCACGCCCGACTCGGAATTTCCCGTTTGTATCGGCGAAAAGAGCATTCTCTCGGTCGAGGCGGAATTTGAGTTCAAATCGGACGTCATAAGAGAAATCTCCGGCGGTACGGTCGCAAACGCAGTTCCCGGAAAAGCGTTTGCAATCATCAACACCGACAAAAAGCTTCCCGAAGCGGAAAATATTACGGTCTCGGAAACCGAAAACGGTCTCAAGGTCGAAGCCGTCGGTAAAGCGGCTCACGCCGCAATGCCCGAATCGGGCGTTAACGCGATCTCGTTACTTCTCGGATATCTCCGAGATAACGGTATTTCGGACGAAAAGGGTGTTCTCGGTCTCATCGAAAAATCGACCTCGGAATATCTCGGAAATACTCTCGGAATCAACGCAAGCAACGAGGATTTTGGTTATGTGACCTGCGTCGGCGGCGTTATTTCCGCAAAAGACGGCCGTCTCGTTCAGTCGTACAACATACGCCACCTGCCCGAAAACAAGCCCGAAGAGCTCGTTTCGATTATGGAAAGCGCGGTAAATCCTTTCGGCGGTAAGATCGTTACCGTTGCGGAATCAGAGGGTTATTTCGTCTCGGCGGACGACCCGAAGATCAAAGCGCTCACTGCTGCTTGCGAATCGGTTCTCGGTATCGAATGCAAGCCCTACACCATGGGCGGCGGAACCTACGCACGCTGGCTTCCGAATACGGTTGCCTTTGGCTCGGGTATCGAGTCGGAACGCGTCCTTCTCGGTGACGAGCGCGGAAACGCTCATCAGCGCGACGAATATATCTCGAAATATGAATTCTTTGCGGGTATGGAAATTTATTCCCGCGCGATATTCAATCTTTCGGACGTGATATAAGCTCGAACGGAACCTCTTTCGCGATATCTTGCTTCAATACGGCATCTGCTTTTAGAATGCAGATGCCGTTTTTTTCGTCCACGGAAAACTCGGTCTCGCAGGAAAGCATTTCGAGGTCGAGCTCCGCGAGAAAATCCGAAAATTCCTCACGCGCGAGCACCTCCGCACGCGATTCATCAATAATCTCCTCAACGGGAATATATTCTGCGTAAGTAACTCTAAACTCTTTTACGGGTATCTCGATAAACCCGAAAAGCGTCAGCCAACGCTCGCTTGAAACGGCATCGAAATATTCAAACGACGTTTCATCCGACCGCAGTGACGGGAGCTTTCTCCCAAGTACGAAATAACTCTTTTTCGTTTCGGTTTTGCCCGTATGATACTTCGTGATCCGCTCGAACGGAATTTTTGAAACGAAGCTTTCCTTAACGGCGGCATAGACGATACCGCGCGCGTGAGTCGGGCGGACGGTTCCGTTTTGAGCTTCCATAAAAGAATTTATGAGCAGTTCGCCCTCAAAAACCGCATCACCCTCGGCAACCTCGGGCGTTCCGTCAGCGGCATCGATATCAAGAATCACGCCGTCACGCGATGCAACGACGTTATAATATCCTTTCGTGTCGGTTATCTCGGGCAAAAACGTTCGCTCGAGAACCGATATCGTCAGGTGAGTGCCGTTGATTCCGATCGCGGCGGACGAAAGCTCACGGCAGTTCAGCAGAAGCAGGTTCGCCTCGTCGTGCACGTCGATCTCGGGAATGAAGCTCCCGACGGTTATACCGCAATCGGCAAGCGCACGCTCGACCTCTCCGACGGTAAGATTCACGTTCCCCGACACGGTTATCTTCCAGACGAAAAGCTGGGAATAGAAAAGAAGAAGCGCCCCGACGGCAAGTCCGACAAAAAGGCCGTAACGCTTCCGATACCGCGCAAACAGGAACGGAAGTCCGTTCTTTTTTGATATTTCGGCGCGGAGACCTGCGTTTTTCGCGACGTTCAGGATCGCTTCCGCCTGAAATATCGAGCAGCGAACGCGAACGTTTTCGCCCTCGATGGCGTTGCCCCAGAAATGAAGCCCTTTTTCGGTCATAAGAGAGGCGAATCGCGAGAATGTGTGCAAGCCCGTTTCTATCTCATACTCGCCGAAAAGAAAATGAAGCGGTCTATAAAAATTCAACCCCGTTTATCCTCCCCACGACAGCCATCCGTTCCGAGCTCAGATGGCGAAGATTGAGTTCCGAACCGAGAACGGCAATTCTGTCAAATTCCGAAGACAAAATGATTTTCGTCTCGGAATAGAGCTCGATACGGCAATAGCCCTCAAGAAGCACGTTCTCCCGCCCCCTTATCTCGACGAAAACGCATGTTTCTTTTTTTCGTAATTCTTCAAGCAGTTTCATAAAATCATTCACCGATTCAATATACTCATTCGGGAGTGATTTTATGAAAACGCGAAAAATGATTTCTTTCTCTTTTGATCTGTTTGTGGTTTTTCTTTTTATTTATCTTCTTGTTTTTCCCGAGCAGGCGTCGGTTCCGACGCGGAACGCGCTTGATTTTTGTGTCCGAACGCTCATACCGTCGCTTTTCATATATATGATACTCTCAAAAATAATCATATCGCTCCCTGTGACCGAAATTCTCGTCAGACGGTTCGGGCTGACTTCCGTGATGCTATTGCTCGGAACTCTCTGCGGCTGCCCGATCGGCGCAAAAAACGCGGTGACGCTTTTCAAAGAAAAAAAGATAACGAAAAAGCACGCGGAATATCTCTGCTCGTTCACGAACAACGCAAGCGTTTCGTTTCTTCTCGGGTTCGTCGGGGGAGAGCTTTTCTCAGACGTGACGGTGGGAGTGAGGTTGCTTTTGTTTCAGTTGATCGCCTCGATCGTAACGGCGGTCGTGATGAAGTTCGTCATTTTCGGGAAAGAAAAGCTCCCCGAAGTCGAGTTTTCGGGAAGCAAGAAGGTCGGTCTTCGCGAATCGGTCTCGGACAGCGCGATTACTTTGATAAATCTCTGCGCTTGCGCATCGTTTTTCATCGTGTGCGGGAACGCGGTTACGAGATTCTTCACGCTCAATCCCGTCGCGGAGTCGGTACTGCGGTCGGTGCTTGAATTTTCATCGGGCTGCGCGAGCGCGGTTAACACGGGGATTTTTGCTTTGCCTATCGTTGCGCTCTCCGTAGGCGGAAGCGGTCTCTCGGTGGCTTTGCAGGTTCGAAGCGTGACCGAGGGGAAGCTCTCGATGCGGCCATATCTCTGCGGTAAGGTCATAAATGCATCGTTAATGACGTTTATGGCAGTTATTTTCGGTTGACAAATCGGAAATTTCGGAGTATACTTGAAAGGTAAGTAAAAAAACGAGGAGGACTTTTCATGAAAGATAGAGTTGAAGAGGTAGAGCGTATCTGCGCTTACTGCGAAAACGCAGTTCTCATACGCGAATCGGAAATTTGCATCTGCCGTCTTAACGGTGCGGTCTCGCAGACGGAATCCTGCAAGAAGTTCGTTCTCGACCTGTTGAAGCTCGCGCCCATGCCGAAAAAACTGCCCGACGACGAGACGGTATTTTTTGACATATAATTTCTTTTTAATCTTTTTTTCATTTTTTCAAAAAAACGCTTGACAAACGAAAATATTCGTGTATAATAGTTTTTGCGCTTCGGGAAATCCCTCTTGGAACGAACCGCAAAAATTGGATATGCAGCTGTGGCGGAACTGGCAGACGCGCACGTTTGAGGGGCGTGTGGGCAACCGTATGGGTTCAAGTCCCATCAGCTGCACCAGCAACGAAAAGGACACCTTTAGGTGTCCTTTTTTGTTGCTGTTTCTGAAGGGACTTGAAGGGCGAGGCGAAACAGTTCGGGGAACTGTTTCGCCCGCCACGGGTTTTCGAGCGAAGCACCGTGAGAAAAACGGAGTTTTTCGGCAAGGTGCAATAGCGAGAAAAAAGTCCCATCAGCATTATTTCATTATTTCGTGCACGACACCCAATAGGGTGTCTGTTTTTTTCTATCATTTATCTTTTTTCTTTAAGTACATTTCTTTTTTTGTTACTGATTCTTTCAAAAAATCCAAACAAGTACATAATGTTCAATACCAACGTAGCTATCGTAAGTCCAAGCGAAAAACTCATTATGTTTCTGTATGAACTCTCGGAAATCCAACCCCCGAAGCCAAAGGTTTCGAACAACAACGTACAAAACAGCAACAAAATAACACAAGCAATCATCATATCTGCCATTTTTTTCTTTAGCCGCTTGTTGTTTTCCGAAGTGTATTCAGAGACTTTTTTGAGGGTTTCTTTTGTTTCTATGTCCATGCTTTCTTTTTTCCTTTCCCCGTCCAAAATTTCGCGTATATCCACGTCGTAAAAATCCGCAAGTTCCGCAAGCAAACTCAGATCGGGCATATTGTTTCCATTTTCCCAACGTGAAACGGTTCTTCCGCTAACGAAAAACTTTTCCGCCAGTTGCTCCTGCGTAATGTTTTTTTCTTTTCTTAATTCTCTCAAAAATCCGCCTATTTTCTTTTGATTCATTTTATGATATCTCCTTTCGAATGAATTATACCGTTTTTACTATCATAATACCACGACATAAAGCGAGAAATTGCTTTTTATAACCTGACATATCGTGTCTATTATATATAAGAAGCACTGAATTTTCAACATGTTAAATAAAACCTCATGCTTTTCACCTTCCCACTTGTTATTCTTCCTAAATATGTTATAATAATAAAAAACATCCAAGAGGCGATTTTATGACGAACAAATCACTCATATCAAAATTTTCAAAAATCACGCTCGCAGTTCTTCTTGTTATCGCTTTTGCGATATCGGCTGTTTCCTGCGTGATGATTCCCGACGGTGTTTCGAATGACTCGAGCGATATATCGCCCGAATCATCCGTATCAACGGAAATCTCGGAATCGTCCGATATATCCGAACCCTCGCAAGAACCGTCAAAAGACAATTCAAGCGAGTCCTCAAAATTCCCCTCGGACGAAAGCTCAATGCCCGATTCGTCGCAAAAAAGCACCTTTGAAGTGCATTTTATCGACGTCGCTCAGGCGGATGCGGCGCTCGTGCTCTGTGACGGAAAGGCGATGCTTATCGACGGAGGTAACGCGGGTGATTCGAGCGTACTCTACACCTACCTGAAAAAGCATAATATAAAGCATCTTGATTACGTTATCGGCACTCACGCGCACGAGGACCACATCGGCGGTATCCCCGGTGCGTTGAATTTTGCCTCGGTCGGAACGGCTTATTCCCCCGTGACCACTTATGACTCAAAAGCGTTCACAAACTTCAAGAACTCGGTTGAGAAGCACGGTATTTCGCTCACTGTTCCGAAAGTCGGAACGAGCTTTATGCTCGGAAGCGCGAACTGCAAAATCATCGCCGTCAACACGACCGACGATACGAACAATTCCTCGATCGTTATGAAAATCAAATACGGAAGCACGACGTTTATGTTCACGGGCGATGCCGAACGCGAGGTCGAGCAAGCGATTCTCGACCGTAACGAAAACGTCGAGTCGACGGTGCTCAAGGTCGGTCACCACGGCTCGGAGACATCCTCGAGCTACGTATGGCTCCGCGAGGTTATGCCGAAATATGCCGTTATCTCGGTCGGAAAGGACAACACCTACGGACATCCGCACGATGAGGTTCTCAGCCGTCTGCGCGACGCGGGAATCAAGACGTTCAGAACGGATTTACAAGGCGATATTATCTGCACCTCCGACGGAAAAACCGTCACGTTCAAGCCGACGAGAAACGCGGATGCAAACGTTTTTAATCCTCCGTCGGGAAATCAGTCCTCGGGCAACACGCAAAGCAAACCCGACGTAAGCAAGGACGAAAACGCGAACGAAACGAGTTACGTGCTCAACACGAACAGCAAGAAATTCCATTACCCGAGCTGTTCAAGTGCAAAGGATATCAGCGCTTCGAACAAAAAGGAAGTCAAATCCACGCGTGAGGAACTTCTCAAGCAGGGTTATTCCCCCTGCGGAAGATGTGATCCGTGATTTTTAAGATAAAAAAGACACCCGATCGGGTGTCTTTTTTTAGTTATTTTGTAACTCGTAAAATTACTCATCCCAAAGTTCGGGATTATTCCTCAAAAGTTCAATTTCGGCACGTCTGCTTTTTTCTGCTTTTTGCGTACATTTATACAAGAAATACATTATAAAACCTTGCACCGTCAACATAATTACGCTATACAGTATCACATCAAAAATCGTATCGAACTCCATTGAAATACCAGACATCACAGTCAACGCAATCGGAAACAAGAAGTACATGAATCTCGATTTTTCGCTATTCTTAAGATCATTTTCTGTCTTTTCGAGAAATTCATCGCGTGATAAACAAGGTTTGCCTTTTCGTTCAAGTCTGCGATTCTTTTTGTTGAATGCTTTGACAAGTGTTTTTGTATCGGTATCCACTTCCACGGTATCCCAAAATTTTACCTTGTTTGCCTTTCTTGCCGCAAGCCGTTTATGATTCAACGAGTAGTAAGCAACAAGATAAATTGAACAGAATGACAAAAGATAACCGACAGGAACTGTCGAACTGCTGTTTTCCTCAAAAATAAAATAAATCAAAACCCCAACCAACAAAAATGAAACGATCCAATATATAACTCTTTTTGTTTTGGTAGGAGCTATATGGAATTTATCCATAATCCAAACGATAAAAGCGTTACATATAGCAGAACACACAGTTAAAACAGCCCCCCATATAATAAACCCGTCGGCAACTACTCCATCCGCACTCCAAATAGAAAGTGTTTCGCCTTGCGGTAATTCGGAAATATCAACAATTAAATTGAGTATCGAAAAAATCAATACGTACCATACCACATTTTTGAAATGGTCAAAAAAATTCGTCGCTCTGTTTTTGAATCCTATGTCCGAACAAAAGCTCTTACAAAACGAATTGATATCTTTTCCTACGATTTTTTCTATCGGTTTTTCGGATTCCTGAGCACTTATGAAAACATCCATAAGTTCATTCAATCGTTCCTCGATAAGACATCTGTCCATACCTAACGTTTCACAGTAAAACTCGACTTGATTAAAGGTTTCGTGATATTCTCCCTTTAATTTATCTTTGTATAGCAAATATGAATCTATCATTTATTTTCACCTCTGTTTAGAATATTCATTGTTTTTTGAATTATCTCAAAATAACTCTTTTTGAACATTTCAAAATGATTCCTGCCGTCCTCGGTTGCGGAATAATATTTTCTTATCGGGCCGAACGGTGATTTTTCTTTTCGGAATGAAATATATCCTCGTTTTTCCAATCTTGTCAGGACGGGATACAACGTACCCTCTCCGACATTTTGAAAACCGGCATTTTCCAATTTGGTCAGAATTTCATATCCATAAGTTTCGCCTTCGACGATAATGCCCAAGATACATCCTTCCAAAACTCCTTTGAGCAATTGCGATTCGTCCAAACAAATCACCTCTCTATCTACTATGCATGACATAGTATCATATCTACCTTGCTTTGTCAAGTAGTTTTCGTATTTCTTCAAACGGACATAAAAAAGACACCCGATCGGGTGTCTTTTTGCGCAATCAATTCTGTTTTTGGACGGTTTTATATTCGTCGTAGAAGCGGTAATACTTGCATCTGCCGTTACCGTTCGACATAAACGAAACCATTTCGTCCTCATCGAAGATGTTCGAGCATAGCAGATCGCCCGTTTCGTCGTCGATATATGCAAACTCGCAGGTCTCGCAGAGCGCATCAATACTCATAGTCAACACAGGTACGGCTTTCGCGCACGCCCTTCATAAATTCGCCGACGGCTTTGTGAAGCGGATGAACGATATATTCGTTAAGTCCTTCCCAGTCGTTATAATCGGCGAGGAGAATCATATCATAGTTGCTTTTTGCCGCGTTTTCGTCGTTGAAGCGAACCTCTGATGCAACAAGCGTCGGAATCTTGCCCTGAAGGTCTTTGAGCATATTTGCCGCGATTTCAAGATTTTCTTTTTTCGTTCTGCCCTCAGCGTTTTCGAGGAATTTGAACATAACGATATGTTTTACCATTTTTAATTAAACTTCCCTTCGAGATTTTTGTTTATTTCATCATTTCCGCCTTTTACGGCGCAATACCAGACGTAGTTGTCCTTTTTCGTGAATTTTGCGGTCTCGAGCGCCTCGGTATCCATTGTGGGATATGCTTTTGCGTTTTCGATCTTAAGGTCGATACGCGCCTTGAGATAAATCATAAATTCGTCCGCCTTTGATGCGTCCTTGAGCTTGAAGATACCGAACTCACAGGGATCAAGCGGTTTTGATTCATCAATATAGACAGCATAGGAATCAACGTTTTCGAAATCGGGCACGGAAGCCGCGTCGCCGTAATAAGAACGGATAAGGTCGTCGTCAAGATATTTTCCGAGCTCGGTCGACGCCGAGGAATAGCGTTTTCCGCCCGATATCTCATATTTTTGGATGATCGAGTCCGATTCGGCTTCAAGGTCAAGGTTGACAGACTTTTCGGGAGTTGAGGTGTCGTCTCCGTTACACGCCACGAGTGCAAAGAGAGTTATAACACAGAGCAAAAATGCAAAAATACGTTTCATATTTATACCCCTTTCTTTTTCAACTATGATACCGCATTTTTTATTTCGTGTCAACTGATTTATTTTTCGAAAAGTCTTTTCAACGGTTACTTTTTGTGATAAAATATGTTCATTCTTTACGAAAGGAGTTTTTTTCGTGGTTTTTTCGTCGCTTATTTTCATTTTTGCATATCTCGCGGTTACGCTTGCCGTTTACTACGTAACTCCTTTGCGTTTTCGGAATCTCGTTCTTTTTATCGTATCGCTTGCCTTTTACGGCTGGGGCGAGCCGGCTTACATCGGCTTGATGCTCGTCTCGATCGTGAGTGCTTACGCGTTCGGGTTCGGCATCGAAAAATACCGAGAGAAGAACAAAAAAGCTGCAAAATGGATTCTAACTGTTTCTCTTGCAGTAAATCTTTCGTTCCTTTTGTTCTTTAAATATTACAACTTCTTTGCGGAAAACATCGGGTTTTCGACCATCGAAGATCTTACTCTCCCCGTCGGTATTTCTTTTTATACCTTTCAGATAATGTCCTATTCAATCGACCTCTACCGAGGCGAGGTTCCGCTTGCGAAGAGGTTCGTTCCGTTCGGTACTTACGTCACGCTTTTCCCTCAGCTTATTGCGGGTCCGATCGTCAGATACAAGGACGTCTGCGATCAGCTTGAAAACCGACGCGAGACGGTCTCGAAATTCGCATCGGGTGTTTCCCGTTTTGTGACGGGACTTGCAAAGAAGCTCATCCTCGGCGACGCTGCCGCCGCGGTCGCGGAATCGCTCGAAACGGCGTCGATATTCGAGCCGACGGTTCTCGGAACGTGGGCGATAATGATTTTCTATACGTTCCACATATATTTTGACTTCTCGGGCTATTCCGACATGGCGATCGGGCTCGGTCGGATGCTCGGGTTTGAGTTCGTAGAGAACTTCAACTATCCTTACGTTGCAAGAAGTATCACGGATTTCTGGCGCAGGTGGCACATAACTCTCTCGACTTGGTTTCGTGAATACATCTATATCCCTCTCGGCGGCAACCGAGTCGGAAAAGCGCGCGGATTCTTCAACCTCGCGACAGTCTGGCTTCTGACGGGATTCTGGCACGGTGCCGATTGGAATTACATACTCTGGGGCGTTTATTTCTGGGTGTTCCTCGTTATCGAGAAGGCATTCCTCGGGAAGTTGCTCAAAAAACTGCCCGTCATCCCGAACCTCTATTCCCTCTTTATCATCGGGTTCGGCTGGATGATATTCTTCCACAGCGATTTGAACGAGATTTTCGTTCTCCTCAAGCATCTTTTCGGGCTCGATGCGGTCGGAGCGAACGAATCGGTAATTTATACACTTTTGAGATTGCTGCCGTTTGCTATTGTTTGTACGCTTGCCTGCACACCCTATCCGAAGCGGATTTTCGAAAAAGCGGAAGAACGTTTTTCGACCGTTACGGCAATAAAACCGTTCTTATGTGCGATTTTGTTTTTGATATGTATCGCTTACATGGTCGACAACAGCTTCTCGCCGTTTTTGTACTACATCTTTTAAGGGGGGACAGCGATTTATGAAACGATTTTCAGAAATAATTTCCGTTGTTCTCTTTTGTGCGATAATTCTCTCATGCTCGGTGTTTTTCTTGATTTCAAAAGATATCGAATTTTCCGAGCAGGAGAACCGAAAGCTCAAGCAGATGCCCGAGCTCAACACCGAAAACTTCTTCTCGGGCGAGTTCGCGGGTGAAATCAACGAATATTTTTCCGATCAGTTTCCGCTTCGGAACGCGTTCGTAAAGCTCAAGAGCTTTTCCGAGCTTGCGTTTTTGAAGGGCGAGAACAACGGCGTTCTTTTCGGCAAGAACCAGCTCGCGGTCAAGAATTTCAATTCCTACCAGTCGATAATCAACATCACCGAAAATACCGACCGTATCTATCCCGAAACGATAAAAGCGCAGATCGGCTCGGTCAACAGACTTGCCGACAAGCTCGACGTTCCGCTTGTTACGGTGATTCCGCCGCGGACGATCGACATCGCCGATTCAACGTTCGATTATGACCGTCCCGACGGCGACAGGGCGTTCGAAATCATCAACGAGACTATTGCGGAAAACGCGAACTACGTTGATTCGCTCTCGCTTCTCCGTCCGAAATTTGAAAACGGCGAATACGTCTACTACCGCACCGACCACCATTGGACGACACGGGGTGCTTATTACGTTTATTGCGAGATAATGAAAAAGCTCGGGAAAGAGGAAAAGATCATTCCCATGCCCGAGTTTGAGATCGAGAGCATACCCGATTTCTCGGGCACGACGGCGTCAAAAGCAAACTTCCCCGTCTACACGAAAGACGTTCTTGAAATATGGCATCTCGGCGACGATAGTGAATACGAAGTCACCGTTGACGGAAAAGAGCTCGGCAGTTTTTACAGCCGCGATTTGCTCGACAAGGGGGACAAATATTCCGTATTCCTCGACGGTACGCACGATATCACCGAGATACGCAAAAAGGACGCAGAGCGCGAAACGCTTCTCATCGCAAAGGATTCGTTCGCGAACTGTCTTATCCCA
>JAZRRU010000058.1:0-10610 GCA_045651025.1 Eubacteriales bacterium
ATTTGGGCTTGTCCAAGATTGCGAACCTCATAGGAGTTTTTTCCGAGGCGCATGTCCTCGGAAAAAACAAAGATTTTCATTGTATTTAAGTCGGAGGCCAAGCGGTCTTAGGAAGACAACATGTTTCCCCAACTCCTTGGCTCACAGAACGACATGGCTACGATCCGACTTATTTGGGCTTGTCCAAGATTGCGAACCTCATAGGAGTTTTTTCCGAGGCGCATGTCCTCGGAAAAAACAAAGATTTTCATTGTATTTTTAGAACGGCGTTGGTTCTAAAACGGCGTTAATAACGGCTCCCCTGTGTAAGGGGAGCTGGCAAAACCGCAGGTTTTGACTGAAGGGTTGTAGGATGCGTAGCATCCGCATCTCTTTTACTATTAAAAAAATCTATTTCACGGAGTAATTATTATGGCTTTGTCTCCGCTTATGAAACAATATCTCGAGGTGAAGCAATCTCATCCCGAGTGCATACTTATGTGCCGTATCGGTGACTTCTATGAGATGTTCTTCGAGGACGCAAAAACCGCCTCGCGCGAGCTCGACCTTGTGCTCACGGGGAAGGACTGCGGACTTGAGGAGCGCGCGCCGATGTGCGGAGTGCCTCATCACGCCGCCGACGGTTATATCGCGAAGCTCGTTTCACGCGGGTACCGTGTCGCGATCTGCGAGCAGGTCGAGGACCCCGCAACGGCAAAAGGGCTCGTAAAGCGTGACGTCGTGCGTATCATTACTCCCGGAACCGTGACCGAGGGCGGTTACCTCGACGAAAAGAAAAACAACTATATCTGCGCATCGTTCACCGACGGGCTCGGATGCGGAATCGCTTTTGCCGATATTTCGACGGGCGAGATAAACGCGACCGAGATTCTCGGCGACAATATTGTTGCGCGTACGCTTTCCGAAGCGGCGGCATATTCTCCGAGCGAGCTTATCTGCCACGACGGATTCCCGAAGGAAATGAGCGCGCTTTTTGCCTCGCGCTTCAACACTCTCGTTTCCGATTCCGATTTTTCCGACTTCTCAAAAGAGAACGCGGACACAGTTATTTTTGAAATCTACGGGGAAGCACCCGCAACCGACAGCGAGCATTCTATCCGCGCCGTCGGCGGGCTTCTCTCTTACATAAAACGCACCCAGAAAATCGACCTTTCTTATCTCAAAAAAATCAACTTCTACCTCTGCGACGAGTTCATGGGCATCGACGCCGCCTCGAGACGCAACCTCGAAATTTCCGAGTCGATGCGTGCGAAAGCGCGAAAGGGCTCGCTCCTCTGGGCAATCGACCGCACGAAGACGAGCGCAGGCGCGCGTCTTCTTCGAAGGATGCTCGAAAAACCGCTCGTTAACGAAACGGCGATACGCAACCGACTCGATGCCGTCAGCGAGCTCCATTCCGACGGCGTTCTCCGCGAGGAGCTGCGCGAGCTGCTCAAAAACGTAACCGATATCGAGCGTCTTACGACGCGTCTCGTTTTCGGAACGGCGAACGCGCGAGATCTCAAGTCTCTCGAAAGGACTATCCGCCTTTTCCCGTCGGTCAAGAATCTTCTCGCAACTTCGAAATCGATGACGTTCCGCCGACTCGATTCCGAGATCGACCTGCTTTCCGAAATTGCAACCGCAATCGGCGACACGATCGACGACGAGCCCTCGGCGATGCTCAAAGAGGGCGGTATAATAAAAAGGGGCTGTAACGCCGCCGTGGACGAGCTCTACGACATGGTCACGAACGGCAAGGCGTGGATAGCAAAAATTGAGGAGCTCGAACGCGAAAAAACGGGAATAAAGACCCTCAAGGTCGGATATAACCGCGTTTTCGGCTATTACATCGAGGTTTCGAAATCCGCGCTCAATCAGGTGCCGGATGATTACATAAGACGTCAGACTCTCGCCAACGGCGAACGTTTTGTCACCCCCGAGCTAAAAGAGACCGAGAGCCGTGTCATCGGCGCGCGCGACCGTCTCTACGCTCTTGAATATGAGCTTTTCGTTTCGCTTCGCGATTTCGTTCTCGAATCGCTCGAACGTATAAAAACCTCCGCGAACGCTCTTGCCGAGCTCGACGTCTACTGCTCGAACGCCGAGGTTGCGCGTGAGCAGGGATACGTCTGTCCCGAGATCGACCGTTCGGATAAGATCGTGATAAAAAACTGCCGTCACCCCGTTGTCGAGCGCTTCCTCGACGGAAGCTATTTCGTCCCGAACGATTGCACTCTTGATTGCGGTTCGAACCGCATGATGCTTATTACCGGTCCGAACATGGCGGGTAAATCGACCTATATGCGTCAGGTCGCGCTTTGCGTGATTCTTGCGCAGGCGGGCTGCTTCGTTCCCGCGACCGAGGCGAGAATCGGCATCGTTGACCGCGTTTTCACGCGGGTCGGCGCGTCGGACGACCTTGCATCGGGCAACTCGACCTTTATGCTCGAGATGAACGAGGTTGCGGATATTCTCAAAAACGCAACGAAAAACAGTCTCATCATCTACGACGAGATCGGCAGAGGTACTTCGACCTATGACGGTATGAGCATCGCGCGTGCTGTTGTTGAATACACGGCGAAGAAGATCGGCGCGAAAACGCTTTTTGCAACTCACTATCACGAGCTCACCGAGCTCGAGGGCGAGACCGACGGCGTGGTGAACTATAACATCGCGGCGAAAAAACGCGGTAACGACGTCGTTTTCCTCCGCAAGATAATAAAAGGCGCGGCGGACGACAGCTACGGTATCGAGGTTGCCCACCTTGCGGGCGTTCCCGAGTCGGTCGTAAACCGCGCAAAGCAGATTCTCGGAACCCTTTCCGAGACCGACCTCCGTCCGAAGAAAAAGGCGGTTGACGAGTCGGACAACATCAGCTTCGAATCGATCAACGAATCACGCGTTATCGAAAAACTGAAAAATCTTGACATAAACACACTTACCCCCTACGAAGCGATTTCCGTTTTGTATGAGCTTAAAAAGGAGCTTGACTGAGATTGGGAATTATCAACATTCTTGACGCCCAAACAGCAAACCTCATCGCCGCAGGCGAGGTCGTCGAACGACCCTCGTCCGCCGCGAAGGAGTTGCTCGAAAACTCAATAGATGCACGCGCGAAGTCGATCACGCTTGAACTAAAAAACGGCGGACGCTCGTACCTCCGCGTGACCGACGACGGTATCGGATTTCTGCGCGAGGATATCCCGAAGGCACTCCTCCGCCACGCGACGAGCAAGATCGAATGCGGTGACGATATTTCGGGAATACGCTCCCTCGGGTTCCGAGGCGAAGCGCTTGCGGCAATAAGCTCGGTCTCCCGACTTGAAATCGTCACGAAAAGCCGTGAGGAAGAAATCGGAACGCGCCTTACCGCCGACGAGGACGGTATTGTTATGGAAGACGTCGGTTGTCCAGACGGAACGACCGTCGTTATGCGCGATATATTTTACAACACTCCTGCGCGCCAAAAGTTCTTGAAACGCGACGGCACCGAGGGTGCGTCCTGCGTCGCGGCGGCGGAACGGCTCGCGCTTTCCCACCCCGAAATTTCGTTCACGGTAATAAGCGACGGCGAGCGTAAGTTCACCACCTCGGGTGACGGAAAGGTTTTCCCTGCGATCTACGCCGTTTTCGGCAGAGAGTTTGCAAACTCGCTTGTTGAAATCGAATATGAGCTCTCGGGCGTCCGCGTACGCGGGTTCGTTACGCGTCCCGACGCCGTAAGAGGAAGCCGTTCGATGCAGACCGCGTTCGTCAACGGCAGATACGTAAAAAGTAAGACTGTTCAGGCGGCGCTCGAGGAAGCGTTCCGCTCGTTCATCCCGAGAGGGAAATACCCCGGATGCGTTATTTTTGTCAACCTCGACCCCGAGCAGACCGACGTTAACGTCCACCCCGCGAAGACCGAAATTAAATTCGCGTCAGAGCGCGACGTTTTCCGCGCGGTATATTACGCCGTGAAGAGCACGCTCGAGTCCGAGCCCGAGGAGAACCTTCTCCCGACCGAATCCGAGGAGCTGATAACCGATTCGAGATCAACGCTTTTGCTCGAAAATATCGAGAGGCTGAAAAGCTTCGAAAAACCCTCTGCAATATCAGCATCAACTCCCGAACGAGCTGTTTCGGAACGTATAACTCCCCCCGTCGAGGAGAAAAAGAGCGAATCCCGCTCCTTCCGCGCCGACATCGGGCTTGACGATATGATCGCGCCCCCTGCGGAGTTCGTCCTCTCGGACAGCAAGCCCGTCAGCGAACCCGTTATATATAATAACGAAGAATCCGTCACCCCCGTTCCCGAGGTTACTCCCGAACGCATTTCGGAGCAGGTGACGATATCCCCCGAAAAACCTCTCTGGCGAATGATCGGTCAGGCGTACGATTCTTATATCTTCGTCGAGACCGATGAAAATATACTCATCATCGACAAGCACGCCGCGCACGAGCGTATTCTCTATGAAAACCTCGCGAAAACGAAAGAGCTCCACGTTCAGGAGCTGCTCTCGGGTGTTCCGATCTCCGTCGGACGCGTTCAGTCGGCGGTGCTTCTTGAAAATTCGTCCTACCTCGAGGAAAAGGGATTCCGTATCGAGGACTTCGGCGAGGGAAGCATCCTCGTCCGAACCGTTCCGATGACGCTCTCGAACCTGAAAGGACTCCCGTCCATCATCGAGGACTTTGCGAGAACGCTTTCCGACGGGAACGGACTTTCCTTTGAGGAGCGTTGCGACCGCGCGCTGTATACCGTTGCGTGCAAGGCGGCGCTCAAGGCGGGCGTCAAGAACCGCCCCGAGGACGACGAAAACGTCGTTCGTATGCTCTCTGAGAATCCGCATCTCCGCTATTGCCCCCACGGTAGACCATTCATAAAAAAACTCGAAAAAAGGGAAATTGAAAAATATTTCGACAGGTGAAAAAATGAGCTTTACGATACACAAAACCTGCGGCACAGCCCGCACGGGTACGTTCAAGACCGTCCACGGCGATATCCAGACGCCCGTGTTCATGAACGTCGGCACGTCTGCCGCAATAAAAGGCGGTATCTCGACGGGTGATTTGAAAAACATCGCATGTCAGGTCGAGCTTTCGAACACCTACCATCTCCACGTCCGTCCGGGCGAGGATATTATCTATCAACTCGGCGGAATCCACAAGTTTTTCAACTGGGACAAGCCGGTTCTCACCGACAGCGGCGGATTTCAGGTGTTTTCTCTTGCGAAGCTCCGCAACATCACCGAGGAGGGCGTCACGTTCCAGTCACACATGGACGGTGCGAAGATATTCATGAGCCCCGAGGTGAGCATGCAGATCCAGTCGAAGCTCGCGTCCACGATCGCGATGGCTTTTGACGAATGTCCCTCGTCGGTTGCGGATCATAGATATATCAGCAACTCGGTCGACAGAACGACGCGCTGGCTCTACCGCTGCAAGGCGGAAATGGAACGCCTTAACTCTCTCCCCGAAACGATCAACAAAAATCAGCTTCTCTTCGGTATCGGTCAGGGCGGTATCTACGAGGATATCCGTATCCGCCACCTGCAGGAGATCACCCAGCTTGACCTCCCCGGTTATGCGATCGGCGGTCTTGCCGTCGGCGAGGGTGCGGAGGATATGTACCGCATTATCGAAGCGTGCGAGCCCTTTCTTCCGAAGGACAAGCCGCGTTACCTCATGGGTGTCGGCACGCCCGTCAACATTCTCGAGGCGGTCGACAGAGGTGTTGACTTCTTCGACTGCGTAATGCCCTCGCGTAACGCGCGCCACGGAAACCTCTTCACGAGCGACGGTATTATGAACCTCAACAACAAGAAATATATTCTTGACTCGCGTCCCATCGACGAAAAATGCGATTGCCCCGTCTGCCGTACCTACACCCGCGCGTACATCCGTCATCTTTTCAAAGCGCGCGAGCTTCTCGGCATGCGCCTCTGCGTAATCCATAACCTCTATTTCTATAACAAGCTTATGGAAAAAATCCGCAACGCGATCATGGAGGGCAACTGGAAGACGTTCAAGGAAGAACAGGTATATATGCTCGGCAAGAGAGCGGAATAAGTTGCAATTCGGGCAAGAACGAAAAATCCGTTTTTTCGGTTTTTGCGATTCTTCCTTCAAGTTGCTTCGTGATTGGGTTTGTTGACGTATAGCGTAAAAACGTATAATAAAAACGGACTCAATTTTGTGAACTGATATTTAATGATGGCAGACACCAAAAAAGTGTATGCCATCATTTTTTTACCTAAAATAAAAAAAGAAAAAAATTTGAATTATCCTATTGCATTATTCCAAAAATAATAGTATAATAATTTAACACGTTAATGTGCGAACAGTTTCGATCATAAGGAGGGACCCAACAATGTTGGAAAAAATCAAAGATTCGAATACGGATAAACTTGCGGCTGCAATCGTCAGCGTTAAGACCGTTGATGAAGCATACCGCTTTTTGAGCGATCTTTGTACGATAAGCGAAATCACCGAAATGAGCAAACGTCTCACCGCGGCTGAAATGCTCCGCGACGGCAATACCTATAACGATATTGCAGAAAAAACTCATCTTTCGACAGCGACTATCACGAGAGTTAACCGCGCGCTCCGTTACGGAAGCGACGGTTATTCAATGGTCCTCGACCGAATTTCGGAATGAGCTTTTCGACGGTTGCCGAATTTTACGATCTCGTAAACGGTGAAGCGTATGAGCCATATGCGGAGATGTTGAAAACCGCGTTCAAGTTTGCCGATATTGAGGTTAGGGAAGTTCTTGACCTCGGGTGCGGAACGGGCGGTATTTCGGCGTTACTTTCTGATGACGGCTTTGATATGGTTGCGCTTGACGTAAGCCCTGAGATGCTTAACGTCGCGCGCGAACGCAATTTCGGGAAGAACACTCTTCTTCTTTGTCAGGACATGCGCGAGTTCGAGCTTTTCGGCACGGTTCAGGCGGTTTTTTCCTCGTTTGACTGCCTTAACTATATCACCGAAAAAGAAGAGCTTAAAAAGGTCTTTTCTCTTGTCCGTAATTATCTCGAATCGGGCGGTGTTTTCGTTTTCGACGTGAACACGGAACACCGTTACAAAGAGGTTTTTAACGGAAAGAATTACGTTTTTGAATTTGACGATTCGTTTACGGTATGGCGCAGTTTTTATTCCGGTTCTGATGGGATTTGTGAGTTCGTTCTCGATACGTTCACCGAAAACGACGACGGAACTTACGACCGCGCGTGCGAAGAGCAGGTTCAAAAATTCCATTCCCGCGAGGATATCCTCGATTGCGCGGTTGGATTTACGCTCGTTTCGGTTACGGGCGGAAAGGGCTTTGACGGCTGTAACGAGCCCGAGAAGGAATATTATATTTTCAAGAGGGATTGATAATACACTCACGCGTGCTAAATTACTCTCTCTGTGACAAAAAGTATCAAAACACAAAAAACGGACTCGAACGAGTCCGTTTTTCTTATACAATTAAAATTTTCATAAAAATCGGCGACATATCGTTAACCCCAAAAATGCAAGCATTTTCGGGGACCCCTCGTCGATTTTTATACCTCTGAACATTGCGAGTGTCGAACACCGTATGGGGTCACCGAAAAATTTGTTTTGTGAGGTTATCGGTGTGAGGCGCGAGGCGCGAGTGAACGACACTGATGAGTGAAGCGCGAAGCAGAATGACGCAGAATGGACGAACAGAACCCGACGCTGTAGGAATCTACTGCAAGCGGTTCTGTTCGTTCATAGCGCAAAAAATACAATAAAAAAATAAAAAAGGCATCACGAAGATGCCTTTTCTCTTTTTATTTGATATGAAAATCTCTTTTTGCGCGTTCTGCGTTATTATGCAAAGCGATTAAAGAACGCCCTGTGCTTTCATTGCTTCAGCAACCTTGAGGAAGCCCGCAATGTTTGCACCTGCAACGAGGTTATCCTCGCTGTTTGCATATTCTCTTGCTGCTGCGGTAGCGTTTTCGAAGATCGACTTCATGATGCCGCAGAGCTTTTCGTCAACTTCTTCGAACGTCCAGGAGAGACGCATGCTGTTCTGGCTCATTTCGAGACCGGAGGTAGCAACGCCGCCTGCGTTTGCAGCTTTTGCAGGGCCGAAGTAGATGCCGTTTTCGAGGAATGCGGTGATAGCTTCGGGGGTGGAAGGCATGTTTGCACCCTCTGCAACGTATTTAACGCCGTTTGCGATGAGCATCTTTGCATCGTCGCCGTTGAGCTCGTTCTGGGTAGCGCAGGGGAGAGCGATGTCGCACTTAACCGACCAGATGCCCTTGCCCTCGGTGTAGACCGAGCCGGGAACGCGTTCAGCATATTCCTTGATTCTTGCGCGTTCAACCTCTTTGATCTGCTTCATAACGTCGAGGTTGATGCCGTTTTCGTCGTAGATATAACCGTTCGAGTCGCTCATAGCAACGACCTTCGCGCCGAGCTGAGTTGCCTTTTCGCAAGCGTAGGTAGCAACGTTACCCGAACCGCTGATAACAACGGTCTTGCCGACGAAGCTGTCGCCCTTCTTCTTGAGCATGTTGTCGGTGAAGTAGCAGAGACCGTAGCCCGTCGCCTGAGTTCTTGCGAGCGAACCGCCGTAGGTAAGACCCTTGCCGGTAAGAACGCCGGTGAACTCGTCACGGATGCGCTTGTACTGACCGAACATATAGCCGACTTCTCTTGCGCCGACGCCGATGTCGCCTGCGGGAACGTCGGTATCGGGACCGATGTATTTCTGGAGCTCGGTCATGAATGCCTGACAGGATCTCATGATTTCGTTGTCGGATTTGCCCTTGGGATCGAAGTCAGCGCCGCCCTTACCGCCGCCCATGGGGAGACCGGTGAGGGAGTTCTTAAATGTCTGCTCGAAGCCGAGGAACTTAATAACAGACGAGCAAACGCTCGGATGGAAACGGATACCGCCCTTGTACGGACCGATAGCGCTGTTGAACTGAACACGGAAACCGCGGTTTACCTGAGTTTTGCCGTTGTCGTCAACCCAAGCAACACGGAACTGAATGAAGCGTTCGGGCTCAACGATGCGGTCCATAATGCCTGCCGCAACGAAGTCGGGGCGCTTTTCAATAACGGGAGCGAGCGATTCGAAAACCTCGCCGACTGCCTGAAGATATTCCTTTTCGCCTGCGTTGCGCTTTTCGACCTGAGTATAGAGGTCCTGAAGATATTGGTTGTTGATCTGCATAAATATTACCTCCGCAATAATGCATTACTAAATTAATACGAGTTATTATACAACGCTTTTTTTATGATTTCAATAGTATTTAGGATATTTTTAGCGTATTTTTTCCAGAGAAATACGTTTTTTTGCAACGTCAACGTCGATAACGCGTACTTTTATGATATCGCCGACCTTTACGACGTCGCTTGCACGCTTTACGAACTTGTCGCTGAGCTTCGAGATATGCACGAGACCGTCCTGATGGACGCCGATATCGACGAACGCGCCGAAGTCTGCAACGTTTCTGACCGTTCCGACGAATTCCATGCCCGTCTTGAGCGACGAGATATCCATCGCGTCGGTACGGAGAATCTGGGGAGGAAGCTCGTCACGGGGGTCGCGTCCCGGTTTTTCGAGCTCGGAAACAATATCGACAAGCGTGGGAACGCCAATACCAAGCTCACGCGCGACATTTTCTTTCCCCTTTTCGTCAAGGCGGGTTTTGAGCTCTTGGAGCTTTTTGTCCTTTACGTCGTCCTTCGTGTAGCCGAGGATAGAGAGAAGCGAGTAAGCCGCCTCATAGCTCTCGGGGTGGACGGAGGTGTTGTCGAGAACCTCGCGGCTTTCGGGCACGCGGAGGAAGCCGACGCACTGCTTGTATGCCTTTTCGCCGATGCCTTTGACCTTCAAAAGCTCGGCACGGGTTTTGAATTTCGAGACAGTCGTGCGGTATTCGTAGATATTCTTCGCGATTTTTGAGTTAATACCCGCGATGTGCGAGAGGAGCGAGACGGATGCCGTGTTAAGGTCTGCGCCAACGCCCGAAACGCAGGATTCAACAACGCCCGCAAGCGAGAGATCGAGCGCTTTTTGCTCCATATCGTGCTGGTACTGACCGACGCCGATCGCTTTCGGGTCGATCTTTACGAGCTCGGCAAGCGGGTCCTGAAGACGTCTTGCGATCGAGACCGCGCTTCGAAGCGATACGTCGAACTGCGGAAATTCCTCGCTCGCGAGCTTCGACGCCGAGTAGACCGACGCGCCTGCCTCGTTGGTCATAATATAGCTTACGTCGCGGTCAAGCTCTTTTATCATTCCTGCAACAAAAATTTCGCTTTCTTTTGAAGCAGTACCGTTACCGATAGAGATTATGTCGATTTTATGCTTCTCGATGAGGTGCTTGAGAACCTTTTTCGCTTCCTCGGTCTTGTTCTGGGGAGGCGTCGGATAGACGACCGTCGTGTCAAGCACGTCGCCGAACCCGTCAACAACGGCGATCTTGCATCCCGTTCTGTACGCAGGGTCAAAGCCCATAACAACCTTGCCTCTGACGGGAGGGAGCATGAGGAGATTTTTGAGGTTCTCGCCGAAAACGCGTATCGCCTGCTCCTGCGCGTTGTCGGTGATGAGGTTACGCATCTCGGTCTGGACCGACGGCGCGATAAGACGTTCGTAAGCGTCCTCTGCC
>JAZRRU010000059.1:0-11805 GCA_045651025.1 Eubacteriales bacterium
CCTTCCTCGTGCTTACCGGCCCGCACGGCGGCGGTAAGACGACTCTTGCAAAAGCGATTTCCGGTATCGTGCAGCCGCCGGGCGGAAAGATATTTTGGAACGGAACCGACGTGACCGAGCTTTCGATCACCGATCGCGCAAACCTCGGCATAAGCTACGGTTTTCAGCATCCGCCCCGTTTCACGGGCATGAAGGTCGGCGACCTTCTTTCGCTCGCTTCGGGTGGGAAAAAGCTCTCTAGAATTGATTGCTGTAACTATCTTAACAAGGTTGGCCTTTGCGCCGCCGATTACGTTGACCGCGAGGTTGACGCGTCGCTCTCGGGCGGTGAGGTGAAAAGAATCGAGATCGCGACGATTCTTGCGCGCGGAAGCGGACTTATGATCTTTGACGAGCCCGAGGCAGGTATCGACCTCTGGTCTTTTGCAAAGTTGACCGAGACGTTCAAGGAACTTCACGAAACCTCGGATTCTACGATAATCATCATCTCCCATCAGGAACGCATCATCTCGCTTGCCGATGAGATTGCGGTCGTTTCGGGCGGAAAGATCGCCGAACGCGGACCGAGCGGCGAGATATTCCCGAAGCTTATCGGTCAGGGAAGAGGATGCGAATATATGAGAAAGGGCAACTGAAATGGACAAACTTGATTTTTCTCTCTTGAAAGAAGTCGCCCTTATGGATGCAATTCCCACGGGCGCATACAACATCCGCAAGAACGGCGATTCCGCGGGCAGATTCTCGACGGAGAATATCCGAATTGAGAACAAGACCGACAAACCCGGTATCGACATCAACATAAAAAGCGGAACAAAGGGCGAGACCGTTCATATTCCCGTTATCATCACCGAAACCGATTATACCGAAACGGTATTTAACGATTTCTTCATCGGTGACGATTGTGACGTGACGATCATGGCGGGCTGTGGTATCCACAACTGCGGCGACAGCGAATCGCGCCACGACGGCGTTCATACCTTCTATATCGGAAAGAACTCCACCGTCCGTTATGCCGAGCGTCATTACGGTGACGGCGACGGAAAGGGCGGACGCGTTATGAACCCCGAAACCGTCGTCTACGTTGGCGAAGGTTCGACGGTCCAGATGGATACGACGCAGATAAAAGGCATCGACTCGACCTACCGCAAGACGAAGATTGTCGTCGCAAAGGACGGCAACGCGGTCGTGACCGAAAAGCTCCTCACCCACGGCGACCAGATTGCCGAGTCGGATATGGACCTCATTCTTGACGGCGAAAACGCGAACGGCAGAATCATTTCCCGTTCGGTTGCACAGAACGACTCGAAGCAGATTTTCCGCCCCTGTATCACGGGCAGAGCAGATTGCTTCGGCCACGTCAGATGCGACTCGATCTTGATGGATAACGCAAAAATAAGCTCGATCCCTGCCGTTGCGGCGGAGCATACCGACGCGCGCCTTGTTCACGAGGCTGCGATTGGCAGAATCGCAGGCGACCAGCTCATAAAGCTTATGACTCTCGGTCTCACCGAAGAAGAAGCCGAGGAAAAGATCCTCGAGGGCTTCCTCGGAGAATAAAATCACCATAACAAAAACAAAGGGTTTGCGAAAAGCAAACCCTTTTTGAATCTATTTCCTTGGGAGCGTAATTTTCTGATTTTCCTGCTTGCTCGAACGGCGGTAGATCACGACACGTCTGCCGATAACCTGAACCGGCTCGCAAGAAAGTGCTTCACAAAGCGCAACCATGATTTCCTTCGGAGACATGGGGCAGGTCTCGAGAACCGAGAGCTTTATGAGCTCGTGCGCCTCAAGCGCGTCGGAAACGGTTTTGAGAAGAGTGTCGCCGATGCCGAATTTTCCGATCTGGGTCGTCGGCTCGATGGGATTTGCAAGCGAGCGAAGATACGCTCTCTGTTTTGTAGTTATCATATTTTACCTCATTTTTGTTTGTTGTCTGTGGAGCCGAACCCGCCGTGGCGGAGCTCGGTGCAATCGTCGTCTTCGGTTATGCCGAACGGAAGAAAGATTCCCTGTGCAAACGCGTCACCCGCTTTTACGGAATAGGTCTTGCTTCCGCCGATGAGCTTGATCTTGATGTGTCCTTCGTTGTCGGCGTTGAAATAGTCGGCGTCGATAACGCCTGCCGTGTTCGCAAGGCGCACGCCGTATTTAAATCCCGAGCCCGAACGGGGAAGTATCACAAGAACCCAACCGTCAGCGATCTTCGCACGGATGCCCGTGTCGATGATAATTTCTTCGTTCGGCTCAAGCGTGAAATCATAGGGCGCAAAAAAATCGTATCCTGCCGAACCGCTTGTGGCACGCTTCGGGAGAATAATACTTTCGTACCCGTCACGGCTGAACTGGAACTCGGAAACTTTATGGAATTTTGCGATACGGTTCATCATCCGTTCCAACCTCCGTTCACGTCAAAAATCGAGCCGGTAATATATCTCGCCTTGTCCGATGCGAGAAACGCAACGCATTCCGCGACTTCCTCGGCTTCGCCCATGCGCGAAAGGGGAATCTCATCGCAGAGCGCTTCGATATCATCAAAAGAAAGATCACCGTTCATATCCGTGTCGATAACGCCCGGACAAACGCAGTTGACTCTTATTCCCGACGGTCCGACTTCTTTAGAGAGTGCCTTCGTAAATCCGATCAACCCTGCTTTTGCGACAGAATAATCAACCTCGCAAGAACCGCCCACCTCGCCGAAAATCGACGAGACGTTGATGATAACACCGCTTTTACGGCTTATCATCTCGGGTAGGAATCTTCGAACTATGTTCATCGGCGCAAAAAGGTTGATTTCATACATACGGCGGAGCTCGTTATCGTTCACTCCGTCAAAAAGCGAAACAAGCGGAACACCCGCGTTGTTGACGATAACGTCAGGCGCTTTTCTGCCGTTTGCAATAATATCGATCGCCTCGGGAGAGGAGAGATCGGCTTTTATGACCTCGGCGTTGCCGAGCTCTGCGCAGAGCTCTTCTGCCTCGGTCACGCTTTGGTTACAATGTATCAAAATGTGAAAGCCGTCTCTTGAGAGCGCGCGGCAGACCGCCTCGCCGATACCCTTTGCACCGCCTGTTACGAGGGCGGTTTTGTTGTTTGGGGTCCCCGAGAAGTCGATAGACTTCTTGGGGTGATTGTTTGGGGTCCCCGAGAAGTCGATAGACTTCTTGGGGTGATTATGCATTTCCATTGTTTTTCTTAACCTTTTCGAGGATATGCTTGAGATCGCTCTTTGAGTATTTGTAGACTGAGTCACAAAAACCGCAGGTCATAACCGTTTCTTCCTCGGAATCGATCATGTCGCAAATCTCTTTTTGGCCGAGCGAGATAAGTGCGTTGTCGGTCTTTTCACGACTGCAAACACACTTGTAACCACATTCGATCTTGTCAAAAAGGTCGTATTCAATACCGTCAAAAACGGCGTTCAGAACGTCCTCGGGCGTTCCGTCGGAGAGGATCTCGGTCACGGGACGCATTTTCTGCGCGTTCTGCTCGATCTTTTCCGCAACCTCTTCGTCTGCAAAAGGAAGAAGCTGAACGAGCGCACCGCCCGCTTCTTTTACGCTGTAATCACGGTCGATGAGCACGCCGAGGGCACAGACCGTGGGGATCTGCTCGCTCGTTGCGTAGTAATATGCGATATCGTCGCCGATTTCGCCCGTCTGAATCTTCGAGATTCCGACATACGGCTCGCTTCCGCCCGTGTCGCGGAGAATATAAAGCTCGCCCTGACCGATACAACCGCCTACGTCGAGCTTTCCGTCCGAACGGAGGGGCAGGTCAGCCGCGGGATTGCCGATAAGACCGCGTACGTTTCCGCACCAGTCGCTCGTTGCGATAACCGTTCCGCCGACGCCGTTACCCTGAAAACGGATAGTGATAACGTCCTGCTCCTCGCCGAGCATCGAGCCCGCGAGCGAGGTCGCGATGAGCGTTCTTCCGAGCGCCGCCGTCGTCGTCGGTGTCGTGTTGTGTATTTCACGCGCACGCTCGACAATATCGCGTGCGTCGATGATGATGGCTCTTGCCGAGCCGTCTTTTGTTAATGCTCTGATTATTGAAGCCATAAAAATGCCTTTTCTTAAATTTATTTTGAAATCGCCTGTGTTTTGCCGTCGCTTAGCATAAGCTCAAATTCGGTTCCCGAGGGCAGGTCGGAAACACTCTTGATTGCCTTTCCGTCGCTTCCGAATGCGACCGAAAAACCGCGTCCGAGAACCGAAAGGGGATCGAGCGTTTTCAGCTTTTCGCTCTGCGCAAAAAGCTTCATTTTCTCACGCTCTATCCGTGCTCCGACAGAGGAAAAGAGTCGTTCCTCTTCTCTTGCAAGTGCCATTCTTCTGTCGTCAAAATAACTTTTCGGGCTTTGAAGCACAGGGCGTTGCGATAATGTAAGCAAACGCTGGCGCAAGAATCCCGTTTTTGCGATGAGATGCTGATGCATACGCTTTTGTACGTTCGAGAACTGCTTTTTAAGCTCGCGTATGTCAGGTACGGCAAGCTCTGCCGCTGCGCTCGGTGTCGGTGCGCGCAGGTCGGCGACAAAATCGCAAATCGTAAAGTCGGTCTCGTGACCGACCGCCGAGATTATCGGAGTTTTACAGTCAAAAACCGCGCGTGCAAGACCTTCGTCGTTGAAGCACCAGAGGTCTTCTGCCGAACCGCCGCCTCGACCGATAATGATAACGTCGCAAATCCCGCTTTCGTCGAGCGTTTTGAGCGCGTTGATAAGCTGAGGAGGCGCGGAAGGACCTTGGACAAGCGAGGGGTAGAGATAGAGCTTCGCCGCAGGAAAACGCCTGCGTGTGACGTTTATCATATCCCGAACCGCCGCACCGCCGGGTGCGGTGATTATTCCGACCGAAAAGGGGATTTTCGGTATCTTTTTCTTGTGTTCGGGGGCGAAAAGTCCGTCGTTTGCCAACTTCGCCTTCAACTGCTCAAACGCGATATAAAGCGAGCCGATGCCGTCGGGCTCGATAGAATCGGCATAGAGACGGTATTGCCCGTCACGAACGAAAACCGCAACGCGGCCCGTGCAGATGACCTTCATACCGTTTTCGGGCTTGAACTTGAGCTTGCCCGCGCCGCCGAACATCGTGGCAGGTATCGCCGAATTTTCGTCCTTGAGCGTGAAGTAAATGTGACCCGAACCGCCGTAAACGCGTACGTTCGAAAGCTCGCCCTTTACGGTCACGTTCGAAAGCAGGGGAGATGCGCTCAAAAAATCTTTTATATACGTGTTTAACTGCTCAACCGTGAGTGCGCGTGCGTTTTGCTCGCTCATTCGTTTGCGCCTTCGCTTTCAAGCTCGTCTTCCTCAACTTCTGCGGAAAGCGGTCTCTGCTTTGCGAGAGGTTTTTCGACTCCCTTTGCGTATTTTCCGAGAACGCCGTTGATGAATCCGACGGACGCTTCCTCGCCGAAATATCTCGCGAGCTCAAGCGCTTCGTTGACTGTGATCTCAACGGGGATTTCGGGGAAATAGTCGATCTCACAAGCGGCGATGCGAAGAATCGTAAGCGTTACTCTGTCGATACGGTCGATTCTCCAGTTATCGGTGCAACGCTCGATCTTTTCGTTTATGTCGCCGAGATTTTCGTCCGCGCGGAGAAAGAGATCTTTCGCGAAAGAGCTTATCTTTTCTTCTCTTTCTTCCGCCGCCGATTCCATTATTTCCTCGGGCGTGCGGTCGTAATCAAAACTGCGTTCAAAAAGCAATGCGATCGCTTCGGCGCGTGATTCACGTCTTGTCATATACGTCACCTCGTGATAAAACATAATAATTCACGTTATTATAACATCTCTTTTACTCTATGTCAAATAAATACTGCGAAATTAATTGGTAAAATGCTCTTGAAAAATGTGTGATTTAGCGGTATAATCATAATGTTAAATTATATTTTAAAAACCGAAAGGGAACTTTTTATGGCAAACGGAATTTTCGGGGGCGAAAAACGTCCCGTAATCACAATCGTAATGGACGGTATCGGTATATGCAACCGTGAAGAGGGCAACGCTGTTAAAGCAGCAGACACCCCCACGCTTGATATGCTTGCCGAAAAATATCATTGTTTCTCTCTCAAGGCGCACGGCACCGCTGTCGGTCTTCCTTCCGACGACGATATGGGTAACTCTGAGGTAGGCCACAACGCTCTCGGCGCAGGTCAGGTCTTCGCTCAGGGCGCAAAGCTCGTTTCCGAGGCGATCGAGTCGGGCAGAATGTTCGAAAGCGATTCCTGGAAGAACGTTGTCAACAACGCAAAAGACAGCACTCTTCATTTCCTCGGACTTTTCTCCGACGGTAACGTTCACTCTCACATCGACCACCTCAAGGCGATGATCGTCCGCGCAAAGGAAGAGGGACTCAAAAAGGTCCGCATCCATATCCTTCTCGACGGCAGAGACGTCGGCGAAACGAGCGCGCTTGAATACGTATGTCCTTTCGAGGAATTCCTTTCCTCCCTCCGCGATGACAGCTTCGACGTTTGCATCGCTTCGGGCGGCGGCAGAATGGTAATCACTATGGACCGTTATGAAGCAAACTGGAAGATGGTTGAAAAGGGCTGGCAGACTCACGTTCTCGGCGAGGGCAGACAGTTCGCATCCGCTGAAGAAGCGGTTGAGACCTTCCGCAAAGAAACCGGCGCGATCGACCAGGATCTTCCTCCTTTCGTTATTGCGCGTGACGGCAAGCCCGTCGGCACGATCGAAGACGGCGACAGCGTCGTATTCTTCAACTTCCGCGGCGACCGTGCGATCGAGATCAGCAAGACCTTTGAAGCAGGCGCAGATTTTGATAAGTTTGACCGTGTTCGCGTTCCGAACGTTGTTTATGCAGGCATGCTTGAATATGACGGAGACGCACACATCCCCTCGAGATACCTCGTTTCTCCTCCCGAAATCAGCAACACCATGAGCGAATTCCTTGTGAACAAAGGCGTTAGCCAGCTCGCAATCAGCGAAACTCAGAAATACGGTCACGTTACCTATTTCTGGAACGGTAACCGCAGCGGCAAGTTCTCGGAAGAGCTTGAAGAATATATCGAGATTCCCTCGGACGTTGTTCCTTTCGAGCAGAGACCTTGGATGAAGTGCGCTGAAATCACCGACGTTCTTATCGAAAAGATCAAAGAGGGCGGCTTTGGTCTCCTCCGCGTTAACTTCCCGAACGGCGACATGGTCGGTCACACCGGCTCGTTCATCGCGGCTAAGATCTCCGTTGAAGCACTTGACGTTTGCCTTGCAAGAATCCTCAAAGCAGTTGACGAGGTTAACGGCGTTGCAATCATCACCGCTGACCACGGTAACGCTGACGAAATGTACGAGATCGACAAGAAGACGGGCTCTGCAAAGCTCAACTCCGACGGCTCGAAGAAGGCAAAAACAAGCCATACCCTCAACCCCGTTCCCTGCTATATCTACGATAACTTCTATACCGATAATTATACCTTTGAAGAAGGCGACTTCGGTCTCGCAAACGTTGCGGCTACCGTTGTCACCATGATGGGCTACGATGCTCCCGATATGTGGGAAAAATCGATGATTAAACTCAAATAAGATTCACCTGTTTTATAACACAAGGAGGAAACGATGCTTTTACGTGTTCTGCTCGGCGAGGGCGAATTGATCGAGAAGATTCTCCATCTTCTCGTTGCGGTTATCGCACTTCTTCCGTCGCTCACGTTTCACGAATGGGCGCACGGATACGTTGCCTACAAGCTCGGCGACGATACCGCAAAATCGGACGGACGTCTTTCGCTGAACCCGCTTGACCATCTCGATCCTGTCGGTGCGTTGATGCTCTTGCTCGTGGGTTATGGCTGGGCAAAGCCCGTTCCCGTAAACACAAGAAGCTTCAAAAAGCCGAAGCGCGATTTTGCGCTCTGCTCGCTCGCGGGACCGGTTGCGAACTTCGTTCTTGCGTTTGTTTCCGCCTTGCTCTACGTTGCGTCGTTTTTCCTTTTCCTTGAATACGGCACGGACGCGGAGGGATTTAGCATAACCGCCGAGGTGGTTTTGCTCATCTTTCAGTATTCGATGTCTTTGAATATCGGCTTGGCGCTCTTTAACCTCATTCCGCTTCCGCCGCTTGACGGCTCGAACGTTTTGATGTGTATTCTGCCGAACCGACTCGCCGCAAAGTATTCGAGGATAAGATATTACACGCGTTATATCTTTCTCGGATTGATAATCCTCAGCTGGGCACCCTATCCCTTGAGCCAAATCGGCGATTTGCTGTTTATGCCGCTTCATTGGCTCAACGGAACCCTAAACGACCTGTTTATCGAGATATGGGCGAATATTTTATCTCCGCTTTTTGGCT
This sequence comes from Eubacteriales bacterium, assembly GCA_045651025.1. Classification (GTDB taxonomy): domain Bacteria; phylum Bacillota; class Clostridia; order Oscillospirales; family CAG-382; genus Coliplasma. Next base: position 8,327 of record JAZRRU010000059.1, read on the forward strand.
AAATAATAATATTTTCGGTGTTTTATGGAAACTCTAAACCTGAAGATAGAGCAGTACGAAGGCCCTCTCGACCTTCTGCTTGCTCTTATCTCCAAGCATAAAATCGATATATTTGACATTCCGATATCCGAGATATGCGATCAGTATATCGCTTACCTCGACGCGATGCGCGAGATGGATATGGAGGTCACGAGTGAGTTCGTCGTTATGGCGTCGGAGCTTATGCTTATCAAGAGCAAGATGCTTCTTCCGCGTAACGAGGAAAGCGAAGACCCGCGTGCGACTCTCGTTGATGCGCTTCTTGAGCATCAGCGCGCAAAAGCCGCGGCGGAGTTCTTGCGTCTCCAGAGCGCGGGGCATTTCGATACGTTTACGAAGCCCGCGAGCGAGCCCGAAAAGAGCGATTACTCGCGTGACCATGCCGTTGAGCTTCTCACCGAGGCGTTCTCGCGTATTGCAGACAGAGTTGCGGCAAAGAAGTTCGAGACCGAACCCGAGCTTTTCAAGCGCATCGAGGAACGCTATTATTCCGTCGAGGAAAAGGCGAACGCGATCGTGTCCTATCTTGAACAGAAGCAAAACTGTATTTTCGACGACCTTTTTATGAGGGTTCAGAGCCGTAGCGAGGCGGTTGCCGTTTTTATGGCTCTGCTCGAGCTTGTTCGTGACGGTGTTATCGACGTTGAACGCAACGGCGAGGATATCGAGCTTTCGCTCAACGAAAAACCCGAAATCTTGACGCTGGAGGGATTTGATGAACATTAACAACGAAACGCCCGCGGCGTTGGAAGCGATCCTTTTCGCTTGCGGTTCGCCCGTCGTGTTTGACCGACTTTGCGAGATACTCGGCGTAAGTCCCGAGGGACTTCGCGAGGCGGCGGCGATATTGAAAGAAAAATATTCCGATGACAGAGAGAGCGGCATCCAGCTCATAACCGTCGAAAATGCCTATCAGCTCTGCACGAAATCCTACGTTGCCGAGTATGTAAAAAAAGCGCTCGAGCTCCGAAAAGCACCCCCGCTTTCAAAAGCTTCGCTCGAGGTTCTTGCGATAATCGCATATAACCAACCCGTAACGCGTTCTTTCATCGAAATGGTCCGCGGTGTTGACAGCTCGGCGATCGTTGCCTCGCTTGTTGACAAGGGCCTGGTTACCGAACGCGGAACACTCGATGCGCCCGGAAGACCGATTCTTTTCGGCACGACCGACGCGTTCCTGCGTTGCTTCGGACTCGAGAGTATCGACGATCTCCCGAAAAACGAGCTTGCGATGTCGGGCGAGCAGGTCGCAATCGACTTCTCGGAAAATTCCGACGGAACAGAAAACAAAGTAATCAACGAAGAAGGGGAAGAATAATGAATAACACAAACGAAATGCCTCTCAAACAGATGATAGAATCCGCGCTCTCGAAGATCGGTGAGGTCGTTGACGTAAATACAGTCATCGGCGAACCGATGAATCTTCCCGGAGACGTGACCGTGATCCCGTTTTCGAAGGTTTCGGTCGGATTTGCTTCGGGCGGAAGCGAGTTTGGCGGAAAGAACGCAACCGCTGACAGCAAAGCGTATTTCGCAGGCGGTAACGGCGCGGGTGTGAGCATGACTCCTCTCGGATTTATTATTGTGGAAAAGGGCTCTGCTCGCGTTATCGAGCTTGGTAACCCCGTGACCTATTCCTCTCCGAAAGACCCCGTGAACCGCACGCTCGACGGAATCAACGGAGTTATCGAAAAAGCACCCGATATCGTTTCGAAAATAATGGGCGTGTTCGATTCCTTCAAAAAGACCGACGACGTTGTTTGTGACGACGTTACGGCAGTCGAGATCAACGCGGACGAAGTAATTATTGAAGAATAAAAAAACAAACGCTGTTGCGGAAAAGCAACAGCGTTTTTTGTTATGAGTAAAGGGAATTAATTATTCGACCGAAATCTTAAATCTGCATTCAAAGGTACGGCTCCAGGGATAGGTTATGTCGGAAATCGCGATTTTCTTGCCGTGGTTGACGGGCTTGATATCTTTTCCGAGAATCTGGGAGTTTTCGAGTGCCTTGACGATATTGAGCGGATCGTCGAAGTTTGCGGTCGATTCAAAGCTCATCGTTGAGCCGTGGCCTCTGTAGGATGCGTCCTTGATGAGCGCAAAGGTGAGCGTCTTGAGGAAGCCGGCGTTCGAAGCGTCGGTCACGTCAGCGCTGTTTTTGATGTAATTGTATCTCGCAATCGCATTCGAGAGACCAAGTCCAACTGCGTTCGAGACGGTGTTCCAACAGCTGATCGAAAGCGCCTTTCCGATCGCGATAGGCGTTTCGGCACCGTAGTGGAGTATCCAGTCGGAAAGAACTCTCGCGTTGCCGCCGTTTGCGTTCGAAGCGTCGATAATGCAGGTAGGAATATTCGAGTCGAGGTTCTGTTTCAATTGCTCAACAAGCTGTTTTGCAAAAACGTTGTCAGCCGTCGACGCATATTGTGTCTGACGGGTGAGAATAAGAATCTGAAGAGCGTTTTTATCCGTACCGTCCTGCTTCGCGCCGAGTGCGCTGAGGTGACGGTTTACGGTTTCTTCGAGGGTGAGATAGTCGTAGTGATCGGCGATGTTCTTCTCGCCGCCGCCAAAGTAAACGACGTTAACGGGAACGTTACCCTTTTCGCTATAATTTGCGTAGAGATGCGAGGTTACCGTCGCGATACCCATCGCGCCCATTTCGTCCGCACCTGCAAAGAGGTCGAAGTTCGGCATGTCGGACGCAATCTTTTCGATATATGCGCGTTCGTTGAACTGAATATTCTCTTTCGCGGAGGAGTCGTCAACACCGACGATAAGGTGCTCGATATCCTTGCCCGCTTTTTCTATCATATAGGTTATGATGCGCAACTTGCGCTCTCTTGCCGCAAGATGCTCGGAAATCTGCTCTTCGGTCGCGGTATAGAACGAGCCCGTCTCCACAGCGACATTCATAAGTGAAATTTCCGAACCGTCAACGCCGTATCTGTAACCGTTGACGATGTTTTCGATGGAAAGCTCATCCTCGGAAAGCGTCGTTCTTACCTGCGAGCCATAGGCACGCGTTGCGTAATATTCGTTAAGGTTGTAGCCCTTGTAACCGTTCGTGGAAGCAAGACGCATGACCGTGTCGAGATAAACGACGTAATTATTCTTCGCAAGCTCGACGAGATAGTGCGCAATCTCGGTCTCGGCGGAATCAAGATTCTTGTTTCCGTTGTTGCCGTCGCCCGAGTTAACGAGTCCGCCCGAGAACATCTGGTCAAGCGAAAGAATATAGCAATTAACGCCTGCCGATTCCTGCTCTTTGAGCCAGTTGAGAAGATTTTTCGTGTTACCGCCGCGTGAGTTTTCAACTCCGTTTACGCTGACAAGTACGGTTCTGTAATCATCCTCGTTGGGCATTTTGAGAGTGATTCCCGATGCCTCTGCAAGATAGATAACTCTGTCCGTCTGAACAGGTCTGACGTCAAGCG
>JAZRRU010000060.1:0-12794 GCA_045651025.1 Eubacteriales bacterium
ACAGCTGTTACCGTCGTGGATGTGAAATCCGAAAAAACCCATGTTCGTGGCGGGCAATCCTCGAATGGTCGCCTCTACCAGAACGCAATGCCGCCGCTGATAAAATTGTACCTGCCCGCGAAGATTCCGGTAGGTGTCCGAGCCGCGAATGATCGCTATGGCGTCGGGTAGAATTGTTTTACGTTGCATACACTCACCTCAGAACATTGTATGAGTTCAGCGGAGGAACGGTGTCAGGCAAGTAGTACATGAAAGGCACAAGTTTTGATTTTTTATCCTTGCAGCTACATCGCCTATATGGTATAATACACTCAAGGCGGTGAAGGAAGAAAATGGGGTTTTTTGATTTTTTGAAAAAGATGCCGACGTTGAACGAAATAACTGGGAGCTTTGCTGAAGGGCTTGCAAAGGTTTATTCAAAAACAATACCCGGAGCGCTTGTGTTGCACGATGTTTTGATTGATGGTCAGAATGGTTATACTTCCCAGATAGATCTTCTTATAATCGGAAACAAAGGTATATACGTCGTTGAAGTCAAAAGTTTCGCTGACGCGAAAATTTACGGTGATACGAGCAGACGAGATTGGAAGTATTATAATCACGGCAAAAAATACGAGATATACAGTCCTTTAAAACAAAACAAAAAGCATGTTGAGTATTTAGAAAAATTCCTTGAATCCTTCGGCGATATCCCCATTTTTTCAATAATCACAATGCTTTGCGACGATTTCAAAGTAAGCGGTGAAATGCCTGAAAATACCGCGATTTGTAATTCATTAATCGCGATGGAACAAGCAATTTATAAGCTCGCAGACGGAAAACCGAACGTGTTTGATGATGAAGAAAAGCAAAAGATTTTTGAACATATTCAAAAAAATCAACGGATAGGCAAAGACGAAAGACTCACTCATAAACAAAACGTAATTGAATATAAAGCGCATTTGGAGAAAGTAAAAAACGAAAAAATTTGCCCGTATTGTAAGGGAGAGCTTGTTTTGCGCGACGGAAAGAACGGACAGTTTTTCGGTTGTAAAAACTACCCAAAATGCAGATATACCGCAAAAAAATAGTTTTCGTTCGTTTGACTTTACAAACGGTATTTGCTTTGTCTCTTGACAAAAAAGTCACACATTGTGTGACTTTTTTCTTGCATTTCGGTGTTTTTGAAATGCATATAAAGATTGATTTTACGAAGAACTTATGATATAATGCTATCAAAATAAAATGGACCGCGGCGGATTCAAAGATAATTCATAAAAAACAGTCGGGTCGTATAAGTATTTTTGAAATAATAATCACAATCAACCACGAAAAGGGAGAAATATTATGGGATTTTTAACCGGAAAAACTGCGATCATAACCGGCGCAGGATATGCCGTTTTGTCAAACGGAAGATGCGGGTCTATCGGATACGGCATCGCAACCGCCTATGCAAAGGAGGGTGCAAATCTTGTTATCACGGGACGCAATGTGCAAAAGCTCGAAAAGGCAAAGGAAGAATTGGAAAAGCTCTATGGAATCAAGGTTCTTGCAATTCCTGCTGATATTTCGTCGGGTTCGGATAACGAAGCGACAGTCAAAACTGTCGTAGACGCGGCGATCAAAGAGTTCGGCAGAATCGACGTGCTTATAAACAACGCGCAGGCGTCTGCATCGGGCGTTACGATTCAGGACCACACAACCGAGCAATTTGATTTGGCGATATATTCCGGACTTTATGCCGCTTTTTATTATATGAAGGCGTGCTATCCGTATCTCAAAGAAACAAAAGGAAGCATAATCAACTTTGCATCGGGCGCGGGATTGTTCGGTAACGTCGGTCAAGGTGCGTACGCGGCGGCGAAAGAAGGCATCCGCGGTCTTTCGAGAGTCGCTGCAACCGAATGGGCAAAGGACGGCATCAATACGAACGTTGTCTGCCCCCTTGCTTGGACCGCACAGCTCGAGAATTTCGAGAAAGCATATCCCGATGCATTCAAGGCGAACGTAAAAATGCCTCCTGCGGGACATTATGCCGACCCCGAAACCGAAATAGGCCGCGTTTGCGTTCAGCTTGCGTCGCCCGACTTCAAGTTTATGAACGGCGAAACCTTGACTCTTGAGGGCGGTATGGGTCTGCGCCCGTAATAATTAACGTGATTTGTGAGGATTCGAAATGTTATCGTTACAGGAAGCCAGAGATTTACAGGCGAAAGTGCAGAAACAGATTTTGACGCGGTTTACGACGTATTTTTTGATGATATCCGTTGCCGTGTTCTTGCTTTATCGCTTTGTGATTTCCGAATACAGCGCGGTAATTGCTTTCGGCATCGTGATGCTCTTCCTCTCGGTTAAATCTACGAAAATTCACCTGTTTTTACGCCGTAAAGAGTTCGTTGGAACTGTTGCATACAGCAATATTGTTGTCGAACCTGTGAAAAGGTACGCTTCTCATCAAGCAGGAGCGACCTATGCATCGTATGATGTTGCGATGCTTGAGCTTATCGTTGCCGATGAGGGCGGGAAATCGTTGCACGTCAACGTCGGATACAACGGCGCATGGGGCGAATATAAGATCGGCGATAAGGTTGCCGTCTTGCGCTTTGTTGACCAGCCGATAAGAGTTGAATCATGAAAACAAATAACAAGAAAATAAAACCTATTTTCCTTTCTCTATGCATAATCATAGCCACGATTCTCGGTATTTTCGCCTTGTTGCGATATAGCGGAATTATTATCACTGACCGTTCCGCATGGGTTGGAACCGAGAGTGTAATGTGGAACGGTAAAACCTACGTCCCGATAAGCGGAGTTTATGACGAGAAGAAAACTGTTGCAAAAAGCGAGGACGGGGCGTGGAGCATAAACGAGATTGAGGAAGATCCGTCGCATACGTTCATCGTCGCGCGCTCTTTTTTGGATCAATATCTTTACGTTGATGAGAAATATGAAATTCCGAGAAACGGAGCCCTCACAAAAGTTTGCTGGGGGAACAGAAGAAACATAAAAAACGATGAGATTTTGAGCGCGTTATCACGCATAGATGATCTCAAAAAGACGGATTTCGAGTGCAGTTATGAGGAAATCATAAGAAACGGTAATATGCAAGGGCTGTATTTCGCGTACGAAAATTGCCCCGTTGCGACCGTGTCGAAAGGTTATCTCGGGAAAATTGATGATAAATGGGTCGTCACAACAAAAATTTCGATCGACGGAGACAACGATGACGGTTCGCTCAATATCGGCACCGTTGGATGCTATTACATTCCCGATGAATATTCGGAGATTTTGGAAGAATACTTTTTCGGACGTTTTGAGGAAGTGACGGGATGAAAACAAAAGGATTGAAAACCGTAATTACGCTGTTTCTCGTTTTCGTCGTTATGGTTTGTGTGTTTGCCGAATGCGCGATCGAGGAAGAGATTTTCGTGACGTCTCATACCGATCCCACGGGGGAATACACCGTTTCGCTTTTTCAAGTCGGCTCGCCCGAGTGGTCATTCGGTCCCGTAAAAGCGAAGCTCGTTTTGAAGGATAAAAACGGCAAGAAGCTCGACGAAGCGAAATTCTCGCTTATGAATGACGGGACGGGCGTTTATGAAGGCAATATCGAAAAGATCGTTTGGAAAACCGACTGCGTTGAGGTCACGATGGACGAATCCGATACGACGAAATTATATACTTATACGTTGAAATACAACGATTGAAAAGAGAGATAAAACGGCCTCTCTTTTTTGTCCTAAACAAATAACAACGGTGTTTCCTTGCTAAATAAAAAACGATATGATATAATACTCGCGAGGTGAGTGAATGAAAATCGGAGAAATTATCGCTTTTCTTGACGGATTTGCGGAGAAGAAAATCGAGAACACCTGCGACGGAATAAAGTCGGGAAGAACGGACCGCGACGTGAAAAAGGTCGCCGTTTCGATGTTTGCCACACCCGAGGTTATAAAAAATGCGCACGATTGGGACGCGGAGCTTCTTATCGTTCACGAACCGACTTATTACAACCATTTTGACGTTCATTCCGAGGATCCTCTTGAGATCGAAAAACGCAAGCTTCTTGAGGAAAGCGGAATTACGGTCTACCGTTTCCACGATGTTCTGCATTATTCTGCTCGCGACATGATCGCCGAGGGTATGCTCGAAACGTTTGGGTTAAAAGGAAATGCGGTGTTTACCGGGACGTTCGACCTCGTTCGGCTTGAACTCGATGAACCGATGAGTCCGCTTTCGCTTGCGAAAGTTATTGAAGAAAAATGCGGTATAAAGCACGTGCGCATCTGCGGAGAGCGAAACGCGCTTTGCAAAAATATTTCGTTCCTGCTCGGTGCGCCGAACGGAATTATCGACGAACTTAAAAACGAGGTGTCAGAGATAGTTGTTACGGGCGAGGTAATTGAATGGCGCGATTGCGAGTACGCGCGCGATTCGGCACAGCTCGGACGAAAAAAGTCGCTTCTCCTTTTGGGGCACGTCGGTTCCGAGCGTGAAGGAATGAAGTATCTTGCGACGATTTTGAGAGAAAAATTTGCTGACGTCGAAATCGAATATTTCGACTGCGGCGAGGTCTATACTTACACTGATTGAGGCGGTAAAATTATGAAAAACAAATCGGCTTTACAGGCAATTAAATTCGCGTTGTTTTCCGCATCTGCGGGAATTATTCAGGTAGGTTCGTTTGCGCTTTTTAACGAGGTTTTTGGTTGGAAATATTGGCCCGCTTATCTCGTTTCGCTCGTGCTTTCGGTTCTTTGGAACTTTACGCTCAACCGAAGATACACCTTCAAGTCCGCGGCGAACGTGCCGATCGCAATGGCAAAGGTTTTCGGGTTCTATCTTGTGTTTACGCCGATCTCGACCTGGCTCGGTCATATCGCCGAGGGGGCGGGCGTGAATGAATACATAGTGCTTGCGGTAACGATGGCGTCGAACCTTGTGCTCGAATTTCTTTTCTGCAAATTCTTTGTCTACCGCAATCAGGAAGATACGCTTATGAAAAAGGGTGAAGAAAAATGAAGCATTTTTTAGTTGTTGTTGATATTCAAAAGGATTTTGTTGACGGAGCGCTCGGCACATCCGAGGCGGCCGCGATCGTCGACAACGCTGTCGCGAAGATAAATTCGTTCGACGGCGAGATAATCGTGACCTACGACACGCATGCGGAGGATTATATGCAGACTGCAGAGGGCGCAAAACTCCCCGTTCCTCATTGTATAAAGGGTACGGACGGTTGGGAGCTTGACGCAAGGATTGCATCTGCTCTTGCGGATAAGAAGTTCGTCGCCGTCGAAAAGCCGACGTTCGGCTCTGTCGAGCTTCCGAGAGTGATCGAGCAGATCGCAAACGGCGATGATTTTGACGTCACGCTCATCGGACTTTGCACTGATATCTGCGTCGTTTCGAACGCGCTTCTTCTCAAGGCGAATTTCCCCGAGCGTGAGATTTCGGTCGATCCGTCCTGTTGCGCCGGCGTAACGCCGAAGACCCATGATTCCTCGCTCGAAACGATGAAAATGTGCCAGATAAATATTATCTAAAGAAAAATCCCCGAAGAACGAAAATCTTCGGGGATTATTTTTTAAGCGAGTATTGAAAAAACGTTTGCTGCAAGCGAAGCGAGAGAAACAATAAGCAAGGCGCAGATTATGAGCACGTTTTTGAATCCAAAACGCTTCTTTTCGGGCTCGGACTCTTCCTTTTCGGGATCGTTATGCCAGAAAATATACCAAATAAGCATCAACAACGGGAGATAAACGGGGAGGATAAAGAGGAAATAGGTCTCGTCGTTGAATTTCGGGGCAACGGTCTGGAAAACACGAAGAACCACAATCAGCACGGAAGCGGCGACCGTGAGAATCCTCGCGGTTTTGCTTTTCGTCAGCCGTTGCGTGAGTATCATCATGCACTTGCAGACGAAGAAATAGAAAACGACGATCTCGAGCGTGTCGCCGAGAAAGCGTATTTCACGCGGCATATTCGGCATTGCCGAAATTATCAACCCAAAAAAGTAGATGATGACAGCGGAAATATATAACCTGATTTTGTAACGCTTCTGTTCTTGCATTTGGAAACCTCTTTTCGCTAAATAAGCTCTTTTATACCTCGCGGAGGGGCAACCTGAAGTCGTAGGGATTCGGGGCTTGTGTTTACGTCAAAACCTTTTTCGACGAGGGAGTTGAAGCTCTGCTCAAGCGCGATCTCGGGGCGGTTGTTTTCCTCACTCAAGTGGGCGAGCATAAACGACTCGCTTCCGTGACGTGCAAGATGAGGCAGAAGTCGAGCGCACAGCTCGTTCGAAAGGTGCCCCATATCGCCCAAGATTCGTTTTTGAAGCGGGTAGGGATACGGCCCGTTTTTGAGCATTTCGATGTCGTGATTCGACTCGATGATAACTCGCCGACAGCCCGAAAGTCCGCGGAGCACGCCCTCGGAAAGATGCCCGATGTCGGTAAAATAACCGATTTTTTCGTCCCCCGCAAGAATCCTGAACCCGACGCTCCCGCGTGAGTCGTGAGGAGTCGCGATCGGGCAGAGCGCCGTTTCGGAAAGCGAAACCGCGCATCCCGATTTGAGCGGGATGAGCTTTGCGCTCGGGTCGAGCTGGATCTCGAGATAATCACAGCTTCTCTCGGGTGCGTAAAAGGGAACGTCAAAATATTTACTTATCGTGTGAGCGCCTCTTATGTGGTCGCCGTGCTCGTGCGTGACGAAAATCGCGCTTAGGTTCTTCAAGCTCGTACCGAGCTGATGAAGCGAATCTTCGATCGAGCGTGCGGAAGCACCGCAATCGATGAGGAACTCATCGTTTTTGTATCTTATGTAAGCCGAATTCCCCTTCGATGAGGAATAGAGCATGAAAATCTTTGCTTTGTCCATTTAATTTTTAATACCGTCTTCTTCGATAAGCGCAACGCCGTAGGGACGTATCTTGCAGATGTGGCAGGATTTTTCGCCGAATACGGATTCGATCGACGATATGTATTGGTCAAGAAATTCGTCCTTCACGTACGCCTGAACCGTACCTGCAAACCCGCCGCCGTGCACACGGCAAACGACACCCATCCGTTCGCTGAGCGCGATAGCGAGGGATATGCCCTGCGCCTGAACGTCGTTTCTTGAATAGACGTTCTGCAGATATTTGAACGACGAGTCGCCCGACTCGGAGACGTACTTCAAAAATCCGTTGATATCTCCGCTTTGGAGCGCCTCTTTTTGGAGATTGACGCGGCGGTTTTCCGCAAAATAATGCATCGCGCGCATAACCGTGCGGTCGCCGACGATCGAACGAAGATAAGGGATTCGGTTCATAAAATCCGATTCATCGCATTCTCGGAGCGTCTTTTTGCCCATAAGCGCGGCAACGGAGCGCATTTCCGAGGTTATTTCCGTGTATTCCTTCGTGAGTCCCGAATGGCTTCCGCCCGTGTTGACCGTGCAGAGAGTGTAGCCGTGGTTTTTTACCGAAAAATCGATTTTTTCGATTTTCGGAGAGTTCGGGTCGAGAAAATCGACCCAGATACATCCGCCCGTCGCGCACGCAAGCTGGTCAAGCAGTCCGCAGGGCTTTCCGACGTATATGTTTTCGGCGTATTTTGCCGCTTTTGCAAGCTCGATCGTTGGGATTTTGCCGTCGTTATAAAGCGCGGAAAAAATCCTCGCGCAGAGAACCTCGAACGCCGCCGACGAGGAAAGTCCGGAGCCGATTGCAATCTCACTCGACGTGTATGCGACAAATCCCTTGCAGTTAAATCCGTTCTTTTTCAAGTAATCGGAAACGCCCGAAACGATCGAGGCAGAACTGCGTTTGCGCGTGAAATCGGAGGGCGAGGGCGACGTTATGTCGGCAATATCCTCGCGGAAGCCGCGGCTTTTGATTCTGACCGTGTTGCCGTTGATGGGGGATGCAAGTGCGATGATGTCAAGGTCGATCGAAGCGGCAAGCGAAAAACCGTTGTTGTGGTCGGTGTGGTTGCCCGAAAACTCGGTTCTTCCCGGCGAGGAGAACAGCATAACGTCCATGTCGCCGTAATAGTTAAGAAAATCGTTCGCAAGGGTGAGGATACGTTCACGGCGCGCGCCGACGCTCTTGCCCGAGTAGAGCGAGAGGAGTGAGTTATCGAAACAGCCGTTATTCAGTTTTTCGATAAGCGCGCTGACGTACATGACCTTTTTCCTTTTCCTTTTAGATTTTTTCTTCGATCTTTTCGATCTCGCAGATATATACCGTGTGGTAATCGTTTTTATACCATTTGTCGATGTCTTCGGTTATGAAGCAAGCAGGATCGATCTTGCCTGCATAGAGCTTCTTGCCGTAGATGATGCGTTCCGCTTCGTTAAAACCGACGTTGCCGTCGTTCGAAAACGCGGTGAGTCCTGACTTTGCGATTTTATCCATATCGCGTCCGCTCTTCGTTCCGCAGAGCTTGAGGGCTTCGCGGTATTCCTCGCCAAAAAACGAGATCGAGATGCGGTCGCTTTCCTCGGTAAACTCGTGAGTAAAACGCTGGGGGCGTACAAAACAGAAAAACACGTTTTTGTTCCAGAGCACGCCGAGCGCACCCCAGCTTGCCGTCATCGTGTTGATCGAGCCGTCACGCTTCTGCGCGCTGACGAGCATCCATTTTGTTCCGATATCCGAAAATACCGACGAGTTTAACTCTTCGGGTTTTATTTCTTTGAAACTCATGACTGTTCCTCCTTGGCATAGAGAAATACGTCCCACGCGGGGATATATTCCTTTTTTCTCAAATAAAACTTGTATTTGCAGTTATGCTTCCTGAGAAGCAGGGGTAGCTCGATAATGTCCTGCGCACGATGATAAAGAGCAACGCAAACCGCACAACGGCAACAATAAATCGTGTTGACCGCGCCGCAGATAACCTCTTCGTCCATACCCTCGGCGTCGATTTTTATGCTTCCGACGGGAATCCCGTCCGATTTTATGTGCGTAAAACCGCAATATCTGTCAACGGAGACGCACCTGACGCTTTTTCCGTCTTCGCCGCAATGCGAAGCTCTTCCCCCGCCCGAAGCGAAGGTTATCTCTCCGTCGCGGTCGCAGACGGCGGCATTCTCGGGGATTATATCGCGTACGGTTGCCGTGTTTTTCTTGAGCTTTTTGTAGGTTACCGCATCGGGCTCAAAGGCGATTATGTCCGAGTACGAGCCGTTTTTTGAGACGAAGTCGAGCGCCGTGTCGCCGTCGTACGCGCCGACGTCGACGTGCCGTTTATTGTGATTATAGAACCCGTCGGGGCAGTTATCGCTGTCTTTTACGTCGAGATACGAAATATCCCCCGTAACATTATATTTGATGAGCGCGAGATATATTTCTCTTGATTTGTCGTCCTCGAGAATTTCCAAAACACGCTCAAACTTTTCGATGTTGTTGAGTATAAACTCTTTGTCGCAGACTCCGTCCCCGAAAACGGGAAGATTCGGGGAATATATCTTGTATTTTTTTGAAAGGTCAACGAGAAAACGCGACTTTTCGCCCTCAAGTCCAAAGCATATTACGAGTGCAATGTCACCGAACTTCTTTTCGGCTTCCGAGATCGAGCAGACGTCAAAGCCCAAAAAGCTCTGTCCCCGAAGAAATCCGTCCGATGCGACAACGCCTTTTATTGTGATTCCTTTTTCTTTCAAATAAGAATATATCTTCTCCGCGCCGTTGCCCATGCCGTAGAGAAAAATATTTTCCTCGTTTTTGAGCAAGTCGGGAAGCGAGGGAAGTGATTCGACGATCTCGCGGATCATAGGTCTTCCTCGACGTGGCTCTTGAACCCTTCGCCGAAAACGCTCGTCGCTTTCGTAACGATCATAAACGCGTTCGGGTCTTCAAATCTGACGATATCTCTCGCCTGCGGAAGCGCGCGCATTTTCATAACGCACATAAGAACCTTTCTGTCCTTGCCTGTGTAAGCGCCCTCGCCGTCAAGGAACGTCGCGCCTGCGTCGATCTCTTTGAGAAGACGGTCTGCTATGATATTATCCTTTTCGCTGATGATATAGACCATTCTCGCCTCGTCCGAGCCATAGAGGACCATATTAAGAACGTACATCTGGATGAACAGCGCGATGCCTGCATAGAGCGCCTTGTCGATATCCTGAAAAACGATACCCGACGTAAGACATATCATACCGTCGATAAAGAGGAACATCGTTCCCGTGCGGATGTGCTTGTATTTCAATCGAATGAGCTTTACGATAATGTCCGAACCGCCCGTCGTCGCACCGCCTCGGAAAACGAACCCGATACCCGCCGCAATGAGCGCGGAACCTGTCACGCAAGCTAGAAGAGGATTTTGAGTGAGGGGCTGAACGTGGTTTTCGAGCGCGGTCATCATGCTCGAGCTTACGATGAGCGCAAAAAACGTCGGAATGAGAATTTTTCCGCCGAGCTTCCAAACGCCGAGAATCATAATAGGCACGTTTAAAAGCGCGACAAGAGCACCTATCGAAAGCTTGTCATAAAAATTTGCTACGATGATCGAAATACCCGAAACACCGCCCGATGCGAAGTCGTTCGGTCCGAGGAAAAGCGCAACACCTGCCGCATAAAAGAAGCATCCGACGGTGATCATTATATAATTTTTCAAGGTGGTTGAGAGTTTTTTCGGCATATTTATCTCCGTTTTAAGCGAATGCGCCCTGATAATATTTCGTGTCCGTGTTGAGCACGACGGCAAGAGAAACGACGCCGTAGCCGTTGTCGTTTTCGAGAATGATGAGCTCAACCGTGTAAAAAAGCTCGTTTATGCGCGCAACGTAGGTGCATTTCAGCGCCGTTCCGTCGGCATCGACCGCGTCGGTCTTTCCTTTTGAAATCGAGTCGAGCCCGTCGAGAGGGTTACCCGCCTCGAAAAACTGCTTTTTCAGATTGTCGTAAAATTCATCGTTCGGCATCGCCGTTTCGACGAAGTCGGGATGGATGTATTTTTTCATTTCCGCCTCGTCGCGCAAAGCAAGAGCGCGTATGAATCCGAGCGATATCTCGTCGGCACGCTCGCTTTTTGTATCGCAAGCGCAAAGCGAAAAAATCATCAAAAATGTAAGTAAAAAAATCAAAAATCGTTTCATATTCTATCCGTTTTAGCGGTTGACCGCTTTGTAAATATTGCCTTTGCCGACGCCTCTGTCGCGCGCGGTTGCCTTGCATGCGTCCATTTTCGAAAGACCGAGCGAGATATAATGCTCAACGTGGTCCTCGACCGTCATATCCTTCCAGAACGCCTCTTCCTCGGGCATTCCCTCGCAGACGAAAACGAACTCGCCCTTCTTCTCGGGCGCGGAGAGCGTTGCAAAAAGGTCGCAGACCTCCGCAACCGTTCCGCGGAAATAGCGCTCGTGGATCTTCGTGAGCTCCTTTGCGAGGATGCAGTTTCGGTCGCCGAGAGCATTTTTAAGGTCTTTCAGATATTTTTCCGCATCGTGAGGGGAAATGTAGAGAATAAACGTGCGTTTTTCTCTTTTGAGCTCCGCGATGCGCTCTTTGCGTTCGTTCGCGTTCTCGGGGAGAAATCCCTCGAAGCAGAATCGCCTCGACGGAAGTCCCGATGCGGAAATCGCCGTAACCGCCGCGCAAGCACCGGGGAGCGCGCAGACGTTGATGCCCGCATTCGAGCAGTCGTGAACGAGCTTTTCACCGGGGTCGCTGACTGCGGGAGTTCCCGCGTCGGTGATGAGCGCGCAGTCCTCGCCCGAAAGGATACGTTCGACGATACCCTCCGTGACGGGCTTTGAGGAATGCTCGTGATAACTCAATATAGGTTTTTTTATCCCGAGAAGCATCAAAAGCTTTCCGCCGACGCGCGTATCCTCCGCCGCGATAAAATCAACCGCGGAGAGCGTTTCCTTTGCACGCTCGGTCATATCTTTTAAGTTCCCGATGGGGGTTGGTACAATAAAAAGTGTTCCCGACATTTTAATTCACGGAGCTCACGCGCACTATCACGCGTGATTCCTTTTCTTTCTTTTTTGTTAGTCCTTCGCGTCGAACCAGCTTTTTCCTCTGCCTGCGTCAGCTTTTAGAGGAACCTTCAGTTCTGCCGCGCCCTGCATCGCCTCGAGGAGTATTCTCTCGGCTTGTTCTGCTTCCTCGATCGGGGCTTCGATGATAAGCTCGTCGTGTATCTGCAGGATGAGCTTTGCTTTGAGTCCTGCTTCTTTGAGCATTCTGTCGGTGCGGATCATCGCGATTTTTATGAGGTCTGCCGCCGCGCCCTGAATCGGCGTGTTCATCGCAACACGCTCGCCGAACGACTGGAGATTCTTGTTGCTGGACGATAGCTCGCTGATATATCTTCTTCTGCCGAACATCGTCTCGACGAACCCGTTTTCTCTTGCAAAACGCTTCGTGTTTTCGAGATAATCACGAACGTCGGGGTAGTTCGAAAGGTAGTTTTCGATATATTCCGCCGCGACCTTTTTCGGTATTTTAAGGTCTTGGGAGAGCGAATAATCTCCGATGCCGTAAATGATGCCGAAGTTGACCGCTTTTGCGCGCTTGCGCATCTCGGATGTGACCGACTCGGTCGGAACGCCAAATACCTGCGATGCGGTAACCGTGTGGATATCCTCGCCGTTTTTGAATGCGTTGATAAGCGTTTCGTCGCCCGCAACGTGTGCGAGAATACGAAGCTCGATCTGTGAATAATCGGCATCGATAAGAATATTACCGTCTTCGGCGACGAAGAATTTGCGCAGCTCTGTGCCGCGTTCGCTTCGAACGGGGATGTTCTGCAGGTTCGGCTCTGCCGAGGAGAGTCGACCCGTGAGGGTTTGCGTCTGCTTGAAGGTCGTATGAATAC
>JAZRRU010000061.1:0-13417 GCA_045651025.1 Eubacteriales bacterium
AAACGCTTAACCGTTGGTTCGAACAGGATCTTTATCACGCTATATTGAAGAAGAACGAGGGCAAAACTCCGTTCGTGCTTCACGACGGCCCTCCCTTTTCTAACGGCTATATCCACATGGGTCACGCGCTTAACAAGATTCTTAAAGATTTTATTATAAAATCCAAAGCTATGAGTGGGTATTATACCCCTTATACTCCCGGATGGGATAACCACGGTCTTCCTATCGAAAGAGCGATCGAAAAGACGAAAAAAGATCTTAACAAGGATATGACCGTCCCCGAATTCAGAAAGGCGTGTGAGGATTTTGCAGAGGACTTCATCCAAAAGCAGATGTCCGGATTCAAGCGCCTCGGCGTAGTCGGCGATTGGGATGCGCCCTATCGCACCATGGATAAGCACTTTGAAGCGCAGGAAGTTAAAATCTTCGGTGCAATGTTTGACAAGGGCTATATCTACAAAGGACTCAAGCCCGTAACCTGGTGTCCTTTCTGTGCTACCGCGGTTGCAGAAGCTGATATTGAATATCACGACGATCCTTGTACTTCCGTTTACGTTAAATTTAAAATGAAGGACGATTTGGGCAAGCTCGCGGGATTTGACCTCGAAAACACCTATTTCGTCATCTGGACCACCACCATCTGGACTCTTCCCGGCAATATGGCGATCTGCTTGAACCCCCGTGAAAGCTATGTGCTTGCAAAGGCAGAAAACGGCGAAACCTATATCATGGCAGAAGCTCTCGCCGATAAAACCATGAAGATGGGCGGCTTTGAAAATTACGAAATACTCGCTACCTTCCCCGGAGCATTCTTCGAAAACATGCTCGCTTCGCATCCCTTCCTCGACAAGACCTCACGCTTGGTTTATGCCGAATACGTTACCATGGACAGCGGTACCGGATGCGTTCACACCGCTCCCGGATTTGGTGCAGACGACTACCAGACCTGCATGAGATACGGCATCGACCTCGTTGTTCCTGTTGACGACTACGGAAGACATACCGATTACGCAGGCAAATATGCAGGACTCAAGACCGAGGAATCGAATTCTGTTATTCTCGAGGACATGAAGGAATCGGGCGCTCTCTTTGCATCCGAGGAGATAATGCACTCTTACCCTCACCACGACCGTTGCAAAAAGCCGGTTATTTTCCGCGCAACTCCTCAGTGGTTCTGCTCTGTCGAATCCTTCAAGGATCAGGCAATTAAGGCAATCGAAAACGTCCAGTGGTATCCCGCTTGGGGCGAGGACAGAATGGTCAGCATGATTCGCGAAAGAGCCGACTGGTGTATTTCGCGTCAGCGCCGTTGGGGTCTTCCCATTCCCGTATTTTACTGCAAGGATTGCGGCAAGCCCGTTTCTACCCCTGAATCTATTGCAAAAATATCCGCTCTCTTTGACGAATACGGCTCTAACGTCTGGTTCGAAAGAGAAGCTTCCGAGCTTATCCCCGAAAACTTCTCCTGCCCGCACTGCAACGGCAAGGAATTTGATAAAGAAACCGACACGCTCGACTGCTGGTTCGACTCGGGCTCTACTCACTTTGCATCGCTCATGAAGGACGCTCCCGAGCTTTGGCCTGCAGACGTATATCTCGAAGGCGCAGACCAGTACCGCGGATGGTTCCAGTCGAGTCTTCTTACCGCAGTAGGTGCGCTTGACAAGGGTGCTCCCTTCAAGCAGGTATTGACTCACGGCTGGGTTGTTGACGGACAGGGCCGTGCAATGCACAAGAGTCTCGGAAACGGTGTTGATCCCGCAGATCTTGTTAAGGACTTCGGTGCAGATATCGTTCGACTTTGGACTGCATCCTCGGATTACCACGCCGACGTACGCTGCTCAAAAGAAATCTTCAAGCAGCTTTCGGAATCCTATCGTAAGCTCAGAAACACTCTCCGTATTCTTCTTGCGAACCTCGGCACTCCCGAGACCGATTTCGATCCGAACCGCGATATGATCGCGCCCGAAAAGCTCGGTGATATTGATAAATGGGCGCTCGCACGCCTCAACAAGCTTGTCGAGCGCGTTCGCAACGCGTACGACAGCTATCAGTTCCACATCGTTTATCACGAAATTCATAACTTCTGTTCGATCGATATGTCGAAGCTCTACATCGACATCACGAAGGACAACCTCTACTGCGAGGCGAAGAACGATCCCTCCCGCCGCGCAACCCAGACCGCGATGTATATTATCGTCAGCGCGCTCACCCGACTCCTCGCTCCCATTCTTTCCTTCACGGCTGAAGAAACATGGAGCTTCATGAGCCATATCGCTTCCGATGATACCGACAGCGTGTTCTGCAACTCGATGCCCGAGGTTAAAGCAGAATTCAACTTCGCGGAAATCGAAGAAAAATACGAAGCGCTCTTTAACCTCCGTGACGGCGTTATGAAGGCGCTTGAGATCGCACGTGCCGAAAAGGCAATCGGTAAATCGCTCGAAGCAAGCGTTACGATCTTCGCAAAGGAAGACAGCGACGCGATGAAGCTCTTCACCGAGCTCGAGTCGATTCTTCCGACCGTGTTCATCGTCAGCAAGGTCAACCTTTCTTCCGAATCCGCGCCTGAAAACGCTTACACCGACGAAGAAAGCGGAATCTCGGTTTCCGTTGCTGTTGCCGACGGCGAAAAATGCGTACGCTGCTGGATGCATAAAGACGATTGTACTCCCGACGAGGACGGTCAGCATCTCTGCGCACGCTGCCGCAAAGCAGTATGTTAGCCGCAATTATCGTTGCAATTTCGGTTATTTTAGATCAGGTCTCTAAATATCTCGTTGTTGAGAACATCGAGCTCCACGGAACGATTCCGTTCATTCCGAATTTTATGAGCTTTTATCATACTCGGAACACGGGCGCGGCGTTCTCGATGTTCAGCAACAACAGATGGGTATTCATGGTGATGTCGGTCTTTGCAATGGTTGTAATGACCTGGCTTCTCGTCAAGGAATACAACCGCCACAAGCTCATGACCGTTTCGCTTGCGATGGTGCTCGGAGGCGGGATCGGAAACATGATCGACAGAGTCCGCCTCGGCTACGTCGTCGACTTTTTCAAAACCGAGTTTATCGATTTTGCGATATTCAACGTTGCCGACTGCTTTGTGAGCGTTGGCGCGGTGCTTCTTGCGGTTTATGTCATGTTTTACGACTCGAAGGTCGAAGCCAAGATAAAAGCCGAAAAATCACCCGAGGTCGAAGCAGAAAATGATTGATTTTACTGTAACCGAGCAGGATTTTGAAGAAAAACTCCGTCTCGATACGTTCACGGCGAAGTCGTGCGGTATCAGCCGTGCGCGCGCACAGGAGCTTATTTCCGACGGCGCAGTCACCGTAAACGGCAAAAAATGCGAAAAAAAGTTTCTTCTTTCGGTTGGGGATAAGATTTCGGTCGAGCTCCCGCCCGAGAAAGAGCTTGAAGCGACTCCGCAGGATATCCCGATCGATATCGTTTTTGAGGACGAGCATCTCCTCGTCGTCGACAAACCGCGCGGGATGGTGGTTCACCCCGCACCGGGCAACCCCGATGGCACGCTCGTGAACGCGCTTTTGTATCACTGCAAGGGTCGGCTTTCGTCGATAAACGGCGTCATCCGTCCGGGAATCGTCCACCGTATCGACAAAGATACCTCGGGACTTCTCATCGTTGCAAAAACCGACGACGCCCATCACGGACTTGCCGAGCAGATTGCAACTCATTCCTTCGTAAGAAAATACGAGGCGATCGTCGGCGGACATCTCCGTGAAAAAAGCGGAACTGTGAACGCGCCGATCGGCAGACATAAAACCGACCGCAAAAAAATGGCGGTCACCGAACATAACTCAAAAGAAGCGGTCACGCATTATCAGGTAATTTCCGAAAGCAATCAATATACACATCTCGAGCTCACGCTCGAAACGGGCAGAACTCACCAGATAAGAGTTCACATGTCACATATCGGTCACCCCGTTGCAGGTGATACGGTATATGGAAACGCACGTTACAGGCATGGCATGGACGGTCAATGTCTGTTCGCGAAATATATTTCTTTCGTTCACCCGATAACGGGCGCAACGATGACATTTGAAGCGGCAAGGCCTGCGTATTTCAGCGATGCGCTCCGCCGTGCCGGGCTTTAGTAATCCGAAAGGAACGTAAGAAAATGGAAAAGAAAACTCTCCTTATGCTGAAAGAAAAAGCCGCAAGAATCAGAATGCTTTCTGTCGAAGCGGTCTACGGCGCGAAAAGCGGCCACCCCGGCGGTTCTCTCTCGATCGCCGAAATCATCTCCTACCTCTATTTTGACAGATTGAACGTCGATGCAAGCAACCCCGACGACGCAAACCGTGACAGGTTCGTGCTCTCGAAGGGTCATTGCGCTCCCGCGCTTTATTCTGCGCTTGCGTTGAAGGGATTTTTCGACGTTGAGGAGCTCAAAAAGCTCCGTAAGCTCGGAAGCATGCTTCAGGGTCACCCCGATATGAAGCTCATCCCCGGCGTTGATATGTCGACCGGCTCGCTCGGTCAGGGATTCTCTGCCGCTTGCGGTATGGCTGCGGTCGGAAAGCGCAAAGAATTGCCTTGGAAGGTGTTCACCATCCTCGGCGACGGCGAGATCGAGGAAGGTCAGGTCTGGGAAGCGGCTATGTTCGCAAATCAGTATAAGCTTGACAATATTATCGCTTTTGTCGACCTTAACGGTTATCAGATCGACGGCGCGATCGAGGACGTTATGAACCCTCATCCCGTTGACGAAAAATTCCGCGCGTTCGGTTGGTACGCTCAGGTTATCGACGGTCACGATTTCGAGGCGATCGAAGAAGCTGTCAAAAACGCCGAAAACAGCGGAAAGCCCTCGGTCATCATCTGCAAGACCGTAAAGGGCAAGGGCGTTTCCTTCATGGAAAACAACTTTAACTGGCACGGTAAAGCACCGAATGCCGACGAATATGCTATCGCGGAAAAAGAACTTAGAGAAGCATGGGAAAAAGCAGCGGAGGAATTGAACAATGGCTGAAAAAGAAGCAACAAGAGCCGCGTACGGCAGAAAACTTGCCGAGCTTGGCGAAAAGAATGATTTTTACGTGCTCGATGCCGACCTTTCCGGCTCGACGCAAACCGCTGTTTTTGCGAAGAAATTCCCCGAACGCTTTTTCAACTGCGGTATCGCAGAGGAAAATATGATCTCCGTCGCTGCAGGTATTGCGGCAACGGGCGTTCCCGCTTTTGCATCGTCTTTTGCGATGTTTGCTTGCGGCAGAGCGTTCGAGCAGATCAGAAACTCGGTTGCATATCCTCAGCTCCCCGTTAAGATCTGTGCATCTCACGCGGGCGTTACCGTCGGCGAAGACGGCGCAACGCATCAGTTCAGCGAGGATATCGCGATCATGCGTGCACTCCCCGGTATGACGGTAGTTTGCCCCGCAGACTCCGCTTCGACCGAGGCGTTGCTTGAAGAGGTTCTCAACTATCCCGGTCCCGTTTATATGCGACTCGGCAGATATGCCGTTCCTCAGTTCTACACGAAGGGCGAACGCGAGTTCAAGCTCGGAAAGGGTATCGTTCTCGCGGACGGCACCGACGTTACCATCGTTGCAACCGGTATCATGGTTGCGGCGGCTATGGAAGCGCGTGAGATTCTCGCGTCCGAGGGAATCAGCGCGGCGGTTATCGATATTCATACCATCAAACCGCTCGACTCCGAGCTTATCCTTGAATATGCGAAAAAGACGGGCAACGTTGTTACTGCTGAGGAACATAACGTTATCGGCGGTCTCGGTGATGCGGTTATTTCCGTCGTTGCGGAATCCGCTTGCGCAAAGGTATCGAAGCTCGGCGTCAACGACGTCTATGGTACCAGCGCACCCGCAGGCGTTCTTCTCGAATATTACAACCTTACCGCAAAGGGCATCATCGAGAAGGTCAAAGCGCTTCTTAACAAATAAAAATCAACCAAAAAACCGCAGTATTGCGGTTTTTTGTGAATAGGTGAAAAATTATGACAGTCGAACAGTTGGCGAAACTTCTTGACGAAAAAATTTCTTCCGCGCTCTCCGAGCCGTGGGATAACGACGGCAGAATGATCCTTCCGTGCCCCGAAAACGAAGTTACGGGCGTTCTCTGCGCGCTCGATTGCACTTCGAACGCGATTGAAAAGGCGAAAGAAAAGGGATTTAACGTCATTATCACGCACCATCCGCTTATTTTCAAGCCGATCGGATGCCTGATTCCGTCGGATAGCGTCGGAAAACGCGTTATTGAATGTGTCCGTAACGGCATAACCGTTCTTTCCTATCACACCCGACTTGACATTATGGACGGCGGTGTCAACGATACGCTTTGCGATATTATCGGCATCAAAAACACGGAATGCTTCATTCCTTACGGACGTATCGGCGACGTTGAGGAAACGACCTTTGAGGAGTTTGCGAAGACTGTTTCCGACCGGCTCGGCGTTTGCGGTCTTCCGCTTGTAAAAGCAAACGGAAAAGTAAAACGCGTTGCGGTCGTTTCGGGTTGCGGAAAAGATGAGATAAACGCGGTCATCGCCGCAGGCGCGGATACCTTCGTCACGGGCGAGGTTATGCATAACCACATGATCGACTGCAAGGAGCTCGGGCTCAACCTCGTTTGCGGAACGCACTATGCGACCGAGCGGATCGTGCTCCCGATGCTTTGCGATATCGTAAACTCATTGGGCTGCAATTCCGAGGTTTTTGAGTTCAGAAGAGAAGAAGAATATGGCATTTGACGGACTTTTTTGCGCCGCCGTTGCGCACGAGTTGAACGGCTTTGCAGGCGCGAGAGTCGAGAAGATACACCAGAGCTCGCAAACCTGCTTTTATTTCCAGATATATCGCGACGGAACGAGAGCCAACTTCGTTATCTCCGCGTCGGCATCGCGCCCGATTCTTGCGATAACCGACGATTCCGTTGCTCGTCCCGACGTTCCGACCCCGACCTGCATGCTCTACCGCAAGCATCTCCAGAACGCGCGGTTTGTTGCATCGGAATGGGTCGAGAACGAACGTATCGTCCGCTTTGCGTTCGACTCTGCGGATGAAATGGGATATATAAAAAGAAAATATATTTATGCCGAGATGATGGGCAAATATTCAAACATCATCCTCACCGAGGAAAACGGAAGGATAATTTCCGCGTCCTCGGTCTCCGACATAACCTCGAGCGTGCGCAGAATCATGGCGGGAATGCCCTATGAATTTCCGCCGAAGCAGGAAAAGACCTCGATATTCACCGTGACGGAAACGGAATTCATCGCGCTTTGCGAGGAAAAATCGGGTATGCCCGCGTGCGATTTCCTCTTGAAGACCTTCTTGGGCTTCTCGCCCGTTACTGCGAGGGAAGTCGCTTTCCGCGCGTTCGGAAAGAGCGACGAGATTTTAACTTCGCAAAATGCGAAAATTCTCCTCGACAGCTTCAACGATTTCAAGAATATACTTCAAAATCACGATTTCAAGGCGTTTTCTGCCGTCGATCACGACGGAAACGGAGTCGAATATTCTTTCATTCCGCTTACTCAGTACGGAACTTCCTGTGACCTGAAAGAATATGAGAGCTTTTCTGCGCTTCTTACCGATTTCTTTGGCAAGAGGGAAGAAGCGGTCAACATTGGGCGTTACTCCCGCGAGCTTGTCAGAACCGTCAACACTCACCTCTCGAGAACGCGGAAGAAGCTCGTTCTCCTCAAAAACGAGCTCGATGACTGCAACTCGATGGAAGAAATGCGCATCAAGGGCGACGTCGTTACGGCGAACATCTACCGCATCCGTCAGGGCGATTCATCCGTGACGGGGATGGATTATGAGTCGGGTAAAGAGATAACCGTTCAACTTGACGTTTCGCTCGCACCGTCGAAAAACGCGCAGAAATACTACAAGAAATATCAAAAAATGAAGCGTGCCTCGGTTATGCTCGCCGATCAGATAAAAAAGACCGAGTCGGTCTGTAACTACCTCGAGAGCGTTCTCGTCTTCATCGACCGCGCGGCAAGTCCGATCGAGCTTGCGGAAATAAAAACCGAGCTCGCCGAGGGCGGTTACCTCTCCGACAAGACCGTCGGAAAGAAGAAAAAGGCGTCCGCGCTGAAACCGCTTTCGTTCACGACGACCGACGGACTCACCGTTCGTGTCGGTAGAAACAACCGCCAGAACGATTCTCTCACCGGCTCTGCCGAGAGGAACGACCTCTGGTTCCACATCAAGGGATTCCATGGCTCGCACGTCATCCTCACCCCGAACGGAAACGAGGAGCCGTCCGACCGTGACTATACCGAAGCGGCGATGCTTGCCGCCTATTACAGCGAAAAACGCGGAAGCGCGAACGTCGAGGTCGATTATACTCGCGTCCGAAATTTAAAAAAACCGTCGGGAAGCGCGCCGGGATTCGTCACCTACGAAAAATATTATTCCGCGGTCGTAAACGCCGAAAATCCCTTTTCGGAGAAGTAAAAAGGAAAAATCATGTCGCTTATTGAAAGATCGATACCTCTTATCACCGATTCCGGTGCTGAAAAATTGAAAAATTCGAGCGTTCTCGTGTTCGGCGTCGGCGGAGTCGGCTCTTGGTGTGCCGAAGCGCTTGCGCGTTGCGGAATCGGAAGAATTACCGTCGTCGACGGCGATACGGTCTCCGAGACGAACCGCAACCGCCAACTTATTGCCCTCACCTCGACAGTCGGAAAGAGCAAAGCACAGACCTGCGCCGAGCGGATTTCTGACATTAACCCCGATTGCGACGTAAAAGGAATCGACCTGTTCTACTCGAAAGATACCGAAAACGAGGTCGATATGACGGGATATGACTACATCGCCGACTGTATTGACACAGTAAGCTCGAAGCTTCTTCTTATCGCGAACGCGAAAAGTAAGAATATCCCAATAATAAGCTCGATGGGAACGGGGAACCGCCTTGACCCCTCGAAAATAAAGGTTCTTGACGTTTTTTCGACCTCGGGCGATCCGCTTGCGCGCGTCATGCGAAAGGAATTGAAAGCGCGTGGGATAGAAAACCTGAAAGTCATCTGCTCGGACGAAGCACCGGGCAAATGTGTCGAGGGCAGGAACGAGGAGACCGGACGTGCAACGCCGTCGAGTATATGCTTCGTGCCCGCGACGGCAGGGATAAGAATGGCTTTTGAGATAATAACGGAGTTACTTAATAATGGCTAAAACAAAATGGAAAGGCGGAGCGCTCCTCTCGCCTCTGCCCGCGGTTCTCGTGACCTGCGGAAAGGATGAGTCGGCAAACGTGTTCACCGTCGCTTGGACGGGTATCGTCTGCACAAAACCGCCGATGCTTTCGATTTCGGTGCGGAAAGAACGTCATTCATATAACCTCATCGACGAAAACGGCGAGTTCTGCGTGAATCTCCCGACCGAGTCGCTCGTGCGCGCGGTCGATTACTGCGGAGTGAAGTCGGGCAGGGAAGTCGATAAATTCCGCGAGATGCACTTCACGAAAGGTGACTCGTTCGAGGTGGAATGTCCGAGCATTGAGGAATGTCCGCTCACGCTCGAATGTAAGGTAAACCGAAAGATCGAGCTCGGCTCGCACGATATGTTCATCGCGGATATCGTCGCCGTCGGCGCGGATGAGTCGCTTATTGACGAAAACGGACGGCTTATGCTCGAGCGTGCGCGCCTTTTTGCCTACGCTCACGGTGATTACTTCACGCTTGGCAGAAAGATCGGCGACTTCGGGTTCTCGGTTCGAAAAAAGAAGAAGGCGAGGGGCAAGAGATGAATTCCGTAACCGTAATTCACGTCGGCGATTTCAAAGAATCGTATTTCCGCGAGGCGGAAAAGGAATATATCCGCCGACTTCGACCCTTTTGCGACTACAAGACGGTCTGCATAAAAGAAGAAGGTACGTTCGGCGAGGATTCCGAGAAGCTTATTCTCCGCGCACTCGAGAAAGAAGCGGAGTTAATTCGTGCTTCTATCCCGAAGCAAGCGTTCAAAATCGCGATGTGTATCGAGGGCAAACAGCTCTCAAGCACCGAGCTCGCAAGCGTTTTTTCGACCGAATCGCGCCCGATTTGCTTCATCATCGGCTCGTCGTTCGGACTTGACGAAAAGCTGAAGAGGGAATGCGACCTGCGTCTCTCGATGTCAAAAATGACCTTCCCGCACATGCTCGCGCGCGTTATGCTCGCCGAGCAGGTCTACCGCGCGAACGCGATCAATAACGGCAAAAAATACCACAAGTGAACGCGCCTTGCATAATAACGCAGAACGAATAAATAAATTCATTCTATAAAAAATCGGCACCGCTTGCAGTAGATTGGGGTCCCCGCGGAACTTGTTTCGCGGGGTAACAATACAGCGTCGGGTGCCGTTTTTTTATTCTGCGTCATTCTGATCGGAGGGGTGGTTTTATGGGAAAGCGTCACATAAAAAACGAAGCATGTCGCGACGTTTATTTTTATGGTTGTCAAAATTACCAAAAATTTATATACCGATTTGTGTTGTATGAAAGTTCAAAAACTATTGACATTAAAAAAAGATTTTTGTATAATACTTAAAAAGCGTTTGGAACGCATAAACAAAAAAGGAGAAAACACTATGAAAACCTTAAAGAGAATTCTTGCTCTTGCTTTGGTTGCGGCTATGCTCGTATCTTCTTGCGTATTCGTCAACGCAGCAACTGCAAGCGTTTCGATGTCTGCCTCCGGTTCCGGTCATAACGTCGTTTCCGGCGTTAAGTACCAGAAGTATTCCGTTTACGGAAGCTCCAGCGGACACACCGAAAACGTTCACACTCTTACTTTCAACCCCGATGATGGCTATATTGCTATCCCCTACACCCAGTATGCAGGTAATACTGCAAACATCCAAAGCCAGTTTAACGCTGCAAAAGCTGCCGGCTATGAAGTTGTCGGCGCGATCAACGGCGCATTCTTTGATATGACCTCCGGCACTCCCTACGGTACGATCGCTTCCAACGGCGTTCTTCAGTACTCTGCTCTTTGGGCCGGTTGTGATAGCAAAGCTCCTGAAACCAAGCCCGGTACGACCTCCGGTTATGACGAACTTGTAACCTTCGGTTATGACGGTTCGATCGAGTTCGTTCACTCCTGGCATGACTGGGAAATTGACCTCAACGGCAACGTAATCACCGGCGGTACCGTTAACATCAACAGACACCACGACCAGGAAGCTGCTACCAGCGACGTTTGGCTTGCTAACCAGATTTACTACTACGACAGAAGCTGCGGTTCTTACACCGACTCTTCTGCTTACCACCCCGGCGTAGAAGTTATCTGCGAAAAGCTCGACAACACCGAAATGGGTTTCGGCGCTCCTCTTAAGGGTAAGGTTGTAAGCGTTAAGACTAACACCTACGGTTCCGCGATCGGCGAGAACCAGTTTGTTCTTTTCGCTATCACCAGCAGCACCAGCAATGCATATAAATATCTCTCTACTCTCAAAGCAGGCGATCCTGTATCTCTTAAAACTTACAACAACATCGCAGGCGCAAACGATATTCTTGATACAAAAGCAGGCGCTATGTTCCACTGCGGCTCGCTCATGAAGAACGGCACAGACTATTGTGCTTCTTATAGCGAAATCGGCGACGACCACTTCGTTAACTCCACCTATGCACAGTGGACTGTATTCGGCACCAAAGCAGACGGCACCGTTGTATTCATGACTACCGAAGGCGGTGACACCGGCGTTTCTTCCCGTTCGCTCCACCTCGCAGACGTTTCGGCTGCAATGAAGCAGCTCGGCTGTACCAACGTTTACCGTTGCGACGGCGGCGGATCCACCGGTATGTACGTTTCCAACACCGGTTCCGGCTCTGCGGGCTACGTTCACTCCGCATCCCGTGCGGTTACCGACGTTATTCTTATCGTTAAGAAGACCAGCTTGGCAAGCACCGAGATGAGAACCGAGCTCCAGAATCAGATCAACGCTGCAAAGAATCTCGTTTCTGAAGTTCCCTCGATCCAGACTCTCATCACCAAGGGCGAAGCTCTTCTTGCAAGAACCGCAGCAGACGGCGAAATGAGACCTGTCCTCGTTGAACTTACTTCTGTTGTTAAGAACAACACCTCTCTCCCCGGTCTTATTGAAAGAGTTGAAGCCCTCGACGTTACCAAATACAGCGAAGAGGTTCTTTCCGAGGTTCGTGATCTTTACGTAACCGCAAAATCTCTCGTTGATAAAGGCGACACCACCAGCGCTACTGCTCTCGCAACCTATAAATCTCTCAAAGCGGCTCTCGCACGTGAAGGCGAAGGCACTCTCAACGAAATCGCTCTTGTTCCCGGTAAGTTCAACACCACTATCGGTCAGGACGACTGCACTATCTTCACTCCTGCATTCGGCACCATTACTTCTGCAAATGCAAACCATAACTGGACCGTAAACCTTCTTCTTGAATGGAACGCAAGCCAGAACTGCTATATCGTAAAGAGCGCGAAAGTCAACGAAGCTTGGGGCGCAAACGGCTCTCAGACTCCTCCCTCTTACACCCTCACCTCTAACCAGATTCTCGTCTGTGCTCACGGTGAAAGCACCGTTACCAACAGAGCTATGGCAGAAAAGGTTAAGGTAGGCGACAAAGCATACCTCTGCGGTATTGACGTTTCCAAGAGAACGTTCACTGCTCCTGCATACATCGTGTTCGGCGACATCGCAGCACACGAATGCAGCTTCACCAACTATAAATCCAACGGCGACGCAACCTGCTTGAAGGACGGCACCAAGACCGCTACCTGCGAATGCGGTGAGAAGGATACCGTAACCGATACCGGCTCCAAGCTCGATCACAAATACACCAAGTACACCTCCAACGGCAACGCAACCTGTAACGCAAACGGCACCAAGACCGCTTCCTGCGACTATGGCTGCGGCACGAAGAACACCGTAACCGATACCGGCTCCAAGCTCACTCACACCTACACCAAGTACACTTCCAACAACGACGCAACCTGCACTAAAGACGGTACTAAGACCGCTACTTGTGACAACGGCTGCGGCTTGAAGAAAACTGTAGCTGACACCGGTTCCAAGCTCGATCACAAATACACCAAGTACACTTCCAACGGCAACGCAACCTGTGCTAACGACGGCACCAAGACCGCTTCCTGCGACTATGGCTGCGGCACAAAGAGCACCGTAACCGATACCGGTTCCAAGCTCACTCACAAATACACCAAGTACGTTTCCAACAACAACGCAACCTGCGATAAAGACGGAACCGAAACTGCTAAATGTGACAACGGCTGCGGCGAAACCAGCACCAGAACCGTTTCCGGCACCAAGCTCGACCACAAATACACCAAGTACGTTTCCAACAACGATGCAACCTGTTTGAAGGATGGCACCAAGACCGCTACTTGTGACAACGGCTGCGGCACAAAGAGCACCGTAACCGATACCGGTTCCAAGCTCACTCACAAATACAC
>JAZRRU010000062.1:0-9205 GCA_045651025.1 Eubacteriales bacterium
CGACGTTTTCGGCGTTCATCAACGGCTCGTGATAGATCTTCGTTGCGCGAAGCGTATCACGGCGGTGAACGAGGAAAACCTTTTTCGCAAGGCGCGAGAGATAGAGCGCGTCCGAAACGGCGGAGTTTCCGCCCCCGACGACAACGACGGTCTTATCCTTGTAGAACCGTCCGTCGCAGTGCGCGCAGTGATGCACTCCCCTGCCGACGAGCTCACGCTCACGCTCGATTCCAAGCTCGCGAGGGTTCGCGCCCGAGGCGATTATTACGGTTTTTGAGAGAAGCGTTCCGTTCGTCGTTTTGAGCTTTTTCGTTTTTTCGGAAAAGTCGACAGAGAGAACCTCGGCATAATCTGTCGTTGCGCCAAATCGCTCGGCGCTCTGTTGCATTTTCATGCCGAGAGAGAATCCGTCGATTCCCTCTTCGAATCCGGGGTAGTTATCAATAATATCGGTAAGCGCCATCTGACCGCCGATGGACATACGCTCGATAACGAGCGTATCAAGTCCTGCGCGCGAGGCATAGAGCGCACTCGTATACCCTGCGGGGCCGCCGCCGATTATAACAACGTCATAAATCTTTTCCATTTTTATGCTTCCAACATCTGAAGAATCAAGTTCTTCGGCTTTGCGCCCATCGAGCGCGAAACGACGTTTCCGCCATTCATAACGACGAGAGTCGGGATGCTCGTAACGTCAAAGAGCTGCGCAAGCTCGGGTTCTTCATCAACGTTTATCTTACATATCAAATACTGCGGATTTTCTTCGGCGATCTGGTCAACGATCGGCGATACCATTCTGCACGGTCCGCACCAATCGGCATAAAAATCAAGAAGAACCTTCTTCTCGCTTGCCTTTACCTGATCGAAATTCGATTTCGTTACTTTCATTACGGACATAATCATACTTCCTTTCCTATCGGTATGATTTATTATACCCGATTGTTCCGAGTCTTTTCAAGTGGGAATTATTAAAATTTAATTGTTGATTTTTCCGAACGTCTTTCATACAATAGTACTATACGCGATGTTCCGCGTATTCGCTTTTGGGGGTATGTTATGAAAACAGAACGAAATATATTGATCGCCTTTTTACTTAACCTTGCATTCTCGATTTTTGAGGTAATCGGCGGTATTTTTACGGGAAGCGTTGCGATAATCTCCGACGCGGTTCACGATTTCGGGGATGCGCTCAGCATCGGAATCGCCTTTCTGCTCGAGAAGAAAAGCAAGCGGCAGCCCGACGAAAAGCATACCTACGGCTACGTTCGGTATTCGCTCATCGGCGGTCTTATCACGACGGTTATACTTCTCGTCGGCTCGGCGGTCGTTATCTATAACGCTGTCGGCAGAATTATATCTCCCGTACCGATAAACTACGACGGTATGATCGTTTTTGCAATCGTCGGCGCGGTCGTGAATCTTTTTGCGGCGTTCTTTACCCGTGACGGAGAATCGCTCAACCAAAAAGCCGTTAATCTTCACATGCTCGAGGACGTTCTCGGATGGATCGTCGTGCTTATCGGCGCGATCGTTATGAGATTTACCGACATTTCGGTTATCGACCCGATTCTTTCGGTCTGCGTTGCCGTTTTCATTCTCGTGAACGCGCTCCGCAACTTGAAAGAGGTTATTGGGTTGTTCCTCGAAAAAACGCCGAAAGGCATTGATATTGCGGAAATAAAGGAGCATATTTTAAGTGTCGAGGGTGTCGTCAACGTTCATCATATCCACGTCTGGAGTCTCGACGGCAACCGCAATTACGCGACGTTGCATATCGTAACCGATGCCGACCCGCACGAAACGAAGGAAAGGGTTCGCAAAGAGCTCGAGGAACATGGAATTTGTCATGCGACGCTTGAGCTCGAGTCAAGCGAGGAGTTCTGTCACGAGGAAAATTGCAAGCTCGATTTTTCGAACGAGCATGCGCATAATCACCATCACCATCATTAAAAAAAAGAGCATTCCGTTTTGGAATGCTCTTTGTTGTTGTTATTTAGTTTTTATATCGATAATCACATATTCCGAGGGTGCGGATGTTTTCGATGGGTACGCCCAGCCCGCAAAGCCCGAGGTCACGATCGCTTTTGTGTCGTTATCGAGGTCGTAGAGCCCATAGACGCCGTCGTTAAAGGGAACGATCTTTTGAAGAATATCGATCGGGAAGAACTGACCGCCGTGAGTGTGTCCCGAAACGACAAGGTCGGTCTTGGCGTTCGCGTTCGCGGAATAATCCGACGGCTGATGATCGGCAACGAGGACGAAGTTGCGCCCGTCGATCTCTTTTTCAAGCTCGGAGATCGGAAGGCGATCGCGCGAGCGGTCTTCTCTTCCGACGAGAGCAAGCTCGCCGTTGATAAGCTCGGTTTCATCGCGGAGAATTTTGATTCCGTTTTCGGTTATCGTTTTTTCAAGCTCGCCGTCCCCGAAGCGGTTCGAGAGCATTTTCATCGAACGGTCGTGGTTGCCGTAAGTATAATAGATTCCGAAACGGCTCTCTATCGTACCGAACGCGCGGAACACCTCGCGCATTCCCTCGTCCGTCGTGCTGTTATCCACAATATCACCGCAGAGAACGACGACGTCGGGCTCGGTCTGACTTATCTCGGCACATTTTTCAAGAAGAGATTCATAATCGAGTGACACGCCGTAATGTACGTCGGCAATAAGCACGACGCGGTAGCCCTCGGCTCTCAGCTCTTTTTCCGTAAGAATTTCATACTCTGTCGGGCGCACGCTGAAAAAGTTAATGCATCCGGCAAAAAGAATCGAAGCCGCGATCACGACCGCGCACAGACCGCTCCCGAAAATCTTTTTCACCGTCGGCGGAAAGGTTATCTTCTTCAAAAAGAGTGCAATCAACCGCAAAATGCCGTCGACAAACATCACGTGCAGAACAAACACCGCAAAAGACGAGGAAATATCACACGACAGCGCGGTTATCAAAACCGACAGCACGAAAAGTGTTACCCTCGCCCACGGCTTTTTCACGTCGACCGAAAAGGCGGAAAACGCCCTTTTCAGGAAAAAGAAAACGTAGATGAATATTAAAAGGAATATCGGTATCAGAACCAAAAGGAATTTTGACATACTCTTCTCCGTAATTTCGTTACGGTCATATTATCACCGTTTTTTTATTTTGTCAATCAAAACAAAAAAGAGCGCACTGCGCCCCAACACATACAGTCTAACATATCCAAATCGGAAAGTCAACACTTTTCTATCAAATCAACGGCATTATAGACAACTTTCTGCGATTTAAATAAATTAAAGTTGTTAACTTTGTATATACTGTGTATTGAAAAAGGGTAAAACGTATGGTAACATATAGTCGAAGAGAGGGAACACCCCACAAAACAATCAAGCTTGATAAAAAGCTCTTCAAACTACGAAAGGTCAGGTACACCTCCGATGTTCTAACAAGAACAGCTCCCAAAAAGAGAAACAGGTCACGTCAAGAAAGGAACAGGTACGGTCCAATGATCTGATCGAACCGCATCCCGAAAACGAAAAATTCGGATGCAAAAAAACTCAAATCAAAAAAGGAAAAGGTACACCTCCGATGATCTGAGAAACACGGTTTACGAAACGTAAACAAAAAACGAGGATGACGGGAAAACGGTTAAAGCAACGAATCGCTCCCTGACTCAAAAAGCAGAAAAAACGCAAGAGAGCAAAAAACGAGTTTTCTTCCTGAAAAATGTTGGACGGCAAAAAAGCACTTCTCAAAACCGTTTAATAAAGCTTCTGTCAAGAGTACCAAATAATATAGGATGATGAAAACGGGATTTGAGATCAAGACTACGAAAGAGAGGTTAAAAATGATGTTGGATACCAAAATCGAAAATAAATAACCCTTGACTGTAACAAATAGATTAACAGTCAAGGGTTATTTTTTTATGCCTTTTTTATCGGCAGTTCAAGTAGATGACTGCCCGAGGGGAGAGAAAGCGGAAAAGAGATTGGAGCGCCGTCAAGTGTCGGCGTTTTTGTTGTTTCTGTCGCGATTATTTTCAGCTCCGCGCCGTCAAGTGCGGCTTCCGCCTCAAAGGGTATAATCGGTTCGGCGGAAAGGAGCGTTCTTCCTGCGCCGAGCTTCAGCCCGAGCACCCGCTCGAGCATGATGCGGTAATACCAGCCCGAAGCACCCGTATACCAGCTCCAGCCGCCCCGTCCGGCGTGCTCGCCCGAATAGATATCGGCAGAAACGGCGTAGGGCTCGTTTTTGTATTTCTTCGCAAGCTCTTTATCGCTTGCACGGAGCGCGGGATTGATACAGTCAAGTATAAGCAACCCCTCCTCGTTCATGCCGACTTTGAAGCACCCGAGCGCGCCGAAGAGTGCGCCGTGGCTGTACTGACCTCCGTTTTCACGGATGCCCGCAACGTAACCGCGGATATACCCGACACGCGCACGACCGTTCGAAAACGGCGGAGAAAAGAGCTTGAAAATCTTGTTTTTGCTGTCATAAAGCTCGGAAAACGCTCGTTTGAGCGCTTTTTTTGTTCGCTCTTCGTCAAGCTGAGCCAACGCGGCAAACGCCTGGGAAAGGATGTCGATCTCGCACTCGCCCGAGCCCTCGATGCCGAGAACCGTACCGTCATCGGTGAACGCGCGTGCATACCTATCGCCGAAAAATGCCTTCTCCTCAAGCGCGGTCTTTAGCTCGGATTTCACTTTTTCATAATGCGCGTAGGTTTCGCCGTCGCCGAATTTTTCGATGAGAGGAAGAAACGCGTCGATCGCGACGATGAAAAGCATCGTTGAGAAGATACTCTCGCCAATACCTTTTTCGCCGACGAGCGAAAATCCGTCGTTCCAGTCACAGCTTCCCATCAGGATAAGTCCGTTCTTCCCTCTCCGATCGGCGCGTGAGAGCGCACGGAGACAATGTCGGAAAACGTTTTCCCTCTCGTTGCTCCTCTCGGGCTGCTCGTACCGCTCGTTTTCGTGAATCAGCTCCGGAGAAGTGAGGTAGAACACGGGAACGTCGAGCAAGCTCGTATCCCCCGTTTTCTCGATATAATCCGCAACTACTATCGGGAGATAGAGCAGGTCGTCCGAGCATTTGCTTTTTATGCCTCGGTTAACTCCGCCGTAGTTGCGCGTGTGCCACCAGTGCATCACGCTTCCGTCGGTGTATTGATGGGCGCAGCAGCGTATGATGTGCGTTCTGACGGTCTTCGGTGCGGAAAACACGAGAGACAGCGAATCCTGAAGCTGATCGCGGAATCCGTACGCGCCGCCGCTTTGATAGAACGAGCCGCGCGCGAAGAATCGGCAAATCGCCGTCTGATACGGCAGGAAGAAGTTGAACATCGCGTCGTGCGTTTTGCTTTTCGTCGTTATTTTTATCTTCGGCAGGAACGTGTCGACGAACTCGCACGACTCGTGAAGAGCCGCGTCAAAAAAACGTCGGCTCACGCGTGAAGCAACTTTTAAAACACCGCCCTCGGTCGTGCACGCGCCGAGGAAAAATAGGATATCGTTCCCGTTTGCGAAAAGCGTTTTCCGCTCGGTATCTGCCTTTCCGCCAACAACGCCCGCAAATCCGCGTCCCTCGGGAAACGTCATCCCGAACGGGTTGCGAAACATCATACATTCACTCGAGCCCGATGAAAAGCCGACCGTCTCGATCTCGGGACATTGGCGCACACCGTCACTCATAACGGGCTTGAGCTCAAAGGAAAGGTTTGCGCTCTCGTTACGCGCGAGCTTCACCCGAATCAATTTTACGGGGAACTTCGGCGGAATCACGACGCTCATGCTGTAACCGATTCCCTCAACCTCACCCTCGTAGACGGCGCAGCCCTTTTCAAAACGAACCTTGTTCGAAACGGCACAAAGGTCATATTTCTTCCCGTTTTTGACGAGGAACACCCTCTCACCGCCATCGAGCGAACGCGCGTCGCCGTAAAAAGAGCAGATCCGTCGCTCACGCGCGTTATCGAAAAAGGTATAGCCGAGAGAGCTCTGCGTGACGACCGTCGAAAAGCGATAACCCGACAAAACGTAGGAATAGGGCGCGTCGGGCAGGTTCGTCTTATCGACGACGAACCCCTCGGGCAGGAAAAATCCGTTTTTTGAGACGAGCGAATTCTCGGGAATCGGGATAGGAGACGCTTTTTGGGGTGTTGAAATAATTTCGAGTTGCTCGACTCTTCTGTTTTCACGATTCGGCTCGAAATCCTTGGAGAAGTCCGAAAAATATTTTGCCGTATTTTTCAACGCGGTGACAAAATCTTTCCCGAGCTCGTTCTCGCGCAGAATAAATATTCCGCCCTTTCTCCCCATGAATTTCTCGGTTCTCGTTTCTAAAAGACATTCTCGCACCGAGCTTTCAACGGGTCGGTTATAGTTATCCTCGTCGCAGATCAAAAATATCAGCTCGCATCTCAAAAACGACCTCGAAAGCTCGGAAAATGCTTTCAAAACCGCTTTTGTGCGCGTTACGGCAATCTCCGCGACGGATATCACGCACAGCGGATAATCCCCCGATATTCCCCTGCTCCAGAGGTCACCGATACCGCATCTCGTGAACGACGGCAATACGGGTCCGCCCGAGCCATAGAGCAACGCGGGAAGCATTTTTTCCACCGTGGCGTTCGGGTTTTCGTTTTTGTGGTCGTTGCGGTCGGAGCGCGCAAGACGGATGTTTCGCTCGCACTCACCTTTTGTCGCACCGCAGGTCACGAGAAACGTCGCGCGTCCGCCCTCGGAATCGGTGCTTCTCACGAGACAAAGCGGATCGAGGCAGGCGCCGACGGAGTTGTCGGTGTTCATCGATGC
Source organism: Eubacteriales bacterium (assembly GCA_045651025.1). Classification (GTDB taxonomy): domain Bacteria; phylum Bacillota; class Clostridia; order Oscillospirales; family CAG-382; genus Coliplasma. The sequence goes on from JAZRRU010000062.1 coordinate 6,787, forward strand.
ATAGTCGAACGACGAATCAACCGAGCTTGCCGAAAGCGGTTCACGGCTCGTGAGGAACGAGAACTTCGTGTCTCTGTCCCTCGGCGCGACGGCAAGCGTAAAGATATGACGTCCGTCGAGACCGCTTCGGCGGTGGAAATAAAGTATACGCTTCGTTTCGTCATATTCGCTCTCGATGAAGAGCTTCGAAAACGAGATGTGCGAGAGATATTTTTTCTCGGTCTCGAGCATCGGTTCGAAAACGAACGTCACGTCATATTTTTTGAGCGTTTCGGCGCGGGTGTTCACGACGAAGCAATTTCCTTTTTTTGAGATGCTGTAACGCACTCTGCCGGAGAAATCGCGGCCCGATGCGATATGCGATGCAAAGCCGTTTCCGTGCTCGAATCCGCATCCGCTTTTTTCATAGAGCGGAACGCAACCGTAATTTTTGCCGTTCCGCGAGAATATTACGGCAGGCGAGTACATCATCGAATATTTTTCGAACTCGGTTCGGAAAAGCTTTTTCTCGCCTGCTTGAAGCCCGATATGGCCGCTGCTCGAAACGAGCGCGGTGAGATCGCCTTTCGTAAGCAATTTTACAAACGGGGTCTCGAGGTCGATTTTTTCTTTTCGCTCTGCTGTCTGGTAGACGGGGCGCTTCGATTCCTTTTGCGATCCCGTCGTATCGGCAAAAACGTGGGCGTCGATGGGTATCTTTTCCTGAAGAAGCTCGTTTGCCGAATACATCCGCATATCGCGCATGAACCGTCGGACGAAAATATTGTCGTCAATCGCGTTCATACAGGCGATTATACTCATGCCGACGTGATGCGCCATATAGCTTTTCACGCAGATTCCGCTCGGGTCGTCGTTCATATCAAGCGCCTCGTAGAGACCGTATTTCCCGTACATTCCTCGGTTTTCGAGTTCTTTCAGATTTTTTATGCCCGAGTCGTTCGAAACGGTTAGCGAAAGATAGGTCGAATAGGGTGAGACGATCCGCTCGTCTCCCCCGACACGGCGAAGCGCAAGGTTTTTGATTCCGTTTGCCTTGTACTGATAGTTCATATCGCTGTCGAAGGAATAAAAACCGCTTTCGCTCACGCCCCAGAGCGAGTTTTCGTTTTTTTGCACCATCATCGAAAACAGAACGCTCTCAAAGAGGAACGAGTTTTTGTAGAGGGGCATAAAAAGGAGCGGCATAAGATATTCAAACGCCGTTCCCGACCAGGTCATCATACCCAGATAGCCGTAACCGTGGGTAAGAGTCCGCCCGAGCGTGTGCCAATGCTTTTTCGGGACGCTCGACGACGCGACAGAGTAGAACGCGAGCATTCTCGCCTCGCTCATAAGAAGGTCGTAGCAGTTTGAGTCGAATTTTATCTCGCCCTCGTTAACCGTCGCGCCGATTCGGAACAGATTCTTGCGGGAATCGTAAAGTGAAGTGAGGTCACATTCGTTTATGAGAGCTTCGATGCGCTTTGAAAGGCTTTCGAGCGTTGCTTCTTCGTCTTTGTATTCAAGTATCCCCTCTTTTAGCGCAACGAGCATAACGATGAAGTTACCGCTGTCCACAGACGAGACGTAGCGGTTTCCGATCACGGAAAGATTTTTTATATCATACCAGTTGAAAAGATTTCCTTTGTATTTTTCAAGCTTTTCGATAACAGACACGCTTTTTTCGAGCTTTTCGGCAAGCTCGTTTGAGGTGAGTATCCCGATATCTCTCGCCGCGAGGAGCGAAACGAGGTAGAATCCGATGTTCGTCGGGGACGTTCGGTACGCCGTCGCCGAAACGGGCGAGAACTGAACGTTGTCGGGCGGAAGATGGTTCGTTGTTTCGTTCACGTTGTCCGCATAGAATCGGAACATATCGTGAACGTGCACGGTGAGGAGCTTTTTGCTTTTTGCCGACAGCTTTGATTTCACTTCCGCGCTTTCATCAAGCGGACGCGACAGAACAGCTGAAACGAAAGGATAGACGAAATAGAGCAATCCCGCGAACTTCAAAAACGGCGGAGCCGCGAAAATCATCAGCAAAAGCCCGACCAAAACCGAGAGCGCGCTGTCGAGAACGTATTTCCCGAGCGTTGACGAGAGCTTTTCCGCCTGCGCCGCAGTCGTCCATTCGAGCGTTTTCTTTCGCGTCAGCAACCTCACCGAAGCGAGAAAAAACGCATTTAGAGTAAGAACGGCTTTTCGGCAGGAGGACGAAAGCTCGAACGCAAGGCGCAAGAACGTCTGTGCAAGCATCGAGGAAGCTTTTGAGAAAAAGCGCTTCACGGCAAACGGCGAGCCGGAGAACAAAAATCCGACGACACCGAACGCACAGGGCACGAAAAACTCCGAATATGCAAGGAAAAAGAGCCAAAAACCGCTTGTATCAAGCCAAAAACTGCCAACTATCACCGCAAAAAGCGAGCATATCGGCGAGGAA
>JAZRRU010000063.1:0-5071 GCA_045651025.1 Eubacteriales bacterium
GTAACTACGTCGGTACGCTCAAGGGTGAGGGTTTTTACTGGGTGAACCCTTTCTGCACCGCAGTTAACCCTGCAGCGGAAACGAAGCTCAACCAGAGCGGCGACGTTAAGCAGGTTATGGTCAAGAACATCGAAGGTCAGACCATTTCTGCGGCTATGCCCTCGAAAAAGATGTCGCTCAAGATCATGACTCTCAACAACAACCGCCAGAAGATCAACGATTGCCTTGGTAACCCCGTCGAGATCGGTATTGCTGTAACTTGGCGTATCGTCGACACCGCAAAGGCGGCGTTCAACGTAGATAACTACAAAGAATTCCTTTCGCTCCAGTGCGACAGCGCGCTTCGTAACATCGTCCGCATTTATCCCTATGACGCAGCTCCCGGCGTTGATACCACGGGCGACGGTATTGCCGATGAGGGAAGTCTCCGCGGCTCGAGCGAGGTCGGTGCAAGCCGGATAAAGGATGAGATTCAGTCCCGCGTGACCGAAGCCGGTCTTGAAATAATCGAAGCGAGAATCACCTACCTTGCATACGCGCCCGAGATCGCGGCGGTTATGCTCCAGCGTCAGCAGGCATCTGCAATCGTTGACGCAAGAAAGCTCATCGTTGACGGTGCGGTCGGTATGGTCGAAATGGCGCTTGAACGCCTCAACGAAAAAGGCACGGTCCAGCTCGACGAGGAACGCAAGGCGGCAATGGTTTCGAACCTTCTCGTCGTGCTCTGCGGAAACCGCGACGCTCAGCCGGTCGTTAACTCGGGCAGTCTCTATTAATTATGGCAGACAACGGAAAGAAGCAAGTCCCTCTCCGCCTCTCGCCGAAGCTCTATAACGCGATCGCCGCGTGGGCAGAGGACGACTTCCGCTCAATAAACGGACAGATCGAATATCTCCTTTCCGAATGTGTGCGCCAACGCAAAAAGGACGGAAAATATGTTTCCGAGGAGATCGACAAGCCGTTGGAAATTGATATTGAATAACAAAAAAGGACGTCTTCGGACGTCCTTTTTCTGTCGATTGTTTCTTTGCAATTCGATATGATATAAATTCTCTCTTGTTCCGCAGAACATATCGAGCGTTTACGCATATCGAACGGCTTTGCCGTATATCGAAAATCCCGCAAGGGATTTATATCGACGCATTCTGTCCCACTGACAGAATGCAATCAACCGTAAATAGCGGCTTTGACGTATTTTGCGTTTGCAGGAATGTTGAGGTCGATGACCGACATACCGCGTCTTTTCACGAGCTGGAAGGAGTTCGCGCAGGGAACGCGAGCCGTCTTCACGTCGTATTTGAGATATTCGAGCGATTTCCATACCAAAGAGCCGAGCGCATCCTTCGGCATATCCGTCTTTACGTAGGGAAGAGCCGCCTCGAGAACCTCGTGGATCTCGGTAAGAGATGCATCCTTGAGGTTGTTGAACGTCTGGGAGAGAAGGTCGCGCTGATGGAGCGTACGTGCAAAGTCAGCCGAGGGGAAGTTACGCGAGCGCGCATAGTCAAGTGCGGTAACGCCGTTAAGCATGACCGTGTGCGTTCCGTCGGTCGCCTGTGCCTTCGTAAGACCTTTTATCGAATCGTATTTCTTGAAATAATCGTAGTTGTTGTTGTTGATAGTGATCTCAAGTCCGCCGATAACCGCAACCGACTTTTTGAACGACTCAAATCCGACACGGACGTAATAGTCAATTTTAACGTCAAAGTTCTGTTCGATCGTCTTCATGAGGAGCTTCGGTCCGCCTGCAGAGTGAGCCGCGTTGAGACGGTTATTGAGCTTGCCGGGGATCGGAACGTAGCAGTCACGCATGAACGAGGTGAAAACGATGCGCTTTTTGATGGTGTTGATCGACATAAGGATCATCGTATCGCTTCGTGCGCGGTTATCGCCCGTCGTGTCCGCACCGATAAGAAGGATGTTCATAACGTCTTTATCGTATTTATCGGATACGACGTAATCCTTGTCAAAAAGACCGTCGGTGATAGTAAAGTCAGGTTCGGCAGGTGTGGGAGGGGGAGTATAACCGCCGCCCGAGCTTCCGCCCGAATTTCCGCCGGAGCTTCCGCCCGAATTTCCGCCGCCGGAATTTCCGCTTCCCGAGTTACCGGAGTTACCGCCGTTCGAAACGTCGGTCGTAGCGTCTGAAGAAACGTCAATTACGCCGCTCATATCTGCCTCAGGGTCGGAAAAGTCACCGATGATGCCCATATCGTCATCATCCTGACCATAGTCCGAAGCGTCGATATCAACACCCGACCAGTCGTCCTCGCTGCCCGTATCGTAGTCGATAAGACCGAGATAATGATTATAAAGTCCGACACCGATACCGCCGACGATGAGAAGGGGGATAAGAAGCGACAAAATTACGATAATTGCAATCTTTCTGCCTTTTTTCTTTCCTCTTTTTTTGAGCTTTTCTTCAATATTTATATCCTTGTTTTCCATAGAATATTTGCTCCCGAAACCAATTTTGCAGGTCAAACGCCTGCATCGTGAATTATATCACTCTCATTACATTATGTCAATCGGTTTCACGAAATATGTTGTTTTTTGTAATATATTCTTCACAACGGCAGAGAAGCGCCGCCACGTCGGATTTCGTGAGCTTTTTCGCGCCGTCGACCGCACCGTTTTCGGTTTTCACGATTCCCGCCTTCACGAGGGATGCAAGCGCGGAATAATTTCCGCTCTTATCGCTGCCCGCGGGGAGCTTGAGAGCCGACGAGATCATAAACGCCGCGTCGGAGAGCGTCACCGTTTCCTTCGGCGCGAATTTTCCGTTTTCGAGCTTTATGAATCCCTTTTCGTTCGCGGCGGAAAGATAGCCCTTAAGCCCCGACGAAAGACCCGAGTCGTCGGTTACAGCGCTGTCCGCGACGGCGACGATATCCGCGTCCTGCTTCGAGACCGACATCATCATGACGAGAAAATCGAGCTTCGAAACGGGAGTTTCGGGGTCGAAATAATAATTCCCGTCCTCAAAACGGTAGACCATCGTATCGTTTGCGCACATACGGTGGGCGAAAATATGGTTCGGGTCGGAGTCCATATCGGCAAAAACGAGGTTTTTTTCATTTTCCGCAACAGTTATCGCCATCGTCGCGCGCTCGGAGGTCGCGCCGTAGCGGTCGGTCACCGTGAACACGAGCAGATCCTTGCCCGAGAATCCCGATTCGGGCGTGTAGACCAACTTGCCGTCTTTCGAGATCGTAACGCTTCCGTCTTTTGGATAGGACAGCACGTTGACCGTAAAATCGTCGCCATTCGGCTCGGTTATCGAGAGCGCGCCCGTGCAGGAAATTCCGCTTGCGGTATTAAGCTCGCCGTTCGCCGCGACGGGAGGAGAGTTGACGCTTGCGCCGTAGGTCATCTCGCAGTTGAGCTCACCGCCGAAATATCCCGCGCTGTCGCAGGTGAACCCAAAGGTTGCGCTCTTGCATTCCGTGTTCGGCACGAATTTCAAAAATTCAAGCGAATCGGCGGGGATCGTCTGACCCTTCATGACCGACTGACCCTTGAAAACGAGCGTGCCCGAGGTCGCCTCGGGAAGCGCGTTTACGGTTATATAAGTTAGTTTTTCGCCGAGAAAATCGGCAAATTCCTCTTCCGAAAAGGTCGTATCAACGCCTTTTTCGGTATGTTTTCTGAATACCGTTTCTTTTTGAAGTATCGAAAAAGCAGGCGGACGGTCTGCCTTTTCTTCGACCTTGCCCTCGGTTCCGCAGGATGCGAGAAGGAGAGAGAACAGAGTCAGCAATAAAGCGATTATCCTTTTCATAACGGGTTTTCTCCTTTTTTTGTAGTGTTTTTATTTATACACAGCAGGAGCCGTCTTTATTCCCGTTAAAGAGTTGATTATTAAAGAGTTGTGTGGTAAAATAGCCGTTGAAAGAGAGGGATAAGGATGAACGGAAAATGTTTCGTCGCGGTGAGCGGCGGTGTTGACAGCGCGGTTGCGCTTCTTATGATGAAAAACGCGGGATACACAGTCAGCGGTATCACGATGAAGCAGTTCGGGCGCGAGCTCGTTCCGAACGCCGAAAGCGTTGAAGCCGAAGATGCAAAAAAGCTTTGCGACACGCTCGGCGTCGATCATTATCTTTTCGATCTCTCGGAAGAATTCAGGAAATACGTTGTTGCCGACTTTGTTGACGCTTACGCCGCGGGCGAGACGCCGAACCCCTGCGTCGTCTGCAACCGTTTCATAAAATTCGGCGCACTTGCCGAAAAAGCGAAATCTCTCGGCGGTGACGCCTACGCAACGGGACATTACGTCCGCGTGAAGAGCTGCGGCGACAGACGCGTTATCGTTCGCGCTTCCGATCCCGAAAAAGACCAGAGTTACGTGCTCTGGAGCTTGACGCAGGAACAGGTTTCCCGCTTCCACGCGCCTCTCGGCGAGTTCTCAAAAAGCGATGTCCGCGCAATCGCGCTCGAAAACGGGTTCCACGTCGCGAGCAAGGGCGACAGTCAGGATATATGCTTCATTCCCGACGGAGACTACCGCGCGTTCCTCAACCGTGTCGCGGGAAACACCGACAAAAAAGGTGATTTTGTACTTTCCGACGGAACGGTTCTCGGAACTCATCTTGGTCAGAGGTGCTACACCGTCGGTCAGCGGAAGGGACTCGGAATCGCGTACAAAGAACCGCTCTACGTTATCGGGCGCGATATCGGCAAAAACAAAATCATCCTCGGCAGAAACGACGATCTTTTCAAAACCGTCTTTACCGTTCGGAGCGCGTCGTTCTCGGCGCTTGACTTTCCGAGTCACGATATCGTTTGTGAGACGCGCATCCGTTACCGCGCGCCGTTCGTTAAAACTCGGCTCATTCCGCTCGGTGAGGGCAGAATACGCGTTGAATGTGAGTCGCCCGTCCGCGGCGCAACACCGGGTCAGTCGGCGGTGTTCTACGACGGGGATACCCCCCTCGGCGGCGGAGTAATCGCTGACGCTCTCCATTAAAAATCTGCGATTTTTAATGGTTCCTTGTGATGTCCGTACATTCGCATCTTCGCGCCTCCTGCTTCGCACTCGACACTCGCGGACATCATAGGTATAAAAATC
>JAZRRU010000064.1:0-6047 GCA_045651025.1 Eubacteriales bacterium
GGGGTTGGGCGACGTGCCGATAGACATGATGACCGTGTTAACTTCGATCTCGAACTCGCTGTTCGGAATCTCAACGGGGCGTCTGCGGCCCTTCGCGTCGGGCTCACCGAGCTCCATCTTGATGCAACGCATACCGGTAACGAATCCGTTTTTGGGATCTCTGACATCGTCGGGGTTGTTGTAGCCGATGATTTCGGTAGGATTGCAGAGGAGACGGAATTCGATTCCTTCCTCTTCAGCGTGCTCGACCTCCTCGCGTCTTGCGGGAAGCTCCTCCATAGAACGACGGTAAACGATATATACCTTTTCAGCGCCGAGACGAAGTGCCGTACGAGCCGCGTCCATCGCAACGTTACCGCCGCCGACGACTGCGACCTTACCGCCCTTCATGATAGGCGTTTCGGAATTTTCGAGATATGCCTTCATGAGATTGCTTCTCGTGAGGAATTCGTTCGCGGAATAGACACCCTTGAGCGATTCGCCGGGGATACCCATGAAGTTGGGAAGACCTGCGCCCGAACCGATAAATACGGCTTCGTAGCCCATGTCAAAGAGCTCGTCAACGGTAAGCGTCTTGCCGATAACAACGTTCGTTTCGATCTCAACGCCGAGCTTCTTGAGAGTTTCGACTTCCTTCGCAACGATCGCCTTGGGAAGACGGAATTCGGGAATACCGTAGACGAGAACGCCGCCTGCTGTGTGGAACGCTTCGTAGACGGTTACTGCATAACCCTTCTTTGCAAGATCGCCCGCGCAGGTAAGACCGGAAGGACCGGAACCGACGATAGCGACCTTGTGACCGTTCGACTCGGGACGAGCGGGCTCTTCGGTGCAGAACGTGTTGTGCCAGTCTGCAACGAATCTTTCAAGTCTGCCGATGCCGACGGATTCGCCCTTGATAGCGCGAACACATTTCGATTCGCACTGAGTTTCCTGAGGGCAAACGCGTCCGCAGACCGCGGGGAGGGAAGAGGACTTCGAGATGATCTGATATGCACCCTCAAAGTCGCCTTCTTTTATTTTGTTGATAAATTCGGGAATGTGAATTTTAACGGGACAGCCGTCAACGCAGGGCATATTCTTGCAGTTGAGACAACGCATTGCCTCGTCGATAGCAGCTTCCTCGGAATAACCGGTAGCAACCTCGTTGAAGTTGCGTGCGCGTACTTCAGCGTCCTGAGTGGGCATGGGGTTGCGGGTAAGAGACATGTTGGGCTTTGCCATTGTTAACGTACCTCCTTTTTGAAAAGGTTACAAGCTTCTTCGTGAGCATGACGCTCGAAATCGGAGTACATTCTGCCTCTCGACATCGCTTCGTCAAAGTCAATTTCATATCCGTTGAAGTCCGGACCGTCAACGCAAGCAAACTTCGTAACCTTCTTGCCGTCAACGTTGAGAGTAAGACGGCAACCGCCGCACATACCCGTGCCATCGATCATGATCGGGTTCATCGAAACGGTAACGGGAACTCCGTAGGGCTTCGCCGTAGCAACGACGAACTTCATCATAATAAGCGGACCGATCGTGATTATCATATCGAACTTCTCGCCGTTATCGAGCATCTCCTTGAGAGGAACGGTAACGTTGCCGTGCTCGCCGTAAGAACCGTCGTCGGTCATAATTCTGAGAGTATCGGAGCAAGCGCGGAACTCGTCTTCGAGAATAAGAAGGTCTTTGTTTCTGAAACCGATGATGCTCGTGACCTCCGCACCCATTTTATGTAATTCTTCCGCGATAGGCATAGCGATAGCGCAACCAACACCGCCGCCAACAATGCAGACCTTCTTGAGTCCGTCAAGATGCGTTGCAACACCGAGAGGACCGCAGAAGTCCTGAATGTAATCGCCTTCGTTTTTGTAGGAAAGCTTTGTGGTAGTTCCGCCGACGACCTGGAAAATGATCTTTACTGCGCCTTTTTCCTTGTCAACGCCTGCAACGGTAAGAGGAATTCTCTCGCCGTCCTCATCAACTCTGAGGATGATGAACTGACCCGGCTTTGCCTTGTTGGCAACGAGGGGTGCTTCGATCCAAAGCTGAATAACAGTAGGATTCAAGATTTTCTTTTCGACAATCTTATACATGGTTTTCTCCCTTTATAAAGTAGCGCCTGCCGAACGGACAGTTTGCGCCATTTTTATTTCTCCTCATATTATCGCATAATTTGTTGCACTTTGCAACGGTTTTTCACAAAAAACTTGTCAATATGTATAATGTTTATGAAAATTTTGACACAAATACGTTTTCTCAAATTTGATTACTGAGAAAAAACGAAAATAAATACAAAATATCTCTTTTGTAAGAAAATCTTAATACAATTTTCCGATAAACGTGATATAATAAACGGGAATTAGTAAGGTTTATGGTGAACGAATGAATATTCTTATTGTCGATGATGAAAAAGAAATAGCCGATCTGGTTGAGTTGATCTTGAAAAACGAAGGGTATAATACCTTGAAATTCTATAATCCTATCGATGCGTATAGAGAAATTCGAACCAACAAAGAGATCGATCTTGCTGTTTTAGATGTGATGATGCCCGCAATGAACGGTTTTGAACTTTGTTCAGCCATACGCGAAACATATACTTATCCGATAATTATGCTCACCGCGCGTGTGGAAGATATCGATAAAATAACCGGTTTGAGCATCGGAGCCGACGATTACGTAACAAAACCCTTCAACCCTCTCGAATTATTGGCGCGCGTAAAGGCACAATTGCGACGGTATAAAAAGTATGGCTCGACGGCTTCGAATGATGACGTTTTCGAAATCAACGGCTTGCAGATCAATAAACAAAAACATGAAGCAACGCTCTTTAACGAAGTCGTGAATCTAACCCCGACAGAGTTCGATATCCTATGGCTTCTCTGCGAAAATGCAGGTAACGTCGTATCGTCCGAAAAGATATTTGAGACGGTTTGGAAAGAGGATTATCTTGAGAGCAACAATACAGTTATGGTACACATAAAGCGCATAAGAGAAAAGCTCAAAGAGCCGTCAAGAAACCCGAAGATAATTAAAACCGTCTGGGGAGTGGGATATAAAGTTGAAAAATAACCTCATAAAACGCTATTTAACCTATATTTTCGTTTATACCGTCGTTTATTTTGTTTTCTTGTTCGTTATGGACGAATTTTTTAACGGAGTCGTGTTAGAGTTTATTTACCGAAATATGTATTGGCGTATATATAGGTTGGTGAGCGAGAATCGCACATTTATAACGGCGTTAATTTACGTATCGGGACTTATATTGATTTCGGTTCTGCATGCTTTCAAGTTCAACAAATTGCTCGAAATGGCGAGCAACGCCGTTTCTGAGGACGAACCGAGGATATTCACCGACAAATGCCCGTCCGAACTGAGGGATTTCAGTCAGAAATTAAAAGAGTTCAAGTTCGAACTGATGGAAAATGAAAACGCACGAAAACTGGCGGAACAGCAAAAAAGTGACCTTATCGTTTATCTTGCACACGATTTGAAAACACCACTCACCTCTGTTATCGGTTATCTCAGCTTGCTTTCCGAAACTCAGGATCTGCCGATTGAATACCGCGCTAAATATGTCGGAATAGCGCTTGATAAAGCGTATCGGCTCGAAAACCTTATTAACGAATTTTTTGAAATCACCCGACTTAATCTCCAAACTCTTGAAACCCAAAAATCAAAAATCAATTTCAGTGTTTTGCTTATGCAAGTATTGGTCGAGTTCTTTCCGATGTTTGAAGAAAAAAACATTAACATTGTACGAGATATCGAACCCGAGCTTATGATTTATGCAGATGCCGACAAATTGGCGCGTGTCTTTGATAATCTTTTCCGAAATGCCGTCAATTACAGCTATAACGAAACCGATATAATTTGTAACGCCTATAAAAAAGACGGCTTTTTAGTCGTTACCGTTAAAAATAAAGGTGACGATATTCCGAAAGAAAAACTCGAGCGTATTTTTGATAAATTTTACCGTGCCGATAACTCCCGCCGTTCTTCAACGGGTGGTTCCGGACTCGGACTTGCTTTCGCAAAGCAGATAGTGGAGCTTCACAAAGGAACGATAACCGCTTCCTGCAACGACGGAAATACCGAATTTACGGTGACTATTCCTTTGTAAGAAAAGCTTAAGAAATACGAAACAAAGATGTTAAGCAAAAAAACGCGAGATGAATTAAAATGCCCCTATCATTATCGATAGGAGCATTTTTTATGGAAAAACGAAAAAATTTAACCAATCATATTCTTCTTTGGGGATTCGCGGTGTTGTTGCTGTCAGTAACGTTTTTTTATTTTACGGACTTTTTAGGAGACGAGCGCGAATATCGGATTGAATCCTCGCCTGATAAATCCGATTTATCGGACGCACCGAACGAACTCACCGAAATCCAAGCATTCGCCGAATATCACAATATAACAATGAAAGAATACCCCGAGGAACTTCTCGATCTTCTCGAGAAAAACCCCGAGACGAAAGAGTATGTTTTTAATTACCCTTTAAAAAAACACAAAAAATTCGAGATCAATCTAACAGAATACGAAAACAGCGAGTGCGTTCCTCTTCTTATGCAGTGGGACGAACGCTGGGGATATGGTATGTATGCAGGGGAATTAATGGGTCTTTCCGGATGCGGTCCGACTTGTTTGTCTATGGTAAGTATCTATCTCCTGAACGATGCAAAATATACGCCTGCATATATCGCGTCTTTTTCTGAGAAAAATTTATATAGTTATTCGGGAAAAGGAAGCAAATGGTCGCTTATCTCCGAAGGCGGAAAAAAACTCGGCATGGATATAAAAGAGCTTTCTCTCGTTGAAGGTAAAATAATTCAAAATCTGAAAGAGAAAAATCCGATAATCTGCGTTATGGGTCCCGGCGATTTTACTACGACAGGACATTTCATAGTCATGACGGAATACGTTGAGGGGAAAATAAGAATAAACGACCCAAACAGCCGAGCTCGCTCGGAAAAACTGTGGAATCTCTCCGATATAATCGGTCAGATAAAAAATCTTTGGGTATGCCGAAAAAACTGAAAAACGGTATATGAAAACAACAAAAGCGAGGTGAATTTCACCTCGCTTTACTTATTAATCGCAACAGGGGTCTTGTTTTTTGGGAGCTTTAGGCATATCTGGCGCAGGTCTGGTTGCGTCGCCGAGACCTGATGTTTCTGAAAAGATTACGTTCGCTTTTGTCATATCAACGGCATCGCTCGGGATGATGATCTTTGACGCTTTACCGTTTGATAATGCAACAAGTGCCTCATACTTTTTCATTTCAAGGACTGCAGCATCGACCTGCGCGTTCTTGAGCTCGCGTAGACCGTCGGCTTCCGCCTTTTTGGAAAGGTAGATGGCTTTCGCTTCACCCTCGGCGCGGGCAATTCGAGCGTCACGCTCACCCTCTGCGGCAAGGATCATCGCCTGCTTATCACCTTCAGCGCGCGTAATAGCCGCTGCTTTGTGACCCTCTGCCTGAAGCAATGTTTCGCGGCGGTCGCGCTCTGCCTTCATCTGCTTTTCCATCGCATTCTGGATCTCTGCGGGAGGAATAATGTTTTTAAGCTCAACACGGTTTACCTTGATGCCCCATTTGTCGGTTGCTTCATCAAGAATCTCGGTCATTTTTGCATTGATGGTGTCGCGAGAGGTAAGAGTACCGTCAAGCTCAAGTTCACCTACAATATTACGAAGCGTCGTTGCCGCAAGGTTTGCAAGCGCCGAAATAGGATTAACTGCACCGTAGGCGTAGAGCTTCGCGTCATAAACCGCGTAGTAGATAACGGTGTCAATTTGCATCGTAACGTTATCTTTTGTGATAACGGGCTGGGGCGGGGAATCAAGGACCTGCTCCTTAAGCGTTACTTTTTTTGCAATTCTTTCAATAATCGGAATCTTAATGTGAATACCCGCCGACCATGTGGTTTTGTACTTGCCGAGAAGCTCAACAACATGCTCGTGTGCCTGCGGAACAATTCTTATGTTCGCGATGATAATGGCTAAAATAGCCACCAGTATAATAACAACTGTCATTTTCCATTCTCCTTAAAAAAGAT
>JAZRRU010000065.1:0-9323 GCA_045651025.1 Eubacteriales bacterium
TCATCGTCGGCGAGGAGGCGTATTCCTCCGGTCCCGATAATACTCTCCCCGCGAACCGCCTTGTCGATTCGCTGACCGAAATCGGCGTGAAGCTCGTTCGCTTCAAGACGGGAACTCCTGCCCGTATCCATGCCGATTCGATCGATTATTCAAAGCTCGAGCGTCAGGACGGCGATGCCGAACCTACGATGTTCGGCTTTGCCGAGCCGAGAGAAAACTCTCTCCCTTGCTATATTGCTTATACGAATGAGGAGACCCACCGTATAATCCGCGATAACCTCTCCCGCTCTCCGCTTTATTCGGGTGTTATTCACGGCACTGGACCGCGCTATTGCCCGAGTATCGAGGATAAAGTCGTTCGCTTTGCCGATAAAGAACGCCATCAGATTTTCGTCGAGCCGATGGGCGACGATACGAAGGAGGTCTATCTCCAAGGTCTTTCGAGCTCGCTCCCCGAGGAGGTTCAGCTCGATCTCGTTCACAGCATAAAAGGACTTGAAAACGCCGTCTTCATGCGCACGGCGTACGCCATCGAATACGATTGCTGCGATCCGCTCCAGCTCAAAAATACGCTCGAATTCCGTTCGATCAACGGACTTTTCGGCGCGGGTCAGTTCAACGGAAGCTCGGGATATGAGGAAGCGGCGGCGCAAGGACTTGTGGCGGGCATTAACGCCGCGCTTAAAGTAAAGGGCGAAGAACCGTTCACCCTCTTGAGAAGCGAAAGCTATATCGGAACGCTTATCGACGACCTCGTAACGAAAGGCACGAACGAGCCCTACCGTATCATGACCTCGAGAAGTGAATACCGTCTCCTTCTCCGTCAGGATAACGCACAGACGCGCCTTCTCCCAAAAGGTTACGAGCTCGGTCTTGTCAGCGAGGAACGTTACGAGAAATTCAAAAAAGACGAGTCCGACCTTGCCGAACTCATAAAAATGCTCGAAACCAGCAGTATAAAAGCGTGCAAGGAGCTTGACGACCTCTATGAATCGTACGGATATGAGCGTACGGGCGCGGGTATCGTAAAGAGCGAGCTTTTGCGCCGTCCGAGCGTTACGATCGACGACGTTATGCGCCTTTCGGGCGATGAGAACAACTACGGAAAGGTTCTTCTTTCCCGCGCCGAGACCGAGATAAAATATTCCGGCTACATAAAACGCCAGCTCGCCGAGGTCGAACGATTCTCAAAACTCGAGGAAAAGGGCTTGCCCGAGAATATCGACTATCTTTCCATAAAAGGACTTCGTATCGAAGCGGCTCAAAAACTTGATAAACTTCGCCCCGAAAACCTCGGAAGGGCATCGCGCATAAGCGGTGTTTCTCCTGCGGATATCTCGGTGCTTCTCATCTATCTTGCTCAAGGAGGAAAACAATGAGCTTTTCCGAACTTACAAAAAAATACCGTCCTACGTTGACCGAGCAGGAATGTGCTTCGCTTGACGTGATCGGCAAATGCTTAAAAGAAAAAAACGAGGTCATGAACCTCACCGCGCTCACCGATGAAAAGGGTGTCGGATTGCTTCATTTTTGGGATTCGTTAACCTTGCTCGACACGGGACTTTTCAAGAACGCTGATGTAATCGATATCGGTTGCGGCGGCGGATTCCCCTCGCTTCCGCTTGCGCTCTGCTCGGAGAATTGCACGGTTACCTCGAACGACGCGACTGCAAAAAAACTCGATTACGTTGCGGAGACTGCGCGCGAAGCAGGTATAAGTAACCTGAAAACCCTCTGCGGAAGAGCCGAGGAATTGACTCACGAGGTCAAACACCGCGAAAAATATGATATCGCCGTCGCACGCGGCGTTGCACGGTTGAACATCCTCTGCGAATGGGCAATGCCGTTCGTAAAGGTCGGCGGAAGCTTCGTCGCGATGAAGGGCGAAAAGGGAAGAGAAGAAGCGGAGGAAGCAAAAAAAGCGATCTCAACGCTCGGCGGAGAGTTGGTTGACATAATCGATGTGAAAATCCCCGAGTACGATTATCTTCATACACTTATCATAATCAAAAAATCAAAACCGACTCCGAAGCAATATCCCCGCCGCAACAGCCAAATTCAGAAAAAACCTCTTTGATTTCGGGAGAAGAAAATGGAAGAACTTCGTGATGCAAACGGCTTGACCGAGCGTGAATTTCTCGAGACCTACGATGCCTCGAAATATGACCGTCCTTCCGTGACGGTTGACATAATATGCATATCCGACGGCAGGATACTTCTCGTTCGCCGAGGAGGACACCCCTGTATCGGAAAGCTTGCGTTTCCCGGCGGATTTGTCGAGATGAATGAGGATGTTTATACTGCGGCACTTCGCGAGCTTGCCGAGGAAACGGGACTCAAGGCGCACGCCCTCCGTCAGCTTCGCGTTGCTTCCGAGCCGAACCGCGACCCGAGAACGAGGATAATAACCGTTCCGTTCCTTGCCGAGATCGACGATGCGAGCAAGGTATCCGCGGGCGACGATGCGATGAGCGCAAAATGGTATTCGTTTTCATATAAGACCTACGAAATGGGAAAAACGACCTTTTTCGAGATAAACATCGCCTCCGAGACTCACCGCTACAGCGTAAAGGTCTCGAAGACGTACGACAAAAACGGCGTTATTGCCGACCCGATATTCAAGACCGTCGGTGATTCACCTCTCGCAGGCGACCACGCGGAGATTTTGGCTATGGCTCTCGATTCGATGCAAAATTAAAAGGATTTTGAAATGACTGAAAAACATACTTTGGAAATAAACGAAGAAACCATAAAACAACAGCTCGACGAGGTTTTTACCGAGGAAGTTATCGAGTGGACGAAGCCGATCATGCAAAATTTCTCAAAGCTTATGGCATATTACCGCTGTGCGATGATGGAGGTCGAAACGAAATTCAACGTTCTCAACGAGGAATTTTCGCTTCGTTTGGACCGTAACCCGATAAACAGCATAAAAAGCCGTTTGAAATCGGTTCCGAGTATGCGCGCAAAGCTTGAAAAATTCGGTTGCTCGCTGAACGCTGAAGCGGTCGAAGCGAACCTTAACGATGTTGCGGGTGTGCGCGTCGTATGCTCCTTCACCGAGGATGTGTATACTCTTGCGAACGCGCTTCTGAAACAGGATGACATAAAGCTCATAACAAAAAAAGACTATATAAAGAGCCCGAAGCCGAACGGTTACAGGAGCTTGCACCTGATCGTAAGCGTGCCGATTTTCCTTGCTCATGAAAAACGACTTATGAAGGTCGAGATCCAGCTCCGCACTATCGCGATGGACGTTTGGGCGAGCTTGGAGCATCAGCTCCGCTATAAAAAGGACTATCATTTTGACGAGCATATGTCGAACGAGCTCCTCCGCTGTGCCGAGCTGAGCTCCGAGCTTGATATGCGTATGGACGCCCTCCGCGCCTCGCTTCAGGACGATATGAATGAATAATAAAAATCCGCATTCGGTTTAAGAATGCGGATTTTTTGTTTTGTTGGGGATATGTTATTAATGAAATCGCGCTGTGCACGTTGAAACCCGAGTAAGCTTGGATGAAATCTTCAGCATATTGCTTCATTTGACAATTCCGCCGCGCCCGCGCGAGCTACTGTTATTGCGATTCTTCGGCACGTTTCATGTTTGCGGCAAACAGCGCATCTACCGTGTCGTATGCTTCATACATCCCGTTGCGTTTTGCCTCGGCAAACATCGCGTCTACGTCATACACATCCGACAACACCAGCGTTTTCTCCTTGTGCAAGATCGCCGTTTCGGGTGTCAGCGTAACGGTTCCACGCTCTTCCAAAAAATGCGTGCGGCTGGTGCAGAGATCCAGCGGCGCGGTGTCCCAATGGTTAAACGAGGTGTCATATTCACCCCAAAACGTGCGGTAGCGTAAAACGCCCTTGTCATCAACGTAGACGGCAGTCGAAATATCACCGTTAGGCGTGTAGTTAAACACGGCGTCCTTGGTGATGATCCAGCTGGTACAACAGTAGTCCTCCGTGTCGCGGACCACTACCGCGCCGTCACACGCGTCGATATCCGCGTTCACATCTTCCTGAAACGGGGAGAGGTTTACCTCTTGGGTGCGACCGAACGCGGTGACGGATACCACCGTCAGGTTGTCCATCGCCACAACAACGTCGGTACCGAGCCCCGTAAGCCCCAGCGTATACCGTCCCATCGTCTGCCACGGTTTTTCGTGATCCTTATGAAAAATCTGCGCGAAGTAATCGTATGTCGTCATATCGTAGACGTAGTCGGCGTCGGGCGGGGAAGACGGTGCGTTATCCTCGTTTCCCGTTGCCGTATTGCAGGCGGCAAATCCGCACAGCAACACAAGACAGAGCAGGCATAACCCTACTTTTTTCACGTTCATCCCTCTTTTCTGATTCTTATTACACTGCATTTTTCGGCTCTTTAACAGTATACCATAGTTTTTCGCAAATTGCAAACCCTGCTTTGCCGCAAAGCAGAGCACACTTTCGGTATTTCCCATCGATTTCTTCCGCCATCTGCAGATTTAACAGAAAAAAGCACGCCGGCGTATTTCACGCACGAAGTGCATTTCACAAATCCCGCGAGGGATTTATTTCGTTGAAAAAACGACGTGTCGAAACACGTCGTTTTTTCTGGCAGGGATGGCAGGATTCGAACCTACGAATGCAGCAGTCAAAGTGCTGTGTCTTACCGCTTGACGACATCCCTTTATTAAGCGCGTTACGGCGCGAAGTTGATTATAACCCGAAAAAGCAGTTTTGTCAACTGATTTTAAAAATAAAAGTATCAAAAACTTATTGAAAAATGTAAACAAGTATTGTATAATCTTATTATAATATAAATGTGGGTGATATTATGAAAAAAACGTTATCTTTGATGCTTTTCATCGCACTTCTCTTTATTGCACTTCCGGTTACGGGTTCTGCGCTGAACGAAGATGCGAGAGCGTTGACGGCGTATGAAACCGTTGCAAAAGGTTTTTCCGAGTTCTCGGATTATATCGACATAAGCGCGTATAATCTTACCGCTTCCGATGTTAAAAAGCTGTTTTCGGACGTTAAGTATAACGAACCGATGCTCTTCAACGTAGGGTTGAGTTACATGTATTATTTCGACGGTCCGAAGATTTTGGCAATCGAGCCGGAATATATTATGTCAAAATCCGAGTATGACACCGCCGTTTCGTATGTTGAGCTCCAACTGAAGGCGATTGTTGACACACTCCCTTCGGGTCTCGACGATTATGAAAAAGCGCTTTATTTTCATGATTATCTCTGTCTTAATTTCTGTTATGACACGACCTATGTGAACAGAGATATCTTCACTTTCCTCCGTGACAAAACCGGTGTTTGCTCGTCCTATACTCTTCTTTATGATGAACTTCTTTCGCGCGTTGAGATCGAATCGAGCGCGGTCTCAAGCATTTCATTGGAGCACGTTTGGAATGAGATAAAACTTGACGGAAAATGGTATCACGTTGACGTTACATGGGATGATCCTGTGTCTTCTCTTGATGTTATCAACGAGGGTTATTACGCATACGCTTGGCACGAGGAGTTCCTCGAGAGCGATTCCGACTTCCGTTCGTCGCATTCGGACGATTTCGAAGCGAAATATCCTTGCACCGACACCTCGTTCGACAACGATTCCTGGAAAACGAATTATTTTCCCGTCGGTTTTGCGAACGGGGGAACTTATATCCTGCTTGACGACTATATCTGCACCCTCGACGTGAAAAACGGCACCACCTCGCGCGAGTTTTTTGCCAACGTTGAGTTTTTCAAGGGCTCGAACGGTAAGTCTTATTTTAACCAACCGCATTTCGGCAGTTATAACAACAAATTGATCTATATGAACGGCGAGTCGTTTTTAGCGTACGATCCGATTAAAAAAACCTCGAACGTGTTATTTACTCCCGAGACCGATGATGCAATCGTCGCATTCTATGTTTCGGACAGAACGCTCAATTACGTCCTAAGCTCTACTAGTTTGGTCGAAGACGGTGTGAAATATACGTATCTTATCCCGACAGAAAAGAGAATGAAGGGCGATATCGACGGCAACGGTGCCGTAAGCACCGCGGACTATATTTTGCTGAAACGTGTCTATATGGGAACTTACTCGTACGACAAAGATGATATATCCTTGTATGATCTTGACGTAGATGGAAAAATCGGTGTTGCCGATTATATTATAGTAAAACGTATTTATATGGGAACTTACAAGATAGATTAAAGAAGAGGGCTGTTTCGTTTTGAAACAGCCGAACTTTTGAAAGGACTCACCGTGAAAAAAATTCTGTCAAAAACCGCCTTGTTCAAGGATATGACCGAAAATGAAACAGAAAAATCGCTCTCGATATTTTCTGCCGTTGAAAAACGCTTTTCGAAAGGCGAAATCATCGCATCCGCAGGAACTCGCATAGACAGATTCGGACTGATCCTTGCGGGTACGGTTCAGGTGAGCTTTTCCGATATCGACGGCAACTCTGTGATAATGGCAAGCGTGACGGCGGGCGATACGTTCGGCGAGTCGCTTTGCTGGCTGAAGATTCCCGAGATCGCTGTAACAGTCACGGCGTTTACCGATGCTACGGTTTTGATGCTCTCGCCCGAGGCATTGTCGTCCTCGTCCGATCCGCTTGCCTGCGAGCTGCGAAACCGATTTATCTCGATGCTTGCCTCAAAGGCACTTGCGATGAACGACCGTATTCAGATTCTCTCAAAACCCACGATTCGTCAGAAGATTGTAACCTTTCTTTCGCAGTACAGCAACCGTACGCAGTCGAAAACCTTTTCGATTCCTTTCGACCGCGAAACGCTTGCGCTCTACCTCGGCGTGAACCGCTCCGCGCTCTCACGTGAGCTTTCTGCGATGCAAAAAGAGGGAATAATTGAATTTTACAAAAATACTTTCAAGATCAACTAAAAAACGCGTTGCAACCGCAACGCGTTTTTCCTTTTTTATAAGGTATAATAATAAAAGAAATTAAAATGAGGTATTATTATGAAAAAAGTCATTTCTCTCCTTCTTGTGTCGATTCTGCTTTTGCTTTCTTTCGTCGGATGTGCCGATGTCGGTGATGACGTTTCGAAAAATGCTTCCGATACGTCGGACGTAAAAACCGAAAAAACGAAAATACGCATTGCGGGCATGAAAGGCCCGACCTCGATCGGCTTGGTCGGAATTATGGAGAACGATGCAAACGGCGTTTCGAAAAACGACTATGAATTTTCGATAAAAGGAGCGGCTGATGAGATAACTCCTCTTCTTCTAAAAGGCGAGCTTGATATTGCCGCCGTCCCCGCAAACCTCGCCTCCGTGCTCTATAACCGCACGCAAGGCAAGATCAAGCTTCTTGCAATAAATAACCTCGGCGTTCTTTATATCGTCTCAAAAGGCGCGGAAATCACCTCTCTTGCCGACCTGAAAGGGAAGACTATCCTCGCCACGGGAAAGGGTACGACTCCCGAATATACTCTCCGCCATATCCTCGCCGAGAACGGCATCGACCCTGATAAAGACCTAACCCTCGATTTCAAGACTGAGGCAACCGAGGTCGTCTCGCTGATGGCAAAATCCGAGACCGCAGTCGCAATGCTGCCCCAGCCCTACGTCACCGTCGCAAGCGGCAAGGTTGCGGGACTCAAGACCGTCATCGACCTCAACGACGAGTGGAAAAAGATAAATGAAAATAACGGTATTGTAACGGGCGTTATCGTGGCGCGCGACGAGTTCGTGAACGAGAATCCCGAGGCGGTAAAGACGTTTCTCGAGGAGTTTGAAAACTCGGTAAATATGGTTAACTCCGATGTTAAAACCTCCGCAACTCTCGTCGAAAAATTCGGCATTTTCGCCGCCGATGTTGCCGAAAAGGCGATACCAAAGTGTAACATAACCTACGTCGCAGGCGAAGCGATGAAACCGCTTGTAAATACTTACCTCGGTGTGTTGCATAGAGAAAACCCGAACTCTGTTGGAGGAAAACTCCCGAACGATGATTTCTACTATATTGCAAAATAAGAAAAATATGCTTTTGAAAACCGCTTCGATAATCCTTGCGCTATGTGTATGGCAGATCGTAAGCGATGCCGTCGGAGAAGAACTTCTTCTCGTTTCTCCGATCGCGATTTTGAAAAAACTGTCCGAGCTTATATTCGACTCCGCGTTTCTCGAGACGCTGAAATTCACCTTCTCGCGCATTGCGCTCGGATTCCTGCTCGGTCTTGTCGTCGGAACGGTTCTCGCGCTCCTCTCGGGAAGATTCAAGACGGTCGAAATATTGCTCTGGCCGTATATGGTGACGATAAAATCCATCCCCGTCGCATCATTCGTCGTGATAGCACTGATCTGGCTTTCGAGCCGAAACCTCTCGTCGCTGATATCCTTTCTTATGGTTCTGCCGATAATTTACACGAACGTGCTCGAGGGCATCCGCTCGGTCGATAAAAAGATGCTCGAAATGGCGGACGTGTTCCGAATGACGACTCGGAAAAGAATGCGCTTTATCTGGCTCCCGTCCTTAAAACCGTTTCTTCTTTCGGGCTTGAAGATATCCCTCGGGCTCGCTTGGAAATCGGGCGTTGCCGCCGAGCTGATTGGAATCCCCGAGGGCTCCGTCGGCGAGGAGCTTTATTATTCGAAGCTCTATCTCGATACCGAGTCGCTTTTTGCGTGGACGGTCGTTATCGTGGTCGTTTCGGTATTGTTTGAAAAACTCTTTCTTCTTCTGACGAAAAAGCTTATCGAAAGGACGGAAAGAATATGAATCCGATAAAATTCTTAAACGTTTCGAAATCTTTCGGTGAAAAGAAAGTTCTTTCCGATTTTTCTCACACGTTCGAAATCGGCTCCCGTATGTGTATTATGGGCGCTTCGGGCGTCGGAAAAACAACCCTTTTGAACCTCACGCTCGGACTCGAAAAAGCTGACTCGGGCGAAATTTCGGGCGTTCCCGACGATATTTCCGCCGTCTTTCAGGAGGACCGCCTCTCGGAATCCTTTTCCTCGGTCGCAAACATCATCGCCGTGACGGGAAAGAGCGTTCCCGAGTCGGAAATTCTGAACTGCCTCTCGGAACTCGGCTTGCAGGGAAGTGAACGAAAACCCGTATCTGAGCTTTCGGGCGGTATGAAAAGGCGCGTCGCGATCGCAAGAGCACTCCTGAAAAAAAGCGAGCTCATCGTCCTCGATGAACCGTTCAAGGGGCTCGACGAGGAGCTTAAATTGCAAACAGTTTCGGTTATCTTGTCTTATACAAAAGGGAAGACACTTCTTGTTGCAACCCACGGTATCAACGACGCAAAACTCCTCTCGGCTGAAATATTGAATCTATAAAAAATCCGAGAGCGGGGTG
>JAZRRU010000066.1:0-2113 GCA_045651025.1 Eubacteriales bacterium
CTCTCAAGCAGTTATCGATCGGTATCGCATCCTCCTACGGAAAAGCGTATATTCACGGTGCGGGCGAACCCGAGAAGATCTGGTCTGCCGACCACGACGCGTTCCTCGAATCGATGGCAGATGCATCGAAATCCATCGTTGACTTTTTCGGCGGAAATATCGTTTACATCAACGTTATGAAGAATATGTCGGTCGACTGCGACTGCTGCGCCAAGGCGGAAGACCCCTGCATCGCGGACATCGGTATGCTTGCTTCAAGCGACCCCGTTGCGATCGACAGAGCGTGTCTCGACCTTGTTTATGCTTGCGATGATCCCGGAAAGGCGCATCTTATCGAGCGAATCGAATCGAGAAACGGTTCTCTCACCGTCACCGCGGCGGCAAAGCTCGGCGTCGGCAGTGAAGAATACGAGTTGATAGAGGTATAAGAATGACCGAAACAGCAAAAACGATAATTGACGAATATCAGGTGCGAAAAACGAGGAAGCAGAAAACACGTTTTTCCGAATACGTAAAGGGTGTTGCCGAGAAAAGCGGTTATGCCTTTAATGTCGAAAAATGTGCCTTTGGGGCGAAAAACCTCGTTGTCGGCGATCCCGAGAACGCAAAGGTTCTTTATACGGCGCATTATGATACGGCGCCCGTACTTCCCTTTCCGAACTTTATAACTCCGAAAAACATCGGTGTTTACATACTGTTTAATTTCTGTGTGATTTTGGGGATTTTTGCGGTTGCCATTGTTTTTGGATTTCTCGCCGGAGTCATTTTGGGGTTGACTTTTGAGGTTTTGACTCTCCCCGAACAGACCGAGGATCTTTTGTTCGATATTATTTTCGAATTGATTTATATTGCCGGATTCGCATTGATGCTTTTCGGACCTGCGAACAAGCACACCGTTAACGACAACACGTCGGGCGTTATTACACTTTTGGAGATAATGCAAGCTCTTCCCGAGGAGGCGAAAGCCAACGCGGCGTTCATTTTCTTCGATTTTGAAGAGCAAGGGCTTTTCGGCTCGTCGGGATACAGATCGAAGCACAAGAAAATGACTAAAGACAAGCTGCTAATAAACTTTGACTGCGTTTCCGACGGAGAGAACATTCTTCTTGTAGTCCGGAAAAAAGCGAAAGACCGCGTTGCGCTTCTTGAGAGTGCTTTTTCTGCCGACGATAACGTAACCGTCGAGATTGCAACAAAGGGCGTTTTCTACCCGTCCGACCAATCGAACTTTCCCTGCGGTGTCGGCGTTGCGGCACTCAAAAAGACGAAAAAGCGCGGAATTTTATACTTAGACCGCATACACACGAAGCGTGACGTTATTTTCCGTGAGGAGAATATTGAGTTTTTGACGAGATCCTCCGTGAAGCTTGTGGATATCCTCTCGAATAACTAAACAAAAAAAGGCAGTTGGCAAATTTGCTAACTGTCTTTTTGCATAGTGTCATTATTTTTTTCGCAAACAACCCTTCAGTCAAAACCTGCGGTTTTGACAGTTCCCCTTACACAGGGGAGCCGACGCAGGTTCGCGATCAGCATAGATTGCCCGCATAAGAAAAACGTTCTTATCAATGGTTATCCATACTAATTAAGCATCAACCGGTTCTTTTTCAGTACGTTGACTATAAGGGGGATCGCGATAAGCTGCAGCACAATTCCGGGGATACCCTGCAAGACAGTGCGTGCCCAGATGATCGAAAAGCCGATTTCGCCTTTTGCCATACCGAGAAAGATAAGTACGAACATAACGCCGCCCCAGACCAATCTTCCGCTGACCATAGCGGTTATGAGAGAAATATAGAACATAAAGATATTCTTGCTGAATTTCTTATAGAGCAGACCGACGACGAACGCATAAGTCGCAAGCTCGAAAGCCATCGCGAGCGCGCTCGGAACCATCTCGGGACGGGTGAAGATCATACTTCGGAGAATAGGCGCCGACGCGCCGACAGCCGCGCCCCAAAACGGACCGCAAACGAATCCGCAGAGCATCACGGGAAGATGCATCGGAAGCAGCTTCGAGCCGATCTCGGGTATCTGCGACGTGAGGAAGGGCATCAAGAGAGCGAGAGAGAGAAACATCGCCGAATATAACAATCTTGCCAAAGAACGATTT
>JAZRRU010000067.1:0-1944 GCA_045651025.1 Eubacteriales bacterium
GTATGCCGAAGCAATCGAAAACACGAGGAAGAGGATACGGTTCTTCTTCGAATCGGGTTGTCTGAAGCTACGGAAAGCGTAGATTGCCGCCAAGGTTACAAAATACGCCGCCCAGGTATACATTCTTATCTGCAGAGCGTACTACAAGGTCGAGGCGCAGAACGCGGTAACGAAGCTGAACCAGAAGCCGATTTTCTTTCCGAAGTCACGTCGCACGTGGGTGAGTCCGAGCGAAACGAAAAGAACCGCTCCGATGACCGAAAAAATACGCATCACAGGCAGGGAGTTCCCGAACACGAGGGTGAAGATCTTCAGCATCACGTAATAAAGGTGAGGGTGCACGTCAAAGGTCGCCCATTTTATTACGCCAAGGAAATCCTGATTCATCAATCCGACGGTATAAGCGTCGTCGAACCAAAGACTGTTTTGGAAGCAGCCGCCGAGATAGATCGCACCGCTCACTAAAACAACGAGAACATGCAGGAAATATTCTTTCAGAAAATACTTTATATCTCTTTTCATAATTATCCAACCGCAATTTTTATTTTGTCGTATTATATCATTACCGTCGAAAAAGAGCAAGAGTTTTGAGCCGAATATTCACGCAAAAACACCGCCGAACGTCGGATTCGGCGGTGAGTTTTTTATTTGTTTGGTTTTTCGCAGAGGCAGTCGCGCGTTAAGGAACGCAAGAAGCTTCCTGCCGTATGCACGCTGTAATCACCGACGCGGTCGAAGTTATCGAGCTCGTGCAGTCTTCCCTTCCAGACGGTGTAGATGAATTTCGAGGGCGGGTTGACGATAAGAATCTTTTCGTTTTCCGAATCATATCCGAAGCGGAAGGTTTTCGTCGATTTGAACCACTGGACGCGAGCGAAGGTGACGGTATAGATATAAGTTCCGATGCCGTCGTCATTCAAAATAAGCGGTTGCGAGGCCGTTATGCAGGAAAGGAGCTTGCAGGAATAGGTCTTTCCGTTCGCTTTTATCGAGAAATTCTCGCCCTTGTAGGGGGAGAAAAGCGACGAATAAGGAAAGTTGATTTCGGAAAGCTCATAGCCGTTTTCAGAGGAAACCTTTTTCAGTTCTTTCAGGAATTTACGTCGCTTCATAAGCATACGCAAACGGCGGAAGAGGAACACAGCAAGCATGAGAACGGCAACAGCAGGAATGAAGCCCGAAATGACAAGAAGCTTGGCAAACGGAAGAAGTATCCCCGCGATCATATCGTAAACGGGCTTACCCAACAAAATGCATACAACACAGATAAAGAGAATCGACGCAAAGGATTTGAGTTTTTCTTTCAAGGTGTAACGGCAGTCGAGGTCTTTCTGATTCTCGAGCATCCATGATTTTATCGTATCATACTGTGCCATGAAGCGTGCGGCGGAAAAATCGGCACGGGTCGGCAGGAATCGGCCGAAATTCTTGACGTTAGTCATCGATGGTATCTCGGGTTGAAGAGGAGGGGTTGCGGATTTTGAATAGTTCTGTATCCAATACTGTAACGCGTTATAGCGCGCAAGCAAAGACACCGCGATGAAAACGGCGAGAACTATCAGCATCATAACAAATTTATTTGGGAACAGGTTCGGATTGTTTTCAACTATCTCATCAAGGACGGGAAAATACTTTTTAAGATCGTAAGCGGTCATCAAGTATGTAAATCCGAAAAGCTCAAGCCACAAATCGAGGTTTTTCGACACAAACACGAAAAAGCTGGGTTTTTTGTCGGAAGCAAAATAAGCTCTTCGAAGACGGTTATTATACATCGTTTGGAAGCGCAGGTAGGAATACATAAAGAGGATTGAGATAACGAGCGTTACGATAATATGTCGCGGGCTCGCATAACCGTAAAGGACTTCTTCCTCGGTCGGCGAGTGCAGAAAATAAGCAAAATTCGTTATCAAAATATGTAACAGGAAGAAGAGAAAAACGGAGAGA
>JAZRRU010000068.1:0-7205 GCA_045651025.1 Eubacteriales bacterium
CACACTTAAAAGCGATGCGGGGCTCGTCTCAAAAGAGGTTGAGGGAGAAATTATTTCCGAAACCTGTGTAAGATGCGAAAATGCGAGCGGTGTAATAAAAAAGCTCGAGGACGGGAATTTTTACGTTCAGGGACTTGCCTCGCAGAAAGCGGTTGAGCTTATCGAAGCACAACCGAACCAGACTTTGATCGACGTCTGTGCATGTCCGGGCGGAAAAACGCTCGGTGCGGCTATTGATATGAAAAACGAGGGGCGTATTTTCTCCTTTGACCTTCACAAAAACAAGCTCCCTCTTATACAGAAAAGCGCGGAAAAGCTCGGTATTTCGATAATCAAAACCGAAATGCACGATGCGCGCAAGGTTAAGGAAGAGCTTATCGGCGTTGCCGACAGGGTTATTTGCGACGTACCGTGCAGCGGAACGGGAGTTATGGGCAGCAAGCCCGAAATAAAATACAAATCGCCCGAGGAATTCAAGGGGCTCTATCCAACTCAAAGAGCGATCATCGACTCCGCCTCGAAATATCTCAAGGTCGGCGGAATCATGGTATACTCGACCTGTTCGATAAACAAATTCGAAAACGAGGATATCGTCGGAGAATTTCTTGAGAAAAACGATAATTTCTCGTTGATACACGAGAAGACCTACCTTCCGTTCGGAGAAGAATGCGAAGGATTTTATACAGCGAAAATAATACGGGAGAAATAAGATGAAAACCGATCTTCTTTCGATGTTTCCCGAGGAGCTGAGTCAATTTTGCGTTGAGCTCGGTCAGCCGAAATACAGAGGGAAGCAGATTTTTGAAGGTTTATACAAAGGAAAACGCGATTTTTCGGAGTTTTCGAACCTGCCGAAGGATTTCCGCGAAAAGCTTGCGGAAAACGCGTTTATACCTACTGCATCAATAAAGAGAAAGCTTGTTTCGGCTATCGACGGAACGGTTAAATATCTGTACGAGATGCACGACGGCGAAACTGTCGAGAGCGTTTTTATGCGCTATCATCACGGCAATACCATGTGCATTTCCACTCAGGTGGGTTGCAGAATGGGTTGCGCTTTCTGTGCATCGACGAAAGCGGGACTTGTCAGATCGCTTATGCCGTCGGAGATGCTGCTTCAGATACTCGAAGCAGAGCGCGATCTCGGCGAGCGCGTTTCGAACATCGTGCTTATGGGTATGGGCGAGCCGCTTGATAACTACGACAACGTTATTAAGTTTCTCAAACTCGTCAACAATGAATCGGGGCTCAACGTAGGACTGCGCCACATTTCCCTCTCCACCTGCGGACTCGTCGACAAAATGGACCGTCTTGCAGACGAGGGACTTCCGATAACACTTTCGGTATCGCTTCACGCGCCGAACGACGAAAAGCGCAGGCAGACGATGCCCATCGCGAACAGATACAGCGTCAAGGAGCTTATTGACGCTTGTAAGCGCTATATCGAAAAGACGGGCAGACGTATTTCTTTTGAATATGCTCTTATTTCGGGAGTTAATGACTCGAAAGAGGATGCTCATGAGCTCGGAAAGTTACTTTCCGGCATGCTCTGTCATCTTAATTTGATTCCCGTGAATCCTATTAAGGAAAAAAATTTCGTCAGAAGCGAAAAAAATGCGATAAAACTATTTACAGAAACGGTAGAATTATATAAAATAAACGTAACGGTAAGGCGCAAGCTCGGTTCGGATATAAACGCATCCTGCGGACAGCTTCGCGCGGACGAAAAGGAAAAATCAAAGAAGGAGGAAAACGTATGATCTGCAGCGGAAAGACCGACGTCGGAATGAAACGCAAAAACAATCAGGACAGCTTTGCACTTTTTGCAAAGGAAGGATATTTTTGCGCGATCGTTTGCGACGGTATGGGCGGTGCAAAGGGCGGTAACGTTGCCAGTGCACTCGCGGTCAAGACCTTTGCATCGGTCATAAAAAAAGCTTTTTCCTCGAAGAACGCAGATGATTACTCTGAAAACGAAGTCCGATCACTCCTCAAAAGCGCGGTAGATCAAGCGAACTACGCTGTTTTTCAAAAAGCGAAGACCGACCCCGAGCTTGAGGGAATGGGAACGACGCTCGTTTCGGTTGTGGTATGTCTCTGCGGTACTTTTGCCGTAAACATCGGCGACAGTCGGCTCTATAAGCAGACGGACAACGTTTTGACACAGGTTTCGACCGACCACTCATTCGTTCAATATCTTATCGAAAAGGGCGAGATCACCCCCGAAGAGGCAGTCGACCACCCGAACAAGAACATTATTCTCCGCGCACTCGGCGTCAACGAGCTAGTTGAGGGGGATTATTACAGAATCGACAATTACGACAGACTTTTGTTGTGCACGGACGGTCTTACGAATCATGTCAGTAACGACAGGATCTCGGAGATCATCGCGGGTACATATATCACGAAGACACCCTCTTACAAGGCAAGGACCGAAAAGCTTATCGCCGAAGCCAACGAGGGCGGAGGACTTGACAACATTACTGCGGTTGTACTCGGTAGTGAATGATATCGCGTTTTCCGATAACTTCGATATACGAAAGGAAACGACATGAATAAATACGAACAATTCGTGGGAAAGGTACTCGACGGCAGATACAGAATCCTTGAGCTTATCGGCATGGGCGGTATGGCTTGTGTTCTCAAGGCGCAGGACCTCGTTATGAACCGTATCGTCGCCATTAAGATACTTAATGACGAATACAACGGAAATCCGCAAGCCGAAGCGAGATTCATCGACGAATCGAAAGCAGTTGCTATGCTTTCGAACAAAAACATCGTCGGTGTTTATGACGTCGCTATTTACCCCGATATTAAATATATAGTTATGGAATACCTCGACGGTATTACCCTCAGAGAATATCTCGACAACAAGGGTGTTATCGGCTGGAAAGAGGCGTGTATCTACGTTTTGCAGATACTTCGCGCGCTTGAGCACGCACACAGCAAGGGTATCATCCACCGTGATATTAAGCCGCAAAACATAATTCTTATGAAAAACGGCGACATCAAGGTTACCGACTTCGGTATTGCCAAGCTTCCCAACTCGGTCTCCGAGCAAAACGATGAAAAAGCAGTCGGCACGGTCTACTATATTTCTCCCGAGCAGGCATGCGGAAAGCAGACCGACTTTTACTCCGACATTTATTCCGTCGGTATTATGCTCTACGAAGCGGTTACGGGCACACTTCCCTTCATCGCCGAGACTCCTATGGAGGTTGCGATGATGCAGGTCAACGACGAGCCCGTTCATCCGAGAGATATCGTTCTCGATATTCCCGTCGGCGTTTCGCAGATAATTCTCAAAGCTATGGAAAAATCGCCGTCGGATAGATTCCAGTCGGCACATACGATGGTCAAGGCGATTGAATTTGTGCTTCGCAACCCCGACGTTATTTTTGCTATGGACTCCACAAGTGCAGACGAAAGCCCCACGGGCAGAGCAGGTATTATTTCTATCGATATGATCGATACCTCGGAAATCGAGCCGTACGAGGACAGTGATATCGCAGAAACGCTCGGCACCAAGAAAGCTCCGAGTTCTGCAAACGCGCGCAAATCCGCAAAAGGAACCGGCAAAAAGAAAAAGAAGCGCAAGGTCAACAGATCGATGTTCCCGATAATCAACGGTGTTTCCATCGCGTTTTTTATCGCCGCTTTCGTAATTCTTCTTCAAGTGTTTACACCCTACCTCGCGATCGTTTTCCCGAATATTTTCGGCGACAGCGACGTTTCGGGAACGGGTGACACTTCCGTTCAAGACGGTTCGTCCGATGTTTCGGAAGTTCTCTATGATAAAAATACAGAAGCAATCTTCCCCGATCTTACAAAAGATGGTATGATCTACAGCGAGAAGCTCGTAAACGAGCTCAAAAACGGTCTCAAATACGGATATTCCGCTAATATTGTTATCGACGAGATAATCTATATCAGCAATCCCGACTATGCGATGAACCAAATCGTCGAGACCGAGCCCAAGGGCGGTCATATCAGCAAAAAGCCCCAGAACAACGAAAGCTTGCATTTCTCGCAGATCGTTGTTAACCGTTTTGAAAAGATTATCATTCCCGAAATGCAGGGTTATCCGAAAAACACGGCTGAAACGATCCTTTCCAACCTCGGTTTGAAGGTAAAGTTCTCCGAGATCGCCGATCCCGAGAATCCGTACAGATTTGACGATCAGGTCATCCACACGAAGCCCGAAGCGGGAAGCGAGCTCAAGAACGGCGATACTATCGAGGTTTTCGTTTGCAAGAACCAATCCTCAAATAAGACGGCAAAAATGCCTAAGGTCGTCGGTATGACCGAAGCGGATGCGATCAGGTTTGCAAAGGTCTACTCGCTCTACGACCCCGAAATCGTCTACGTTGAGACCGAAGACGGAAACGGAAGAGTCATTTCGCAGAGTATCTCCCCCGGTGTGGTCAGCCCCGCAGGCACGAAAGTCGTTATCCAAGTGTCCGTTCCGAAGAGTGCAACTCCCACTCCGAATTTGGTCGGACTTACATATGATCAGGCGAAGATGCAGCTCGATCTTCTCTTGAATGATAAGACCATCGACATTTTCACGACCTACTACGTTGCAGACGAGTCGCTCAGAAGTCTCATTTCTGCGACGGACGGAATCACCGATTACGACGAACGCATGGACGCGCTTGAAATGCTCGGATGTATTCCCTCCTTTGACGCTGACGAAAGTGCGATTATCATTCACCAGAGCGTTCCGTTCAACACGCCTATCACCGATGATATAACGAGAATCGACATTATTCTTATCACATACAAAACGGAAGACGTCTCGGACACACACGAAGGTTCGGACGATACTTCGTTTGAAGATACCGACTTCTCTGACGAAGATGATGAACCGTCTCAGCCCGATAATTCCAATATTCCGGAGATTCCAAGCGAAAGCGTTGATTCTTCCGACGCAAGCTCTGTCAGTGCATCGGAGGTCAATCCTTGAGTATAATCGAAAAGGAAGGTCTCGTACTTTCCGGCAAGAACGGAAGATACAGCGTTGAAGCAGACGGAGTTCAATATATTTGCCGTTCGGGCACGAAGGTCAGAAAGTTCGACGGCAAGATACTCGCAGGAGACCGAGTTGTTTTCCGCGACAACGGCGACGGCGAGGGGTTCATTACTTCCCTGCTTACGAGAAAGAATTTTCTCGTAAGACCGCCGGTTGCAAACATCGATCTTCTTGCGATGGTGGTTGCGCCGAAGGACCCGATGCCGTATCTTTACAACATTGATCTTCTCACGGTTATTGCCGAGAAGAACGGTATTGAATGTGCGGTTATCATTTCAAAAAGCGATATCGCAGATTCCGCAGAATTGCGCGAAATTTATCAAAAAACGCCGTTTAAGGTAATCGAGACAAGCTCGAAGAAAAATGTCGGCGTTGAGGAAGCGAGAGCGTTGCTTGACGGAAAGATCGCTGTTCTTTGCGGTGCGTCGGGCGTCGGAAAATCGACGTTGATCAACTCGATCTACCCGTTTTTGAATCTTGAAACGGGCGAGCTATCACACAAGATCGCAAGAGGCAAGAACACGACGAGAACAACGGAGCTGTTTGCGTTCGGAAACGGAACGTATCTTGCCGATACACCCGGATTTACCGCAGTAAGCACAGAGCTATACTGCGCTATCGATCACAAGGAGCTTGACGTTCTTTTCCCTGAATTTTCGGAATATAAATGCAATTGCAGATATGCGGACTGCACGCACACGAAAGAGACAGAATGCGGTATAGCGCAGGCAGTTTCCGAAGGGAAAATTGCCATCTCGAGGCACAGCAGCTACAAGAAGCTTTACGATGAGCTTAAAAGCATCGACAGATACAAATAAATCGGAGGATCATTATGTTCATAGGTTACTATTCAATAGCCAACGCGGTCACGATGTTCGGTCTTATTTCCGCCGTTACTTCGTGTTTTCTCGCCGCAAACGGCAATTTCAAATTTGCGGTTTATATGCTTTTCGTTGCATTCCTTTGCGACTCGTTCGACGGACGTCTTGCGAGAGCGGACAAAAACAGAGGTCCCAAGCAGAAGTTCTACGGCGTTCAGCTTGACAGTCTTTGCGATGCGATAAGCTTTGGGTTCGTTCCCTGCTTTATCGCTTACTCGTTCGGATTTGACGGTTGGTTCGACGTTCTTATTTATTGCTACTTCATTCTTTGCGGTGTTATCCGACTCGCATACTT
The DNA here is from genome assembly GCA_045651025.1 of Eubacteriales bacterium. Classification (GTDB taxonomy): domain Bacteria; phylum Bacillota; class Clostridia; order Oscillospirales; family CAG-382; genus Coliplasma. Next base: position 6,209 of record JAZRRU010000068.1, read on the forward strand.
CAACACTCTCTCGAACGATAAGCCCGGAAAGCCGATGAAATCCTTCAAGGGTGTTCCGATTCCCGTTTCCGCACCGCTTATTTCGGTTTTGTTCCTTCTTACAACTTTTGTTGCTCCGACCGCGATGGTATGGATTTTCAGAATTTCGTTCCTTTGTCTTGCGACGGGTTATATACTCAACATAAAGATCAAGAAGCCCAATCTCAAGAAAGCGTTGATTTTCCTCTGCGTGCAGGTCGTATTGCTCTTCTTGCTTCTCATCGGAAGCGATTGCAAAACGCCGAAGCAGTTTGACTCTCCCGCTGACGCCGAAATTGAAGACGTAAGCGAGATCAACTAATAAAAACGATACAAAAAAGAGGTTGTTCACACAACCTCTTTTTTTAATTTAATATTTTTAGTCGTAATCAACGAAGATAAGCGGATTGACATATTCACCATCAACGCGAACCTCGAAGTGGAGGTGAGGTCCGGTTACGTTACCGGTTGCACCGATGTTACCGATATAAGAACCGGCAGAAACAACATCGCCAACCTTAACAGCGGCAGGTTTACTGAAATGAGCGTAAAGCGTTTGGATTCCATCGCCGTGGTCGATAATTACATGGTTACCGTAACTTGCATGATATTCAGCGACGATAACCGTTCCGCCATAAGCCGCAACAACAGGATCTCCATGGCAGCCGCTTTTTGCGATATCAATACCGTGATGGATACGTCCCCAACGTTCACCGAAGTAAGAAGTAACAAATCCTTCACAAGGTTCGACGAACTTCTTCAAGGAAGCGACGTTTGATCCGGTTCCGCGGGTACCAATACGGATTTCTTCATCAACAGGAGCGGTCGTGACCTCGAGAGAAACGAAGGTACGCTCGGTCTCAACACCGTTAACCGCCGTAACGCGATAAGTTTCTTTTCCGACGCCGTCATAACCTTTTTTTACGACCTTTTTAGCGCCGTTAAGTCGGAGGCCAAGCGGTCTTAGGAAGACAACATG
>JAZRRU010000069.1:0-10072 GCA_045651025.1 Eubacteriales bacterium
GTTCTTCGGAAACAACAGGTTCTTCGGAAACAACAGCTTCTTCGGAAACAACGGGCTCTTCGGAGACAACAGGTTCTTCGGAAACAACAGGTTCTTCGGAAACAACAGGTTCCTCGGAAACAACAGGTTCTTCGGAAACAACAGGTTCTTCGGAAACAACGGGCTCTTCGGAGACAACGGGTTCTTCGGAAACAACGGGTTCTTCGGAGACAACGGGTTCTTCTGAGACAACGGGTTCTTCGGAGGGATCTTCGGAAGGTTCTGCGGGAGCTTGAGTGCTAACGTCGATCTTATAAGAGAAGAAGTTCTGTTTTGCGTTGTCGTTGGAGAGCATAACCATAAAGTGGAAGGTTACGAATTCGCCGGTGCTGAGCTCAATAGTATAGCCGTCATCGGGAATGGGATCGCCGGTATAAGCCATCGCCTTGTTGTAAATGTTTTTTTGAGCACCCCAGATGTAGGTAACTTCACCGGTGAAATAATAAATGACCGCTTGAAGCGTGTTTACGTCATTCTTTTCTGTCGTTTGGGATATATAATAACCGCCGTTACCGTCGGAGGTGAAAATATCCTCGAACGCTTGGGTGAAGAGAAGTTTCAAAAACTGCGAAATGTCGCTGGAATCTTTGTTGTTGACCGCAGCCGACGTGTCGCTAATTCCATATTCATCACCGGACGTTGCGCCTTTGAGATTTGCGTTAAGACAGAATCCGCGGTATCCGTTGGAAAACTCAACGTAACTGTTCGCCGTGTTATAAGCGGTTACGGTTTCTGCCGCACTGACAAACGTCGCGTGACTGAGCGTTAGCGCGAGCACCAATACAAAACAAATAAATTTTTTCATTTAGGTTATATTCTCCTTATTGAATTTCTGTTTAAAAAGCCGTCAAAAAAAGACGCCAACATTTCGCATCATATCATAAAACCGATTGCAATGCAATAGGAAAACGCACTTTTTTTGCCGCTTTGTCACAAAAATTTGTGGTGATTTTACACGGATGCACCTGTTTTGAATACTATTTTTGTAAATCTTAAACAAACCTTAAAGGATCACGCGTTCGGAAAGCAAAAAGCCAAGAAAAAACGGACTCGTTTTTCGAGTCCGTTTTTATTATTTTGAAACTTATTTATTGATTTTGTACGTGCCCATATATGCACGTTTTACAAGGATGTAATCGGAAGTAGTGATAACGCCGTCCTTGTCGATATCTGCTGCAAGGAACTCTATGTCGTTTAATTTATAAGTGCCCATAACCGCACGTTTTACGAAGATGTAGTCGGCGGTGCTGATTGCTCCGTCGTCGTCGATGTCTCCGAGAGTATATTCAGGTTCGACAGGAACTTCGGGGTCGGTCGAATCGTCGCCGGAAGTGTCATCCGAGGTATCGTCCGAGACGTCATCGAAAGCGTCGTCGTCCGAGGTATCGTCGGATACGTCGTCGGAAATTTCTTCCTCTACTGCGATCGTTGCGTCGAAGTTGATTTCAAAATCGCCCGTTACGGAGACGGAAGCTTCGAGTTCACCCGTTTGGGTAGCAACTGCAGAAATGCTTCCTGCGTCGGTGTTCGTGAGAGTTGCGGTCTCGAGAACGGTTCCGTCGGGGTTGGTGAGAGTGAGTGTTACGCTGTAATTTTTCTCGATAAGAGTGTTGAGCGCTTTCTTCGAGTCAGCGTCGGTGAGGGTGTAGTTGAGGTAGATTTTATCGCCCTCTGTAACGGTTGCAACAGCAGCTCCGTTTTCTGTGTCAGAAACGGTTGCGTTGAGCTTGACCTTTACGCTCGAGAAGTCCATTTCGTTGTAGAGAGATTGGAGCTTTGCTCTCGTTGCGGGGCCGCAGCTTCCGTCGGCATCAAGGCCGTAGTCGGATTGGAACTGAGTCATGACGGTTTTTGTCACAGGTCCGTAAGAACCGTCAATGCTGATGTCGTATCCGAGATTGATGAGCATCGCCTGAACCCATTTAACATCGTTGCCCGACATAAGAGACGATGAGTTGTAATAAAGGTCTCTCGTGGGGAAGGTGTAGTCATCGGGGTTGTTATCGCGAGTAATTTCAACAACGCTCTTGTTGTTGATAGCGTTTTCGAGCTTTTCGATCATTTCGTTGATCGTTTTTTCGGTTGCGCTTTCGTTGGAAACGAGTGCTTCTGCCTCGTCGATCAACGACGTAAGAGCCGCATAATCCTCGTCTGTATAGTAATCTGCGTTCGCCGATTTTGCAACGTTGATGATGTTTTTGAGGTTATCGGCGGGAGTAGCTTTTGCGGAGGTTATCTGAATAACTCTTGCTTTTTCGAGAGTGTTGTCGATGTAGCCCTCAACCGTCTCGCCTGTCGTGGTGGTGATACCCTTTGCTTTGAGGCGTCCGTTGCTTGCAATCTCGGTAACCTCGAACATCGAGTAACGGAGCGTATATACGCTCGAGGTGGTTGCGTCTTCGGTGGGGTAGACATACTTCGAAGCGTTGCACATATAGTAACCGGGGGAGGGGTTAGCACCGCTGTAATCAAGCTTCTTCACGGAATCAACCGTCTTATAGGGAAGAACGCCGTAGCCGGTGATGCAGTTATAGTCAAGATCGTAGGTCTTGAAGAATACGCCTCCGCCGTCTGCGTCAAGCGTGTTCTGGCTGGACGTGTTACCCTCAACGGTGTAGACGTTCGTGCCGTCGGAGTAGACAACGATGCCGATGTGGTTGTTTTCGGCGCTCGTTATACCGTTCCAAGCGAAGAAGATAAGATCGCCGGGCTGAGGTATGTAATCGTTGCCTGTTGCGGCAGAGCCCTCGAAGTAACCGAATTTCTTGAGCTGGTTCGACCACTGCGTACAGGAGACCTCGCACCAGATGTAATCCTCGTCGCCAACATGTTCGCGAATCCAATCGGATGCGCCGAACTGATCGGTGCAACGAGACTGATAGAGCGCCCAGGAAACGAAGGTTGCGCACCAATAATAAGAATAGTCGGGGGCACTTGAGCTTCCGAGGTTTGCCATGTTGTAGCAATATTCGGTGTTATCGCCTGAGCCGCTGCCTTCGCCGCCGAAGTCATAAAGCGTCGGGCTTTCCATATAACCGAGCTGGGAAAGAGCAACAGCCAGAACGTCGGTTCTTCCGTCTCCGGTGAGCTCGAGTTTTTGGAAGTTTTCGTAAAATCGGCTTGCTTTGTAGGATGAGTGAGCAGAGTTGGCGCCGGTTCTGTACGTAAGAGCGTTCGCATCAATACGGAACGAGGGCACAAAAACAGCGAAGCTTGCCGTGAGTAATGCAAGACACAAAACTACCGCAAGCGCTTTCTGAAAACGTTTCATAAATACCTCCTGATTTTTGCTGAATATAATTATACAAAGAAATTATACCATATTGCCACAATTTTGTCAAGAAACGTAGGGACCGAAAAAAATAAAAAAGGCAAGGCACGCGTCCTTGCTTTTTTGTCGATATATTGCTTCGTGATTTTTCTCGGACCGTCGAGGAAGCCGTTCTCTACAACATAAAAGGACTCGTTCGAGCCCTTTTACGTTTATTCAATTATCCATCTATTTCGTAAGTTCCCATAATGTGGCGTTTTACGAGGATATAGTCGACGAAGTTGATCGTGCCGTCTTTGTCGACGTCGGCGGCAGCCATCTCTTTTTCGTCAAGTGCGTAAGTGCCCATAACGTGACGTTTTACAATAATGTAATCGGTCGGGGTGATCGCGCCGTCGGAATCCACGTCGCCGAGGTTTGCGGGGCGGGAGACCGTCGCGGTCGCCATGCTGTCGCCAAACGTGAGAATATCGCCCTGTTTAAGCGCGGTTGCCGCAACGCGCGACATCCAGTTATCATAACCGTTGGTGTTCGGCATCGACGCGCTTGAATGCGAAACGAGAACGATGTTTCCGTTGGAAAAATCCATTTCGGGCACGGATTGAGGGTTTTGAACAACCTTCACAACCTTGTATTCGTTCGCGCTGCCCGTGGGCGAGAGGAGTACGCTTACTGCCCAGTTGGGATTGCAGTTGGAATAGGTCGCGGCATCCTTGATGACGATATTGTTTTCGCCCGCAACCGTGTTTTCGGTATTGATGTTGAATACGAATCCGTAAGCGTTGTCGAAGCTGTATTTTCCGTTATCGGGATTAACCGTTACGCCAAAACTGTCGGGAATACCGTCGCCGTTCTTGTCGGGATTTTCTTCCTGATCGCCGCCCTCGCCGTCATCGTCGCCGTCGGAAACGGTTGCGTTGAGCTCGTAGGTCGCCGTGCAGAAGTAGTCGTCGAAGTACCAGCCTGTCCTCGGCGTTTCCGTAGGGATCGCGCTGTTTGCGATGCTGAGTCCGCCAATCGTGATCTTGTCGCCGACAGTCCAGGAAGCTACGTTCGTAATAGCGTTGTTGCAAGCGTTTGATTTGTAGTTGATACCGGTGCCTGATCCGGAATAGTCGTTGCCTCGGTTAAGAAGATAGACGAACCCGCCCTCGGGAACCGAAAGGGGATCTGCGGTGCCGGAGAGCAACGCGTCGTTGATCGCGGTAACGACGAACGTGCCGGGGACGCTCGTGGGCGCAAGGGCAACGTTCAAATTCCAGCTTCCGCTGAGGTAACCTGCGGCGGCAGCGTCGGTTATGATCATACCCGCACCCTCTTTGATCTCGTTAAAATGAGTTACCCAAAGAGGCATCGTATAAGTCGTGGGATCATAATTTGCATCGTTTGAATAATCGTGGTTATAGGTCTTTTCGGTAAATCTTGCGGAAATATCGAGAGGAAGACCCATCGCGTTGACGGTTTCGACTCTTGATCCGCCGATGGTATACCATCCGTCGAAGAGATAGCCGATCTTCTGAGGGGGAGCGGGGACGCTTATCTTTGTTCCGATGGGAGCTTCTATCGCGCCGACGGTGTTTTCGTCAATAATAAACCGAACCTTGCCGTCGGTCGATTTTGCAAAGAAGAGATAATCGAACGTAACCGTTTCGTCGGGGGTTACGGTCTGGAGACAAACGTTTGTGACCGTTTTCGTTCCCGTGTAGGAAAGCGAGGAAAGATCGAGATAACCGTTCCAGGTACCCGACATCTTCGGAGATGCGTTATTAACGTCGCCGAAAAGCTTGACGATGTCCGAGTTTCCTGCGAACTGAAGGTTCGTACCGTCGGAGAAGTAGATGAATATATCCCAACCCGTCGTCGGCTTTGCGGTGACGCCGAAATAGAGGCGGTTGTTCGTCGTAAGATTTACGCTGTTGTTTGAGGTGAAGGACGATATGAGCGTGACCCAATTTTCACCGCCGTTGCCGAGATATTGCTTGACCGTGATGGATTTGTCAGACGCTTGGCTCGCTTCATAGTTGGTTGAGCCCGAGCCGTGCGTGAACGTCGCGTTCAAAAGGTCCAATCCAACCGTTATATTCTTGCTCAAAAGCGAGCGGTCGTTGTCCTGATCGGGATGGAGATTTTCGTTGATGTATTCAAAACCGATATTTCCTACGGCTTCGATCGGAGAAAGGTTGTAGCTTCTTCTCTCGGGTGCGGTGTAATCGGTCGAATATCCGTTGATGAGGCGGATTTCCGACATATCACCCTCGTCCGTGACGAGATAGAACGCGTCGCAGTCCGAAAGCGTGACCTTTCCGTCGGTCACGGTTCCTTTTTTCTCAACGTTGGTGAGAACGTTAAAGGACTTTGTGCAGATCGAACGGTTCGCGGGGATCATGTCGACATCGCACACGAACGTTTCCTGATTCGCGGAATAATAGCCGTTCATATCGGCGACGGGGGAGTAAGTCGAGGTTGCAACCTGACCGTTTTCCTTGAACGACATAAGACGCACAAACCCTTCGCCGTCGAGAGGGTAACCGCCGATCTCATAGCTTACGCCGTTGCCCTTGCCCTCGCCGAGGTCAACGTACTGATAGTCTGCAAGTATTTCGGCAACGTATCTGTCGGTGTTGCCGACCTGACGGACCTGATTGCGAACACCGGGGTGGTGACCGCAGAGGACCATAACGACGTTTTCGTTCGGAACGACGATCTCGTTCCAGATACCCTCTGCGCGTCCGTCCGAAAGGTTGCCGTTCGGCTTGATATATTCGTGCGTGCAGATGATAACGTTACGGTCGGGATATGCTTCGCAGACCGAGTTTGCCCACGCGATAGTGTCGGGCTCGGTCTCTTTGTAAGTACCGATATACAAAAATACGAAATCGTAAGCGCCGATCGATACGAGGTCGTAATGGTGCATGTTGTTGTTGAGCGATCCGCCGTACCAATCGAAATTCTTGTATCTGTCCTCGCCGAAATATTGCCAATAGTAGGAATAGTCGGCGGTTGAATGCGTTATGTCGTGGTTACCGCTGACAACGCCGTTCGGAACTTTTGCATCGTCGAGGATTGCTTGTGCTCTGTCCGCGACGCCGTATTCCTTGTGCGCGGTCTCGTCGCCGACGTATGTCTGGTCGATAAGGTCGCCCGTATGAACGCAGTAACCGATCTCGCCCTTTTCATAGAGCTCGACGGCGTATTCGTTCACCTTGTAGTATGTTTCGTTGAGCGCTTCATAGCGCGAGTAATACTGCGTATCGGAGTTCCAGAAGATCGTATCGCTTCCGTTGTAAACGATGTCGGGCGTTGCGATAACCTTCATTTTTCCGTCTCTCGAGTAGGTCGAGAGCTTCGATTCGAACGTAACAGAGCCGTCAACGTCTGTTTTTGCGACGGTGTCCCATCTGTTTTCGGGATAGTTCCATGCTTTGAGAACGATGCCCGTCTTGCTTCCCGACTCGCCCGAGTAGGAAACGGTAACGGTTTCGCCGACCGCCTCCGTCGTGTCAACGACGAAGGAATGATAGGGAACTTTGTTTCCGATAGCGGAGGTCGAAATCGACGCTTTGTTGTCGAACGAAACGAGCGCTTCGTTCGGGTCGGAGTAAAGAGGCGAGCCGTAAACTCCGAGAGGGTTTTCGTACATGAAAATATTCTTCAAGGGAGTGCCTCCGTAAACGTCCGCGCCGTTTTGCGCCGTGACGGTGAATGAGCTTCCGTCGGGCGTGACGGAAACGCGCTGATCGGTCACGTTGAAAACAAGAATTTTGTGGGTGGAAAGTCCTTGCGAGTCGGTCGCGATCACGTAGGCGGTGTGCGAGCCCTCGCCGAGAACGCTCGGGTCGATCTTCGCGCATTCAACTCCGTCGACATAGAGCACCGTCGTCACGGGAGACGCGTCCGAAACCGAGAAGGTCACGGCATCAAGCGGAGAAACCGCGCTTCCGTTCGCAATCGAGAACGAAATTGACGGAGCGTTGTTGTCGATTACGTATTTTCTCGTTTCGCAAACATCGCCCTGCTTATAGAAAGTCGCTTCGTATTTGCCGTCGGAGAAAACGGTTGTGTCGACACGGAAAATGTTTTCATCGGTCTTTTCGAAAATAAAACCTGCGTAAAGAGGCGTGTTGGGTGTGTTTCCGCCGAATCCCGTCGATGTCCAACCGTCGCCGAGGGTTAACGGAACGGAATATTCGCTTTCCGTCACGGTCGTACCCGCTTCGCCGACGATGGGCAAATGTTTTTTAATAGATGCGGGGGAAGTGACAGAAAGTCCCGAAAACGTGATTGAATTTATCGTAATATCGTCAAGATTGTATTCACCGTATTTCAACGAGGTATCAAAATATGCGCTTTGAGCACCGGGGACGATCCTCAACTCGTTGCTTCCGCTTTGAAGCGATGAAGCCGAAAAAGAAAACGTCGTTTCTGTTCCGGAAAGCACGCCGAGAGGAGAGCCGTTCAGATAAACCGCGTTGTATGCATAATCCGAACTGCTTACGTTGATCGTCACGGACGCAGTTCCTGCAGATGCAGGATAAAAGGTTTTCCCTGAGATAACAAGCGCGTCGGCAGAACCACCGTTGATATCAACGGTTCCGCTCAGCGTAATCACGTCGTCTGCAAGCACGACCGAGCTGAACGACGAAACGATCATCAAAAGCGCAAGGGCAAAAGCAACGTATCTCTTCATAAAAATTTCTCCTTTGCAGGTCCTCGTTTTTACTTCATTATTATATAACAGTAAAATAAAAAAAGCAACTAGCAACTAAAAAAATCACCCTCCGTCTTTTGGACGGTGGGTGATGGGGGTGTTTAATAGTATAATTTGCGAATTACCGTTTCGCAGTCAGCTGCGTTCATGCCGCATTTGATTTCGGGGTGGTAAAGCAGTTTTAGGATGAGTATATCGACTTCGCTGAGGGCGGAGTTGTCGTTTGAATATTGATATACGACGCTGTCGGTTCGCAAAACGGTGTCGCTGATGCCGAGAGAGTTGACAATTTCCTCGACAAGAACCGACGTGCGCGAATCCTCGTCCATATCCGTGCGGTAACCGATACGCGCCGTGTGGATTTCGTTTGTGGCGGTGTAATACCAAAATTGCGCCGCACCGAAAGCATCCTCGCCGTTGACCACATCGGAAAAGCTGTCGTTGAAGTCGTTCTTTTCGAGAAATCCGAGGGTCATATTTGCAGGTTCGCCCTCTTTCGCAGGGTGGATGCCGGGGAATCCCGCGATTTCGTTTAGCTGTTCAAAAAGCCCGTTGAGAACTGCAATATCGTCTTTTTCGGGCTCTCCGTCTATGCGATAAGAAATCGGTGATAGCCATTTTTGGATAAGTGTCGTGTCGCCGAGCCCGTCGGAATATTCCATGTCGAGCGCAACCTCGGAGAAATAGTCGATGATTTGTTGTGCCGAATATCCTTCGAGGTAGAACTCGGAGTGCGTCGGCTCTTCGGATACGTCCGACTCTTCGGATACCGTCGGCGTTTCGGATTCGTCCGACTCTTCGGACACCGTCGGCGTTTCGGATACGTCCGACTCTTCGGACACCGTCGGCGTTTCGGATTCGGTCGATTCGTCGGAAACGGCGCTGTTCTCGGAATACGTTGGCTCTTCCGAGACCTGACTTTCGGTTTTTATAACGTCGGATATCGCTTCGCTCGCGTCACCTTGCGGAGAAGAAAACTCGCAGGCGCATAAAAGTAGGGAGAGAAGAAAGATTAAGATAAAACGTGATTTTTTCATAATATCATCCTCCTGCGCGTGAGATTGATTGGTTTTGTACTGTATTGATTATATCATAAAACACAGCGGTTTTCAATGGGAGATATGGTTCGTTGCCTTTAGTTTCCCGCACGTGTTTTATCGAATCTTCATTGTTCTCAAGAGCTTTTTCAATTGGAAGAATCTTTTGAGGATTTTATAATGAAAATCCATCGGCATCTTGTGATACCGATGGAACTATATTTTTTCTGCTTTATTTATAGCGTTATTTTAGATATCAGACGGGCTGCCGCGTATTACTAAATTCCGCTACGGGCTTACACCCTTGCGGATTAAAATTTAATATTTTAATTCCAAAACTTGCGTCCGATATATCTGCACACCTTTTTTCTATAAGAGATATATTTATCCCCAAAAGCTTCCACTAAAAAATCTTCTTCAACATTCACTATCTGCAAATGGAAGAAAACCAAAGCAAACGCTGTTGCATAACACAGATAACTGTTGAAAAAGGCATACAAAATCCCAATATACATAAGATCAAAGCCCAAAAATGCAGGGTTTCGACTTATAGAATAAATTCCTCTTGTTACAAGAGATGTTTTGTCCTCTTTCGCAACACCTGCTCGCCAATTGTCCTTCATTTGAAGAACCGAAAGAATAAACGCAAGCACACCTAAAGCCAAAATAACAACACCGATGATTCGCAAAGCTATATGCGCTGTACCTTCATAAAATATAATACTCAACACCTGTCCTATGGGCAACAGATATGTTGTTATCTTCAAAGTTATCTCGATAAACTTAACAAATCCAACCTTACCTTTTCCAAGCTGGTCAGTCTTTATTCCCTGCTTTCTTTGGCTTATCATTTTTGCGAAATAACAGATGTAAAATACTGCCATAAACGAGAGCGTAATTATTTTCAATGCCATTTACATTCATCCTTTGTTTAAATCAAAAATTATTATAACACACCGAGAAAAAAGAAACAAGTCCACAACATTATTGTTGTGGACTTGAATGGCGGAGAAGGAG
>JAZRRU010000070.1:0-41878 GCA_045651025.1 Eubacteriales bacterium
GGTCCCGCAGGCTACACTGCGGCTTTATATGCTTCAAGAGCAGGGCTTGATGTTTTAACAATAGAAAGAATGGCGCCTGGCGGTCAGATGGCTCTGACTGATGTTATAGACAACTATCCCGGTTTTGAAGAAGGTATTGACGGCTTTACACTCGGGATGAAAATGCAGCAAGGCGCGGAGCGTTTCGGTGCGAAGACTGAATATGCTGAAGTAAATTCTGTTGATTTTTCAGATAAGCTCAAAAAATTATCGACCACAAACGGCGAACTTTTTGCTAAAACAGTCGTTATCGCAACAGGTGCAAATCCCAAGGAGCTCGGACTCAAAGAAGAATGGGATCTTGTTGGAAAAGGTGTTCACTACTGTGCACATTGCGACGGCAGATTTTACAAAAATAAAACAGTGGCAGTTGTAGGCGGCGGTAATTCGGCGGTTGAAGATGCGCTTTATCTTTCGAGAATCGCAAAAAAAGTGTATCTTATCCACAGACGAGATACGCTCAAAGCAACAAAGATCTATCAGGAACCGTTGATGAATGCGGAAAACGTTGAGTTTTTATGGAACAGCGAAATTTCTCAGATCGTTTCAAACGAAAAAGTTATCGGTGTTAAAACAAAAGATCTCAAAACGGATGAGGAACGATACACGGATTGCGACGGCGTATTTATAAGCATCGGAAGAAAGCCCGCGACCGAATTTTTAAGCGGCTCGGTTGCTTTGGACGGAAGCGGCTATGTTATCGCTGACGAATCCACGAAAACTGATATAGACGGTGTTTATGCGATAGGAGATGTTCGTACGAAGCCGTTAAGACAGGTTGTAACCGCAGTTTCTGACGGTGCTGTTGCCGTAAACTTTGCAGAAGAATATCTTGCAATGACTAAATTTTAAATAAAGAGGCTAAAAATGCAATATCTTATTTCTTTTCTTGAAGGGATCATAACGTTTATCTCACCTTGTTTACTGCCTATGCTGCCGATATACGTTTCGTATTTTGCGGGCGGCGGCGAAAGAACAACAAAAAAAACATTGGCGAATTCGCTCGGATTTGTTTTGGGATTTACCGTTGTTTTTGTTGCAATGGGTGCGCTTGCGGGAACAGTGGGAAGCTTTCTTGTTAAATACCAAACCGCAGTAAATATCATAACAGGGCTTGTTGTTATATTTTTCGGTTTGAATTTTCTCGGCATATTTAAGCTGAACATTTTCAAAGGCATGAACGGAAATGCAAAGACAAACGACCTCGGATTTTTTTCGTCAATTCTTTTCGGTATAATATTTTCAGTAGGATGGACTCCGTGTGTCGGCGCATTTCTCGGCTCGGCATTGATGTTGGCATCTCAGCAGGGTCATGTTTTAACAGGAATTCTGATGCTCCTCGCCTACTCTCTCGGTCTCGGCATCCCGTTTATTGTAAGTGCAATGCTTATAGATAAACTCAAAAGTGCATTCAATTTTATAAAGAAAAATTATAAGGTAATAAACATCATCAGCGGTACATTGCTTATTATTTTGGGTGTGCTTATGATGACAGGACTTTTAGGAAAATTTCTTAATATTTTAAATTAACGTAAAACAGAACGGACGGTCAAAATGAAAAAGAAAATATTATGGTTAGTGACTGCGGTTATAGTTGTGGCGGCGTTTGTTGGCATTTATTTTCTCTACGATAACCTCAGTAAAGAATATGCACAGAACAACATCGTAAGCATGGAAAAAGAAGAACAGCCGCAGGATGTTACCGAAGAAAAAGAACAGGAAGAAGATAACACGGAAAAGACAGAAGATACAATCGAAAATCAGACTGAAACCGTTGAGTACGGTGCTCCTAATTTTACGGTATACGATAAAGACGGAAACAAAGTTGAGCTTTGGGATTTTGTCGGAAAGCCGATAATATTGAACTTCTGGGCAAGCTGGTGCGGTCCCTGTAAAAACGAAATGCCGCATTTTGAAGAAGCCTATAAAGCAAACCCCGATCTTGAATTTATCATGGTAAACTCAAACGATACTGTTTCTGATGCACAAAAGCTCATAGAAAATAACGGTTACACATTTCCGGTTTATTTTGATATGGACAACGATGCAGCTATAAAATACGGAATCTCCGCTTTTCCGACAACAATGCTTATAGACCGAAACGGTGCCCCTATAGGATACGTTACCGGAATGTTGACAGAAGAGGCCCTTAACCAGCTTCTTGAAATAGCAAGAACGGGCGTAGTTCCCGAAGAATATAAATAAAGAGCAGATTTTCTGCTCTTTATTTTTGTGTAAAAGTATTGACTAAGTGAGAAGAATGTAGTATTATAATAATGAACGCATAGAAAAATTACGGAGAAAATATGAGCAGAACTACAGATATGACTGTCGGAAGCCCGACAAAGCATTTATTAAAATTTGCATTTCCGCTGATAATAACAAATTTAGGCCAACAGCTTTATATGATAGCCGATGCTGCAATAGTTGGCAGAGGTGTAGGTGTTAAAGCATTGGCGGCAGTAGGTGCAACAGACTGGAGCTATTGGCTGATCCTTTGGACTCTTGTTACGCTAACACAAGGATTTTCAACATTTGTTTCAAGATATTTCGGAGAAAAAAACTATAAAGCAATGAATAAATCGATTGCGATGTCTGCATTGCTTTGTTTGATCATTGGCGGTTTTTTTACAATTTTAGGCATTATTGTTTCAGAACCTCTGCTTGCACTGTTAAAAACCCCTTCAGATATTGTTGACGGTGCAAAAACATATCTGATAACAATGATTTCGGGCACTTTGATAGTTACGGCATATAACATGGCAGCGTCCATCCTTCGAGCATTCGGCGACGGAAAAAGTCCGCTCGTTGCAATGATAATATCAGCACTTTTGAATATCGGACTTGATATTTTATTTGTCTTTGCATTTGATCTTGGCATTTTCGGTGCAGCGATTGCTTCTGTTATTGCACAACTTGTATCTTTTATATATTGTCTTATAAAAATAAAAAAGATAGAGTTTGTAAAACTGGACAGATCCTCTTGGGAAATAGACATGAAGATGATAAAAGATCTTCTTGTTTTCGGTATGCCTCTTGCTCTTGAAATGATCGTTATTGCACTTGGCGGAATAATCTTACAGTCAAGCATAAATGCGCAGGGCAGTATATTTATCGCAGGTTACACGGCAACAAATAAGGTTTACGGTCTTCTCGAAAGCAGCGGTATATCGTTGGGACTTGCATGTTCAACATTTCTTGCTCAGAATTTCGGGGCAGGAAACTTTGAAAGAGTTAAAAAAGGTGTAAAAACAGCGATACTTATCGTTATACTTATGGCACTTTTCGTTATGGCATTTGTTTACGTTATCAGGGGAGATCTTTTACAGCTTTTTCTTGATGTTAACGAAGAAGGCGGCACGGAAGCTTTGGAAATAGCGGTCCACTATATAACAATATTGCTTGTTTGCCTTATCAGCCTTTATCTTCTGCATATTTTCAGAAACGCATTGCAGGCAATGGAAGTTTCTGTATGGTCGATGATATCGGGATTTATTGAATGTGCGGCAAGAGTTTTTATGTCAAAAGCCGTTATTCATTGGATGGGCAGTGATGCTTTATTTGTATCTGAACCGGTGGCATGGATAGGTGCATTACTGTCTGTAATGATACCGTATTTATATTACAGCAAAAAACTGCTTAAAACGGAGAAATAAATGAAAATTAAAGAATGGTTTCAAAGAGAAGCAAAAGAAACTGTTTTGCTTTTACGCTGCATACCTACAACGGTTGTTACCCTGTTCGTAGTAAGTGTAATATGCATGAATCTTCTTGCAAACAAAACGCTTCTTCAGCTCGACTGGATCGCACTCGACGGCGGAATACTTATCTCGTGGCTGTCTTTCATGTGTATGGACGTTATCACGAAGCATTTCGGCCCGAAAGCGTCGAACAAGATCTCGGTTCTCGCAACGCTGATTAACCTCATGACCTGTCTCGTGTTTTTCGTTGCAAGCGCGATACCCTCGAACGTAGGGGATTACAGCGCGTTTGACGGTATATTCGGCGGAACGTGGTTCATCCTCGTCGGAAGCACAATCGCTTTCCTCGCTTCCGCGGTCATAAATAACACGCTTAACTGGACGATAGGGAAGTGCTTCAGGAAGAACCCCGACGGAAAGCTCGCCTACGCAACGCGAACCTACGTCTCGACGTTCATCGGTCAGTTTTTCGATAACTTTATCTTCTCGGTCATCGTTTTCGTGTTTTTTGCGCCTATCTTCTGGGACGGCTTCTGCTGGACGGTCTTGCAGTGCGCGATGTGCGCGCTTGTCGGCGCGTGCGCCGAGCTTTTGATGCAAATTCTTTTCTCCCCGATGGGCTATAAAATCTCGAAAAAATGGAAATCGGAGTCGATCGGTAGGGATTACCTCGATTATATCGAAAAGGAGCGCAGAAAATGAAGGTTTTAATAACGGGAACTTCTCAGGGAATCGGACTTGCGGTTGCGGAGTATTTTCTGAAATCGGGTCACACGGTCATCGGCATCGACCGTCAGGATTCGACGATAGAAAACAGCTCGTACACCCACTATAAATGCGATGTGCGCGATAGGGAAAACCTTCCCGAAATTGACGGAGTTGAAATTCTTATCAACAACGCGGGCACTCAAAACGAGGACGATATCGAAATCAACCTCAAAGCGCCTATCTTCATAACCGAAAAATACGGCGTTCAGAATAAAATAAAATCTATCCTCAACGTCGGCTCTGCGAGCGCGCATACGGGCTCGGAATTCCCCGAATATTGCGCGAGCAAGGGCGGAATCCTTTCTTATACGAAAAACGTGGCAAAACGCGTTGCCGCTTTTGGCGCAACGTGTAATTCGCTCGATCCGGGCGGTGTTGTAACCCCTCTCAACGAGTGCGTTATGAACGATCCTGCGCTTTGGAACAGAATAATGGACGAGACACCCTTGAGACGCTGGGCAACCGCCGAGGAGATTGCCGAATGGGCGTATTTCCTCACCGTTACGAACAAATTCTGCACGGGACAGAATATCCTCGTCGACGGCGGCGAATCGATCAACCACAAATTCATCTGGAACGAATAATAAAAAAGCACTTATGACGTGAATCATAAGTGCTTTTCATTTTATCCGTTAACCTTTTCGAGGTCTTTTTTGCGGATTTCGACACGTCTGACCTTACCGCTGATGGTCTTCGGGAGCTCGTCGACAAATTCGACGATTCTCGGGTATTTGTAGGGTGCGGTGTGTGTCTTGACGTATTCCTGAATCTCTTTTTTGAGCTCGTCCGTGCCGACGGTGTTCTTCGTGAGCACGATCGTCGCCTTTACGATCTGACCGCGTACCTCGTCGGGAACGGGAGTGATGGCACATTCAAGAACGTAGGGAAGCTCCATGATAACGCTTTCGATCTCGAACGGTCCGATACGGTAACCCGACGACTTGATAACGTCGTCGATACGTCCGACGTACCAGAGATAACCGTCCTCGTCCATCGTCGCCTGGTCGCCCGTGTGGTAATAACCGTCATACCATGCTTCGTTCGTCTTTTCCTCGTCGAGGTAATAGCCGATGAAGAGTCCGCAGGGAACGTTTTCGCTCGTGCGGATGCAGATTTCGCCCGCGTCGCCCGTCTTGCATTCGTTTCCGTCGGGATCGAGGATAACGACGTCATAGAGGGGGCTGGGCTTACCCATAGAGCCGAGCTTCGAAGTCGAGCCGACGAAGTTTGCAATCGAGAGAGTGGTCTCTGTCTGACCGTAACCCTCCATGATAGTCAGTCCCGTTGCTTTCTTGAACTGGTTGAAAACCTCGGGGTTGAGCGCTTCGCCCGCGGTCGTAGCGTATTCTATCGAAGAAAGATCGTATTTCGAGAGGTCTTCCTTGATGAAGAAGCGGTACATCGTGGGGGGCGCACAGAAGGTCGTGATGTTGTACTTCTTGAAAAGGGGAAGGATGTCGTCGGAGTGGAATCTGTCGAAGTCGTATGTGAAAATACCTGCCTCGCAGAGCCACTGACCGTAGAGCTTGCCCCAGAGCGCTTTGCCCCATCCCGTGTCGGAGATCGTGAAATGAAGTCCGTCGGGGTTTACGTTGTGCCAATATTTCGCGGTCGTATAATGACCGAGCGCGTATTTGTAAGAGTGTGTCGCGATTCTCGGATATCCCGTCGTGCCCGAGGTGAAGAGCATGAGCATCGGGTCGTTTCCGCAGGGAGTGTTCTCGTTGCGGAAGTAATGGGTGCTGAAACGCTCCATTTCGACGTTGAAGTCGTACCAACCGTCTTTCGTTCCGCCGACGAGTATCTTCTTGATCTCGGGGAACTCGCTTGCCGCCTTTTCCGCTTCGGCGGATACGCTGCCGTCAGCGGTGCAGACGATTGCTTTAACTCCGGCTGCTTTGTATCTGTAACTAAAGTCGTGCTCGACGAGCTGGTTCGTCGCGGGAATCGCGATCGCGCCGATCTTGTGAAGCGCGAGCATACAGAACCAGAACTGATAGTGACGCTTGAGGACGAGCATAACCGTGTCGCCCTTTTTGATTCCGAGCGATTCGAAGTAGTTCGCCGTCTTTGCGGAGTAGCGCTTCATATCGTTGAACGTGAATCTTCTTTCGGACTTGTCGTTGCCGACCCACATCATCGCGAGCTTGTCGGGATTCTTCTCGGCGATAGCGTCAACACAGTCAAAAGCAAAGTTGAACTTGTCTTCGTTCTTGAACTTGATTCCGTTGAAAACGCCCTGCTCGTCAAGCGTCGTTTCAACAAAATTGTCTGCGACGGTCTTGACGTTCGAGTCCGCTTTTTTGGCTTTCGCGCCAATAAACGGTGCTTCGGGGTAGGACTCCGCAAAATCGCCGTCCTGCCGGTTGAGAACGACCGCCTGGAACTCGCATCCGCCCTCGCTCACCGCGATCATACCGTGAGGAATAATACTGTTGTAGAATATCGAGTCGCCCTCGTTGAGAACGCTGATATGATTGCCGACCTGAACCTTGAGCGAGCCCTTTACGATAACGTCAAACTCCTGACCGTTGTGGGAG
Organism: Eubacteriales bacterium; assembly: GCA_045651025.1. Taxonomy (GTDB): domain Bacteria; phylum Bacillota; class Clostridia; order Oscillospirales; family CAG-382; genus Coliplasma. The sequence continues at coordinate 7,049 of JAZRRU010000070.1, forward strand.
TTGAGCTTGATAGGTGCGTTCTGCTCGGATTCCATGTAGGGGAGCTTTACGAGGAACGGCTCGGCGAGCTTGTCCTTGAACTTCGGTGCAAGGTTGTAGTAAACGCCTGCCTGCTTCTTGATTATTTCAAGTCCTTCGCCTTTTCTCGTGATCGCAAAAGAAGTAAGCGTCGTGCTCGTACCCTCGATAATATCGACGACCTCGACGTTACACGCTTTTGCGCATTTATAAATAAAAGTAAAACTGAAATCGGTCTCGCCCTGCTCGAGAAGACGATAGTCCTCAAGCGTAACGCCCGTGAGGGCTGCGAGCTCTTCCTGCGAATAGCCCTTTGCCTCACGCAAGCCCTTGATACGGCTTGCAACCTCTTTCAAATTGATTTCCATTGTTGTTTGCTCCTTCCGTTTCTGTTGATTCGGATTTGAATAAAACAAAAAAGACTCGTCCCAAAGAAAACTTTGAGACGAGTCATTCAACTCGCGGTACCACTCAAATTGCGAACACGATGATTCGCCACCTTACGGGCTCAATCAAGCCCTTGCTTTCACGCAGCAATACGGAAGGAACCTAATTAACGTTCGTTGTTCAGCCCTCCAACTCGGAAGTGATGGGTCATTGGAAAGCTCTGTCATTGGCTCGCAGCAACCGCCAACTCTCTCAAAACTCGGCAATCCGACCGTCTTCGTCATAGTTGTTCATTATATTCAAATTTCATTGTAACGCATTATACTCGTTTATAACACTATTGTCAAGAGCTTTTTGCGCTTTTTTGGAAACAATTTACCAAAATACCGTGATTTTCAAATGCATGCGAGCGCCTGTTCGATGTCTGCGATAATGTCAACCTTGTCCTCAAGACCGCAGGAAAGGCGAATAAGATCGGGAGCAACGCCCGCCGCCTTGAGTTCGGCGTCGTTCATCTGACGGTGAGTTGCGTTTGCGGGATGCAAGCAGCAGGTCTTCGAGTCCGCAACGTGCGTTTCGATCGATGCGAGCTTGAGGTTCTTCATGAACTTCTCCGCAGCCGTTCTTCCGCCGTCAACGCCGAACGAAATTACACCGCAGGAGCCGTTGGGAAGATATTTCTGACCGAGAGTATAGTTCTTGTCGTCCTCAAGACCGCAATAGCGTACCCATGTGATCTTCGGATGCTTCTTGAGGTATTCGGCAACCGCCTGCGCGTTTTCGCAATGACGCGCCATTCTTACCTCAAGACTTTCAAGCCCGAGGTTGATGAGATATGCGTTCTGGGGCGATTGGATCGCGCCGAGATCGCGCATGAGCTGTGCGGTTGCTTTCGTGATATACGCACCCTCGAGACCGAATCTTTCGGTATAAGTAACGCCGTGATAGCTTTCGTCGGGAGTGCAAAGTCCGGGGAACTTGTCGGGATATTTCGTCCAGTCAAATTTGCCGGAATCTACGATGCATCCGCCGACACCGCTTGCGTGACCGTCCATATATTTCGTCGTGGAGTGAATTACGATATCTGCGCCCCATTCGATCGGACGGCAGTTGATGGGTGTTGCAAACGTGTTGTCGATAATAAGCGGTACGCCGTGACTGTGCGCCGCTTTTGCAAAGCGTTCGATGTCAAGCACATCGAGCGCGGGGTTTGCAATCGTTTCGCCGAAAACTGCTTTCGTGTTCGGACGGAAAGCGTTTTCGAGCTCCTCGTCCGAGCAGTCGGGAGCAACGAACGTAAATTCGATGCCCATTCTCTTCATAGTAACCGAGAAGAGGTTGAACGTTCCGCCGTAGATCGCGGACGAACAAACGACGTGGTCACCGCAGGACGCGATGTTGAAGACGCTGTAGAACGAAGCCGCCTGACCGCTCGAGGTCAGCATCGCCGCGCTACCGCCTTCAAGCGCCGCAATACGAGCCGCAACGCAGTCGTTCGTGGGGTTCTGCAATCTGCTGTAAAAATATCCCGAGGCCTCGAGGTCAAAAAGCTTGCCCATCTCCTCGCTCGTATCGTATTTGAAGGTAGTGCTCTGATAAATAGGAATCTGACGGGGCTCGCCGTTTTTGGGAGTATAGCCCGCCTGAATACATTTTGTACCGATTTTATAGTTGTTCATTATATTTACCTCACGATCTACTTTTTGAGTCCAAGCATTTCGATGGATTCATCACGCATTTTGTATTTGAGGATCTTACCTGCGGCATTCATCGGGAACTGATCGACGAAAACGAAGTATCTCGGAACCTTGTGACGCGCGATATACGCGTTTCCGAACTCCTTCATCTCGGCTTCGTCCGCCGTTTCACCTTTGTGAAGAATAACCCATGCACAGCATTCCTCACCGTATCTTTCGTCCGGAACGCCGACGCCCTGAACGTCGCGAACCTTCGGGTTTGTAAGATAAAATTCTTCGATCTCGCGGGGATAGAGGTTCTCGCCGCCGCGGATGATCATATCCTTGAGTCGGCCTGTGATCTTGTAATATCCGTCGGGAGTTCTGCAAGCGATGTCGCCCGAATGGAGCCATCCGTCTGCATCGATCGCCTGCGCGGTTGCCTCGGGCATTTTGTAATATCCCTTCATGATGTTAAAACCGCGTGCAACGAACTCGCCGCTTTCGCCGTCGGGAAGCTCCGAACCCGTTTCGGGATCGATGATCTTGCATTCAACTCCGGGGAACGCGCTTCCGACCGTCTCAACACGGTGATCAAGGTCTTCGTTAACCTCGCCCATCGTGCATCCGGGCGCCGCTTCGGTCTGACCGTAGACGGAAATTATCTCGCGCATGTTCATTTCAACGGCGGCGCGGCGCATCAGGTCCGCGGGACAGTTTGCACCTGCCATGATTCCCGTTCTCATGTATGAAAAATCGGGTTTTTCAAAATCCTTGTGGTTGAACATCGCGATGAACATCGTCGGAACACCGTTGAAGCAGGTGATTCTTTCGTCGTTAACGCAAGCGAGCGACGATTTCGGCGAGAAATAGGGGATGGGACAGAGCGTACCGCCGTGAGTCATCATCGAGGTCATCGAGAGAACCATGCCGAAGCAGTGGAACATCGGAACCTGAATCATCATGCGGTCTGCGGTCGAGAGGTCCATTCTGTCGCCGATGATCTTGCCGTTGTTGACGATATTTCTGTGGGTAAGCATAACGCCCTTCGGGAATCCCGTCGTACCCGAGGTGTACTGCATGTTGCATACGTCGTCGGGCTTTACGAGAGAAGCGCGTCTGCGAACCTCTTCACGCGGAACGAGCGAAGCGCGCGAGAGCATCTGCTCCCAGTTAAGACATCCGTCCATATTAAATCCAACCGTAACGACGTTACGGAGGAAGGGGAGATTCTTCGAGTAAAGGGGCTTGCCGGGGGTGAGATTCTTGAGCTCGGGACAGAGCTCGCTGATGATCTCTTTATAGTTAATATCCTTGCAGTCCTCGATCATAACGAGCGTGTGGGTGTCGGACTGACGAAGGAGATATTCGATCTCGTGTATCTTGTATGCAGTGTTGACCGTAACGAGAACCGCGCCGATCTTCGTGGTTGCCCAGAACGTGACGTACCATTGAGGCACGTTCGTTGCCCAGACCGCAACGTGATCGCCCGCTTTTACGCCGAGCGAGATAAGTGCCGCGGCACATTCGTCAACGTCTCGACGGAACTGCTCGTAGGTTCGTGTGTAGTCAAGCGTAGGGTATTTGAACGCATACTGGTCGGGGTAATTCTTGCACATCGTGTCAAGAACGTCCGAGAACGTCGCGTCAATAAGGTCGTATTTTTTCCAGACGTAGGTGCCGGTTTTTGCGCGGTTATAGTACGCGCGGTCAAAATCCTTTTTTTCGCGATTGAGCGACGAAATATAGTTTGCAAAATGAGTAAGAACGATGTCCGCATCGTTGATCTCGTCGTTCCACGCCGCGCAGATAAATCCCTCGAAGTTAAGCGAAGAGAGCGCGTTGATAAGATTTTCGACGGGAAGCTCGCCCTCGCCGATAAGAACCGTTTTACCGTCCTTCATATCGCCGAGACGAACGTACTTTATGTACGCGCCGAGAACCTTGATCGTAGTTTCAGCCGTTTCACCCGCGCCGAAGTAAGTTCCTCTTACGTTCCAGCAGGCACCGATAACGGCAGACGAGAAAAAGTTGATTATGTCAATAACGTTTTGAGTATCCGAAAGAAAACCGACCGTTTCGAGAAGAATATTTACGTCGCAATCCTCGGCACGCTTGATGGCGGGCGCGAGCTTTTCCTTCAAAACGTCGAAAGAAACCTCTTTTTCAACGCGCACGATAACGTTCGAAACGCCCGAGACAGCCGCCATATCGACGTATTTCGTGATTGCTTCGGCGTTCGCCTCGTCGGATTCGATTGAGTAGGGGTAGTTAAGTGCGGAAACCGAAAGATTTCGGTTGATGAGCTTTCTTTTCGCGTCGGAAACGCGGTCACGGCGGAGAATACTGTCGTGATGCTGGTTGCGTTCTTTTATCGCATCGTATATCTCAAATCCCGAAAAGCCGTAGTCGTATGCATAACGGCAGGTATCGAGAAACGAGGGCCGATTCACATATTTTGTTGAAAATACGATTTTCATTCTTAGTTCTCCTCAAAAACGATCTTGTTGAGGGCGTTGATGTACGCTCTGATGCTTGCCGCAACGATGTCTGTGGAGATTCCGTTGCCCGAGTAGAGTTTTCCGTTGTTGCGGAGGCGTACGAGAGCCGAACCGAGTGCCTCTTTGCCTTCGGTTACCGACTGAACCTGAAAATCGTCGAGCTCGTAGTGATAACCGACGCACTGCTCGATCGCGCGGAACGCCGAGTCGATAGGACCGTCACCCGTGCTGACGCCCGAGATGATCTCGCCGTCGCATTTGAGAGTTACCTGTGACATAGAGCTAGTGAGGTTACTGCTGTTAGTGGTATAACTCTCGAGATGATAGGTCGAGGGTGCCTGCATCGCAGAGCTTGCGATAAGCGCCTCGAGCTCCTTCGCACCGACTGCACCCTTCTTCTCGCAGACCTGCATGAGCGCTTTGTGAACGTTTCCGCAGTCGGACTCGTTGAGGTCATATCCGAGAAGCTGAGCCGCCTGTGCAACCTGCGCGATAGAGCTGTCGGAATCGAGAAGTATCTTCTTCTTTTCGCTTACGGTTTCGTCGGATTCGTAGGATTCGTGGTTTATGCTTGCAAGCATATCTTCGATGCTTGCGTGAATTTTCGTGTTGTTGAGGTCGGTGCCTGCATCAAGCTGGGATGCGCAAATATTCACCGCATCCGCGATCTCGCCAGTGAGAAGCACGTTCTTTCCCGCCATCGCGCATTTGAGTCCGTCTGCACCGTTTTTGATAGCCGCAACCGCCGACGCAACCGCCATGTTGATGCGGTCGGAAACCTGAACGTAAACAGGAGCGTCGATTTCTGCTTTGACCTTCATGACAAGATCGGCGATCTCGTCGGGGAGGGAAATACCCGCATCGTCGCAGAGCGTGATAACGCCCGCGCCGTTTTCTTTTGCTTCCCTTGCCGCAGAAATAAGGAACTCAACGTCGGCTCTCGTCGCGTCGAGCGCGCAGAATTCAACGTCTGCACAGAGTTCTTTTGCCGCTTTTACGAGCTCTGCGATCTTGAGGAGCATTTTTTCGGCTTTTACGTGGTAGGTATATTCCATCAAAACGGTCGAAACGGGAAGCGCAACCTGAAGTCGGGGATTCTTCGCTTCCTTGATGCATTCGAAAGCGTTCTTCACGTCGTCAGCCGTAAAACCGACGGGAATCGCAACGATTGCGTTCTTTACGTTTTGACAAATAGTCTTGTATATAATAGCATCCTCGCGAAGATTCTTCACGGGCGCGAGCTCAATTGCGTTCGCACCGATTCTGTCAGCGCAAACGGCGATTGCGGTCTTTTCACGGAAAAGAAGCGCGATCTCGCGATCCTCGGAGAGCTTTTTGAGAGTAATGTCGGAAATGATTATGTTTTTCATTTTTCTGGTTCCTTTCATTGTGGGAGCGAAAATATTTTTGAAGCTTCAACAAAAAAACGTTTCCGTCTCCTTGTCGATCCAAAGAGACGAAAACGTCAAAAAAACATTTCCGCGGTACCACTCTTTTTCATCCGCTTCGGATGCACTCAGATGCAATCACATCTATGCTCTGTAACGGGAGCACCCGTCTGCCCTTACTTCGAAAATTCACGGCAGACGCTCCGCGGTGAGTTCTGCGAACCTTCCCCGATGCCTCGCACCAAACGGCATCTCTCTCAAGGCGAAAGTATTTCGCGTACTATTCCGCATCACAGCGTTTAATATTGAGTCGTATTTTACCACGTTATCGCGGTTTTGTCAAGATATTTTTCGATTTTGAGTGTTAACAATTTTCGTTCAGGCATTCAAAAATCTCATCAACCTCTTTCGCGTTGCGCTTCTTCGTGAATGCGCTTACGATCGGCACGACGATGAACGAAACAGCCATCGCACAAACACCCATCTCTGGCGATTTTGCCGCTGCGGATGCAAAATTCGAGTTAAGCGTGATAACGAGCGTCGAAATACCGACGGTGAGAAGTCCTGCGACCATACCTGCGTATGCACCGGCCTTCGTGATCTTCTTCGAAAAGAGTCCCCAGATGTAGGGTCCGATGAAGCAACCCGAAACGACGCCCCACGAGAACGACATAAGACTTACGATGATCGGAATGTCCTGCGTTGCAAAAATGAACGAGCACGCAACGAACGCGAGACAGAAAAGACGGGTGAGAAGCATTTGGTTGTCGGGATTTATCGTCTTTTTGCTGACAGTGGGGATGAAGTCGACTGCAACCGCCGACGCCGAAGTAAGAACGATCGACTGAAGCGTTGACATCGAAGCGGAGATCAACAGAATTATAATAAGCGCAAGAAGAATGATCCCAAAAGTTCCGTTTGTCAGAACCGTCATAAGTACGCTCGGTATTACCGAGTCAATACCGCCCTCGGGGAGTTGACCTCCAAGAATAAGACGCGACGTACTGCCGATGAGGTATGCACCACAGCCGATAACCGCACAGAAAATCGTCGAGATGATCGTTCCGCGCTTGATTGCCGCCGTGTCCTTGATCGCATAGAACTTGCCGATCATCTGCGGGAGCCCCCACGTACCGAAGCTCGTGAGCATGATGTTGAAGCACAAGAACCTGAAAGCGTTACCGCCGAAGATGTTGGTAAGCTGGCTTCCCGTGACGGGATTCGGGTCGTCGGGAAGCGGCTTGAAGCTACCGAGATTTTCCAAGAGCCCCGAAATACCGCCGACGCTTTCGTGGTTAAGCACGACGAAAACAAGGCAAACAACGCCTGCAATCATAATAACGCCCTGAATAAGGTCGGTGTAAGCCGTCGCGACGTATCCGCCCGCAACAAGGTAAACCGCAGTAAGACAAGCGATCATAAGCATCCAAACCCAGGTTTCAACTCCGGGGAATACTGCGTTGAAGATCGAACCGAGCCCCTTGTAAACAGCGGCTGTATAGGGTACGAGAAACACGAAGATAACGACCGAAGCCAAAAGCTTCATCTTTTTCGAGGAGTATCTCTTCTCGAAATATTCGGGCATGGTTTTTGCGTTGAGCTTTTTCGTGATCTTTCTCGTGCGGTTCGCAAACAAAAGCCACGAAAGGAGACAACCGAGAACTGCGTTGCCAACACCGATCCAGATACTTCCGAGCCCGATGTTCCAACCGTGCTGACCTGCGTATCCGACAAAAACGACCGCCGAAAAATAGGTCGTGCCGTATGCGAACGCCGTCGACCAAGCGCCGATGTTTCGCCCTCCTATAAGAAAATTATCAAGAGTTTTTGATTTGCCGTAACTTATACAACCGACAAGTGCCATCAAAACTGCATATATGCAGAGACCTATGATTGTGTAAAGCTGTGCATCTGTCATTTCTGTTACCTCCTAACGGGGAAAATAAAAAGCCCCCGTATTCCAAAATGAATACAGAGGACGAGAAAACCCGTGGTACCACCTCTATTTACCGTTCTCTCGCGATCACGGCCTTTCCGAGTGCCAATCAGCACCCTCGTTCTGTGACGGGAACTCCCGTTGCGGCCTACTCGGTTCACCCTTTCGGTGCACTGCTCGCAGAATGTATTCAGCAAGAACGTCCCCATTGTCTCGCACCACCCGACAACTCTCTCAAGGCTTCGAAAATGCCTACTTGTTTCTGCTCAAACGCATTTTTTAGCATACTATCACACTTCGATAATGAAGTCAAGAGCAAAAATCAAATTTTTCATATTTTTTTCGAATCCGAGAAATTCCTATTGTTATTTGTCGGAAACTGTTGTATTATATAGGAAAATAGCGTAAGGGGGAATTGATATGGAAAGACAAATCTCAACCCAATCTCTTGAACTCATAAAAAAAATGCAGCAAAACGAGCTTACCGAGAGCGTCGTTTATGAAAAAATCGCAAAATTCGCAAAAGGCGAGGAAAACAAAAAAACTCTTCTCCGCCTCTCGCAGGAAGAGCTCAACCATTATAATATCTGGAAATCCTATACGGGCATCGAAATGAAGCCCGAAAAGGCGAAAGTCCTCAAATACACGTTTTTCGCTCGCATCTTCGGCTTCACCTTCGCCGTGAAGCTTATGGAACGCGGTGAAGAGATGGCGCAGGAAAAATATGCGGCGCTTATCGAAGAAGTTGAGGAAAGCGTTGAAATACGTGCTCAGGAAGAGGAGCACGAAAACGCACTTCTCGATATGCTTGACGAAGAACGCTTGCAGTACGTCGGAAGTATGGTTCTCGGTCTCAACGATGCGCTCGTCGAGCTTGCGGGCAGTCTTGCCGGCTTTACGTTCGCGTTGCAGGATACGCGCCTCGTCGCCCTCTCCGGACTTATCGTCGGTATTTCCGCGACGTTTTCGATGGCATCGAGCGAGTTTCTCTCTGCGAAAAGCGAGGGACGCTCGGACGCGCTGAAATCCTGTACTTATACGGGCGTTGCGTATCTCCTGACCGTCGTTCTTCTTATTCTGCCCTATATCCTCTTCGACCCGAGACAATATATCGCCGCACTCGTCTTTATGCTCTTGATAATCGTCGGCATAATCGCCGGATTTACATATTATACTTCGGTCGCAAAAGACCAACCCTTCCTCTCGCGCTTTACCGAGATGTCGGTCATAAGCATCAGCGTTGCCGTCCTCTCCTTCTTCGTCGGTATTCTCGCAAAAGAATTCCTCGGCGTCGACGTTTGATAATTAATGAAAAAAGGTTCGCTTTATTGCGAACCTTTTTGTTATTTAACCCTTTTCGTAATATAAACCGCCGAAGCAATAACAGCGCCAACTACCAAAACACCGACAAGAACGTACGCCCACGCAAATTCCTTCCTCGGCGGCTCGGGTATCGCATTTTCAGCCCCCGAAACATCGGAAACCTCCGCGAAAACGGGCAAAACCGTGACGGTAAGTATCAAAATACATATAAAAACCGCAAAAATAATTTTACCGAAATTAAGCATAACTTATCTTCCTTTCATTTCTTCGTTTAGTATATCCGTTATTCCTGCTTTTGTCAAGAAAAGGGAAGCGCACTGTTAAAATGCACAAACCGAGTTCGCGGTAGTTAATCGAGTCTGCGCCGAAACACCAAAAATGCAAAAAATGTCGAAAATACATTGACAAATTAAAAGGAAATGCGTATTATAAAATATGCAGTTAGCATACGCTAACTATGAACGGTCAAACTCCAATGAGGTATTATTATGAAAACGATGCTTGATGCGAAAATCGGCGATACCGTAAAAGTCATCCGTGTTCACGGTGAGGGTGCTCTCCGCCGTCGCATTATGGATATGGGTGTAACGAAGGGTGTCGAGATTTATATTCGCAAGGTTGCCCCTCTCGGCGATCCCGTTGAGGTAACCGTGCGCGGTTATGAACTCACCTTGAGAAAAGAAGATATCGACAGAATCGAGATCGAATAACTTTTGAAAACCTTTTTAAGGTTTTCGAATTTTTATGCTGATCGGTTAGCTTGTGCTAACTCGATTTGCGAAAGGATATATTGATGGAAATAAGAATTGCACTTGCCGGCAACCCGAACTGCGGAAAAACGACGCTTTTCAACGCACTTACCGGCTCGAATCAGTTCGTCGGCAACTGGCCCGGCGTTACTGTTGAAAAAAAAGAAGGAAAACTGAAAAAACGCGACGGTGTTATCGTTACCGATTTGCCCGGTATCTATTCACTCTCGCCCTACACACCCGAAGAAGTCGTCGCGCGTAAATATCTCGTGAACGAGCGTCCCGATGCAATTTTGAACGTCGTTGACGGAACTAACCTCGAGCGCAACCTTTATCTCACGACACAGCTTTCCGAGCTCGGAATCCCGACGGTCATCGCGCTTAATATGGCGGATATCGTCCGTAAGAACGGCGATAAGATCGATATCGAGGGGCTCTCAAAAGCGCTTCGCTGTCCGATTGTCGAAATATCTGCGCTCAAAGAAGAGGGAATAACCGAGGCGATCGAGCTTGCGATAAACGCCGCAATCGAACATAAAGCCGAACCGATGCATATCTTCTCGGGCGAGGTCGAGCATGCTCTCGCACATATCGAGGAAGCGGTCGTCCACGAACTCCCGAAAGAACAACAGCGTTGGTATGCGATAAAAATGTTCGAGCGTGATAAACGCGTTTATGAGGCACTTTCGATTTCAAAAGAAACTATCGAGCATATCGAAGAAGATATCGCCCACGTTGAGCTTGAATTTGACGATGATGCCGAGAGCATAATCGCAAACGAACGTTATCTCTATATCCAGCGCATTGTCGAGAAATGCGTCAAGAAGAAAAACGTCGGAAAACTTTCGGCTTCCGATAAGATCGACCGAATCGTGACTAACCGATTCCTCGCGCTTCCGATATTTGCGGCCGTGATGTTCCTCGTTTATTATATTTCGGTCTCGACCGTAGGCGACTGGGCGACGGTCTGGGCAACCGACGGACTTTTCGGCGAGGGATTTGACCTCTTCGGTACTTGGATCGACGGTGTTCCCGTTCTTGCGGAAAAAGGACTTGATGCGATAGGCGTTAATGCCGATTGGCTGAGATCGCTCATCATCGACGGTATTATCGGCGGCGTCGGCTCGGTTCTCGGGTTTGTACCCCAGATGATCGTTCTCTTTCTTTTCCTCTCGTTCCTCGAATCCTGCGGTTATATGTCGCGTATCGCGTTTATGATGGATAAACTCTTCCGAAAACTCGGACTCTCGGGCAAATCGTTTATCCCGATGCTTGTCGGCTCGGGTTGCGGTGTCCCCGGCATAATGGCTTCGCGTACGATCGAAAACGAGCGCGACCGCCGTATGACGATTATGACGACGACGTTCATCCCTTGCGGTGCAAAGCTTCCGATCATCGCGCTCATAACGACCTCGCTTTTCGACGGTGCGTGGTGGGTTGCTCCGAGTGCATATTTCCTCGGTGTCACCGCGATAATCGTGTCGGGTATAATGCTTAAAAAGACGAAGCTTTTCTACGGCGACCCCGCGCCCTTCGTTATGGAGCTTCCCGCTTACCATCTTCCGACCGCGAACTCGATCTTCCGTGCGACCTGGGAAAGAAGCAGCTCGTTCGTGAAAAAGGCGGGAACCGTAATTCTTCTTTCCGCGATACTTATCTGGGGCGGTTCTCACTTCGGCTTCGTAGGTGATACGTTCACCTTCTCGCTCGAAATGGAGCTCGGAAACAGTCTTCTCGGCTATATCGGAAATGCGATAAAATGGATGTTCATTCCTCTCGGCTTCGGCTCGATAAAAGCGACTGTTGCCACGATAATGGGACTCGTTGCAAAAGAAGAGATAGTTGCCGTCTTCGGTGTACTTGACTTCGAGGGTATTGGACCTCTTGCGGCATATTCCTTCCTTGCGTTCAACCTTCTCTGCGCTCCCTGCTTTGCGGCGATTGGTGCAATAAGCCGTGAGATGAACTCGCCGAAGTGGACTGCGATAACGATAACCTATCAGTGCGCTTTTGCTTATGCCGTTTCGCTTATGATCTATCAGTTCGGGAAAGCGATTTCGGGTAATATCGACGTCGCCGGATTCATTTTCGCCCTTGCGGTAGCGGCGTTCCTCGTTTATATGCTGGTGAGAAAACCGTATAGACCGAAAAACAGGAGTTAATAATATGGTATGGCTTACAAATAATATTTCGACAATATTAGTCTTGATTTTGCTCGTTTTGGCGGTTGTGTTGATTATACGCAAGATGATAAACGATAAAAAATCGGGAAAATCGGTTTGCGGATGCGGTTGCGGATGTGAGAGCTGCGCCCTTTCCGACAAATGCAAAGGTAACAAATAATCAAAAAAAGAGCCGTTCTGCTTGAAAAAACGGCTCTTTTGTTGTAAAATAATAAAAACGAAAAAGGAGAAATAACTATGTTTTTTGATAAAACCGAAAAAATCATTCTTTCCGTTGAGGGAATGCATTGCAACCATTGCAAAGCGCGCGTTGAAAATGCGCTCGCCGCAATCAAAGGCGTGAAAAAAGCGGAAGCTGATCTTGCCACAGGCGACGTGACCGTGACGTTCGTTCCTTCGAAGACCGACGGAAATGCGCTCTGCAACGCCGTTAACGCGTGCGGATTTGCGGCTAAATTAAAATGAAAAAAGACGTTGTAATAAAAGTCGGCGGAATGTCTTGTGTAAGGTGTTCCGCCGCTGTCGAGAATGCGCTCTGCGCCGTTTCGGGCGTCGAGACCGCTGTCGTTTCTTATGCAAACGGCAGGGCAGAGGTCAGCTTTGACGACGGGAAGACCGATTTGAAAACGCTCGAAAAGGCGATCAAAAAAGCGGGCTATTCCGTGCTTCCCGATGTTCGCTCGGCGAGGAAAAAGGAATTCCGCGCCCTTTTGACACTTTTCACTTTTTCTCTTGTGCTCTCGATACCGTTTTTCTTGATGATGGCGCTTATGATCCTTGCGCCCGAGTCGGAAATGATGCATGCTTTGCATAACGGCTATCTTCAGCTCGCTCTTGCAACTCCCGTTCAGTTCGTTTCGGGATTCCGCTTTTACCGCGGCGCTTTCTTTTCATTGAAAAACAAAAGCCCGAGCATGGACGTTCTCGTTGCGCTCGGCACTACCGCGTCGTACGTATACAGCGTTTACAGCTTGCTTTCGGGCAACGGCGCGTTCTATTTTGAAAGCTCCGCGATGATAATAACCCTCGTCTTGCTCGGCAAGATGCTCGAGGCAAAAGCAAAAGCAAAAACCTCGGAATCAATCGAAAAGCTCATGGACCTTGCACCGAAGCGCGCGACGGTCTTGCGCGACGGCAGGGAAGAGATTATCCCCGTGTCGCAGATAGCCGTCGGTGATATCGTTGTCGTCCGCCCGGGCGAGTCGATTCCCGCTGACGGAATAGTTATCGAGGGGATTACGAGTATCGACGAGTCGATGCTCACGGGCGAGAGTATGCCGATTTCAAAAACCGTCGGCGACAAGATTTTCGGAGGAACGGTGAACGGACGCGGTTCGGTCAAATTCTGCGCCGAAAACGTCGGAAGCGACACCGTACTTTCGGGCATAATCCGCCTTGTGGAAGAAGCGCAGTCATCAAAAGCGCGTATCCAGACAACCGCCGACAAGGTTTCTGCGATTTTCGTTCCGTCGGTTGCATTGATCGCAATTCTAACGCTCGTATTATCACTGGCTTTTGAGCTTTCTCTCTCCGAGTCGATTGACCGCGCGGTCGCGGTTCTCGTGATCGCCTGCCCCTGCTCGCTTGGGCTTGCAACCCCGACGGCGCTTATGGTCGGTATCGGACGCGGCGCGTCGATGGGTATACTCATCAAAAACGCCGACGCTCTCGAGCAGGCGTGTAAAATAAAAGCGCTCGCGCTCGATAAGACGGGAACCGTCACCGAGGGAAGACCTCGCATAACGAAAATAATCAACCTTAACGATACCGTTCCCGATGCGCTGAAATATGCCGCTTCGGCGGAATCACGCTCGGAGCACCCTCTCGCGCATGTGATCGTCTCGGCATACGGGAACGAAATCCCCGAGTGCGAGGAATTTGAGTCGCTTACGGGACGCGGTGTAAGAGCAACCGTCGAGGGTAAAAAAGTTCTCGTTGGAAAGATGTCGTGGATCGAGGAAGAATGCGGCTGTACTCTCCCCGAGGAAGCAAAAAATCTCTCGCTTTCGGGGAATACCGTTATCGTTTCCTCGGTGGATTCTGTGCCGGCTCTTGCGGTTGCCGTTTCAGACCCCGTCCGTGAGGATTCGAGGGAAGCGGTAAAACGCTTGCATACGATGAACGTGAAAACTGCTCTCGTCACGGGCGATAACGAACCGACGGCGAAGTCGGTTGCCGAATCCGTCGGAATCGATTCGTTCACCGCAAACGTGCTTCCCGACGGTAAGGTCGAGGAGCTCAAAAAGCTTCGTTCGGAATATGGAGTCGTCGGAATGGTCGGCGACGGTATCAACGATGCACCCGCGCTTACCTTTGCCGATGTCGGATTTGCCGTCGGAGGCGGTACCGATATCGCGATGGAATCGGGCGATATTGTCCTTGTCGGAGGCGGCGTTTCCGCCGTTTCTGATGCAATTTCGCTCTCAAAAGCTACGATGCGAAAAATAAAACAGAACCTTTTCTGGGCGTTTTTCTACAACTCGGTCGGCATCCCTCTCGCGGCGCTCGGTATGCTTTCCCCCGTGCTTGCAGGAGCGGCGATGGCGCTTTCATCCGTTTCGGTCGTTACGAACTCGCTCCTCTTGAAAAAAGTGAAGATATAACAAAAACGCAGGTTGTTGAAACCTGCGTTTTTTATGTTAAATTTTAGGAAGAGCTTCGATGCTCTTTTTGATTTCGTCGTCGGTGGGGACATAGTCGGTCATAGTACCGTTGTTGACCTGCTCGTAAGCGGGCATATCGAAATAACCCGTACCCGTGAGACCAAAGAGAATGACCTTTTCCTCGCCCGTTTTCTTGCATCTGAGCGCTTCGTCAACTGCGGCTCTGATTGCATGGGAGGATTCGGGCGCAGGGAGAATACCCTCGACCTTCGCGAAAAGCTTCGCCGCCTCGAAAACCTCGGTCTGCTTGTAGGACGTTGCCTTCATAAGACCGTCGTCATAGAGCTGGGAAACGACCGAGTTCATGCCGTGGTAACGGAGTCCGCCTGCGTGGCTCGATGCGGGGATGTATTCCGAACCGAGAGTATACATCTTTATGAGAGGAGTCATGTGACCCGTGTCGCCGTAGTCGTATACAAACGAGCCCCTCGTGAGCGAAGGACAGGACGACGGCTCAACCGCGATAAATTCGGGGTCGTGAGTGCCGTTTATCTTGTCAACGACATAGGGAGCGATAAGTCCTCCGAGGTTCGAGCCGCCGCCGGCACAGCCGATAACAACGTCGGGATAGATGCCGTATTTATCGAGCGCGGCTTTCGCTTCGAGACCTATGATAGACTGATGAAGAAGAACGTGGTTCATAACGCTGCCGAGAACGTAACGGCAGTTTTCTGTGTTGATTGCCTTTTCGACCGCCTCGGAAATAGCGCATCCGAGCGAGCCCGTAGTGTTCGGGAATTTTTCGTTGATTCGTCTGCCAACCTCGGTCGTCATTGAGGGGGAGGGAATTACTTCCGCTCCGAACGTGCGGATAACCTCTCGTCTGTGGGGCTTCTGCATAGCCGAGCCCTTTACCATAAACACCGTGAGGTCAACGCCGTAGAACGCCGATGCCATCGCGAGCGCCGTGCCCCATTGTCCTGCGCCGGTTTCGGTCGTGAGCGAGGTTATGCCCTGCTCTTTTGCGTAGTAGACCTGCGCGACGGCGGAGTTGAGCTTGTGCGAGCCCGAGGTGTTTGCGCCCTCGTATTTGTAGTAAATATGTGCGGGCGTGCCGAGTGCGCGTTCGAGATGATATGCGCGCGTCGTGGGCGACGGACGGAACATTTTATAGAAATCGATGATACCCTCGGGGATGTCGATAAAAAGATCGTCCTCGTTAAGCTCTTGTCTTGCAAGCTCGTCGCAGAATACCTTCTGCAACTGCTCAAAGGTCACGGGCTCCTTTGTGACGGGGTCAAGCATAGGCGCGGGCTTGTTTTTCATAGCGGCGCGGATGTTGAGCCACTGCTTCGGTATCTCGTTTTCCGAAAGAAATATCTTGTAAGGAATCGTAGACATTTTTTGATTCTCCTTTGACTTATTCAAGAAAAAACCGCAAGATATACCAAACCTTTGAGGCGATATATCTCGCGGTGCCACTCAAAATTATACTCAGCGGGTACGTAAATACCCCTCCCGTTGACGCAGGGATTCTTGCGGCGCGGCATACTTGCAAAAACTTTCCGCCTTGCTCCTCTCGGGTCCATTCGACGAGAACTTACCTGTCGGACTTCCACCGTCTCCGACTCGCTGAAGGCAGTAATCTTGCTTACTACTCCCGATCACAGGATTTTTAAATTTTAACTGATTCTAACACTAAAATCGTTGTTTGTCAATAGATTTACGCCAAATACTCCTCAAGCGTCAACCCCTTTTCAAACATCTCGGTCGCGGCGTCTCTGCCGACGTATCTGAAGTGCCATGATTCGTGCTTGATGCCCGTGATGTGCTGTGTTCCCTCGGGATAACGGAGAATAAAACCAAAACGGTGTGCGTTCGCCGCGAGCCATTTTGCTTCGGGCGTGCCGTTGAAGTTTGCGTTCGTTGTTTCAAGGTTGTGCATATCAACGCACAATCCCGACTGATGCTCACTGGTTCCGGGGTAGGAAGAATAGGTCTTTACGTGTGCAATCGCCTCGTCCTTGGTCGGTTTGCGCAGTGTACCGTTGCATTTCGCGCACTTGCCGTTCTTCATCTCATCTTTTTCGTATCTGGTGTCAATATATTCACTGCAGTTCTTACAAACGTAATCGTTTGCAAGGTCGCGGTTGAGATAGTTGTTGAACAATCCCGATTGCGAGCTGTAAGAACGGTAAGCGTTCGCAACCGTAACGTCGTCGATACCGTAATGCTTCGCTTCGAGAAGAAACGCTTCGAGTGCAAGATTTGCGGTTTTGTTTATCTTGCCCCATTCTACGGGACGTCCCGGGCGGATGTTCGAACACTTGACCATATCCTTAGGGACGTAACCCTTAGGAAGCGGGTTGTTTGCGTTAACGAGGATGAGAAATTCCGAGGCGTCGTCGGGATCGACGTATTCCTCGTATTTCGTCATATCGACCGCATATTTAACGCCGATATATTTTTCGTATGCCTCGGTCGTGGATATCGGCTCATCGTCCGAAACTGCGGGCTCGTCGGAAGTATCTTCACTTTCCGTATCCGAAGATTCTTCTTTTGAAGATTCGTCGGAAACGTCATTGGAAATGTCATTGGAAACGTCGGTTATTCTCGATTCATCCGTCGAGACGTCTCTGCTCTCATCGTCGTCCGAGCCGACAAGAACGCAGACCGTAATGACGGCGGAAATAGCGAGAATGAGGAAGAGTACCGCGGCACCGAGAATTATCTTCGCCTTGATTCTCTTTCTTCTTCTGCGCTTCATGACTTTTGAATGGTTGTAGTTTGGATCTTTATTGTTCATTTTCAACCTATATTAGCCGCGGCAAGAAGCTCCTCGGCCGCGCCCTTAATGTCGGATTTTCCGAGGACACTGCTTCCCGCAACCAGAACGTTCGCGCCCGAAAGAACGCACATTCTTGCGTTTTCTGCGGAGACACCGCCGTCAACGCTGATCTCAAAATCAAGATCGTGCGCCTCTCTGTAATCACGAAGCTCGGTGCACTTCGGGAGCATATCTGCCATAAATTTCTGACCGCCGAATCCCGGCTCAACCGTCATGACGAGAACGAGGTCGCAAAGAGAAAGGTAGGGAAGTATCGCGGATACGGGTGTTTTCGGTTTTATCGAAAGACCTGCTTTCTTTCCGCACGCGCGGATTTTTTTGAGACATGCTTCAACGTCGTGGGTCGCCTCGGCGTGAATCGTGATGATGTCTGCGCCCGCGGATGCAAAATCCTCTATGTAACGTATCGGGTCTGTGATCATAAGATGCACGTCGGAAACGAGGTCGGTGCATTTCGAGAGTGATTTGACGACGGGCTGACCGAACGAGATGTTCGGAACGAAAACGCCGTCCATAACGTCGAGGTGAATATATTCCGCGCCGCCCTCTTTCGCAAGAGCGATCTGAGGCCCTGCTGCAGCAAAGTCGCAGGAGAGCGCCGAGGGAGAAAGTTTTATTCTTTTCATAATAATAATCCCCTTTCGAGAGTTGGTTACATATCCTATTAATGAATATTCGGCATACCAAAAACGTGTCCGAAGTAAAAAGAAAAGGAACTTAACGTAATTGCACGTTTTTTATGCCTTCTATATAATAAACCTTTTGTCGTTTTATGTCAATAAAGTTTGCACAAACTTTGTTTTCATCAAAAAATATTTTTGAAGGTCGGATTTTCGCTGTCCTTTATCTCAAGAATCGCCTCGCGGAACCGAAGAACGGCCTCTCCGTCCTCGATGGGTGTTTCCGAATTAAGATTCTCCGCCTCCCCCATCGTAACGTCAATTTCCGCGTCGCGTACGAAAATCGAAATATATCCGCTTTTCTCGTTCCAGAGATTTTTCGCTTCGTTTATCTTGCCCTCGTCGATGAGACTCGTGATATCGTCGCAGACCGAGCAGATGTAGACCGAATTGATGACGGTGAAGATTATAATTAAAAGGAGTATTGTCAAAGCGGTTATAAAATTTCCCATATTACTCTCCCGATTGATTCGGAGCGGCATCCTCTTTCGGAAGAATGCTCATCTTTCCCGTGCGTTCAAGAATCACCTTTTCGACCTCGCTCAGGTTCGAAAAACCGTTTATGCGTACCTGTGCTTCGACGTCCTCGGTGGAAATTCGGACGGTCGTGAGGTTCTCCTCGTTGAATTTTTCGTTTTCAAACAACACGACGGGATTTCCGTTGAGAAAAACGCGGAATTTTTTGCTCTTCTGACTCGCAAAAGAAACGATGACCTCGATGGAAGAAATTATCAAAAGCGGAAGCGCGCCGTGGAGCAGGGGAACGTCTGTGTCGGTAACGGGAAGAACGGCGAGCTCGGAAAGCAAGACCGTCGTGACGAGCTCCGAGACCTGCATTTCGCCGATCTGACGCTTTCCCATCAGCTTCATCATAGCCATCAGCAAAATATAAAAAATGAAAGCGCGTATTGTAGTAACAGTCATCGTTTCACCTCTTGACTATATTTTCCCAAACGTTTTTGCATTTATTCGGAAATACTTGACTTGTTGTGTAAAAACAGTTAGAATAATGGGGAAATTTGATTTGAGGTGTGTTTATGAATCACGTAGATAGAGCAGAAGAGCTTTTTAACTCGGGATATAACTGTGCGCAGTCGGTCGTTTGTGCTTTTTGTGATGAGATAGGCGTGGATTTCGAGACTGCATTGAAGCTTTCCTCGTCCTTTGGTGCGGGAATGGGTATGCTCCGCGAGGTTTGCGGTGCGCTAACGGGCGCTTTTATGGTCGCGGGCTTCCTCTGGGGCTATTCTGATAAAGATGACCCCGCAAAAAAGACCGAGCATTATGCACTCATCCGCCGTATAGGTGAAGAGTTTAAGGAAATGAACACGACGTATATCTGCAAGGATCTTCTCGCGAACATAAAAAATATAAGTATGTCTTCTCCCGCAAAACGCAACGCGGAATACTACGCTTCGCGCCCTTGCTGTAAATTTGTGGGCGATGCGGCTGAAATTCTCGATAAAATTATCGCCGAAAAGGCCGATAAATAGGGCATTTTTTGAATGCCGATACCTTTTTTGAAAAAAATTTCAACTTTTTTCAAAAAAGGTATTGCAAAATGCTTTCCGATGTGATATTATAGTCAAGCGCGTTGACGCAGCCAATTTGGTTCGGTAGTTCAGTTGGTTAGAATGCCGCCCTGTCACGGCGGAGGTCGTGGGTTCGAGTCCCATCCGAATCGCCAACTTTTTTCAATCCTTTCCGTTTCAGCTGCTCCGCAAGACGTGCGGATTTAGCTCATTTGGTAGAGCGCCACCTTGCCAAGGTGGAGGTAGCGGGTTCGAGCCCCGTAATCCGCTCCAGACTTGATCCGAAAGGATCGGTATGGCGCCATAGCCAAGCGGTAAGGCAGAGGTCTGCAACACCTTTATCCCCAGTTCGATTCTGGGTGGCGCCTCCAAGAAAAATACAACTTCATATATAAAACGTCTTTGATGCTGATGTGGCACAGGTGGTAGCGCACATCCTTGGTAAGGATGAGGTCATGAGTTCGAGTCTCATCATCAGCTCCAGCGGATTTAGCTCATTTGGTAGAGCGCCACCTTGCCAAGGTGGAGGTAGCGGGTTCGAGCCCCGTAATCCGCTCCAAAAATGGTTCGGTAGTTCAGTTGGTTAGAATGCCGCCCTGTCACGGCGGAGGTCGTGGGTTCGAGTCCCATCCGAATCGCCATTGCTTTCCCAATCGGGAAAGCGATATGCCTCTGTAGCTCAGTTGGTAGAGCAGGAGACTGAAAATCTCCGTGTCATTGGTTCAATTCCGATCGGAGGCACCAAAAAGAAAAGTCACACATTGTGTGACTTTTTCTTTTTGTACTCTTCACTATTCTTTCTTCACTTTTCACTCTTCTCTAAAAATGTGTGACTTTTCCAGATAAAAGATAAGAGAGAAGAGATAAAAGAAAATGTGTGGCTCCGCCACAAATTTATAATCTTGCCGCTTCGCCGCTTTTGTGCTATAATACATGTAAGGTGGTGGTTTTATGAAAATATTAAAAAGAGCACTCGTGATATTATTGATTATTATATTTGCGTTACCTATTATTTCGTATATTGGCATTGTTATTACAAATAACACAATCGCTGATAACATAGAAAAAGATTTAGTTGCATATCATTTGCCCTTAAACACAGAGTTAGTAGATTCGCTTTCGGCAGCAGGTAAGTTGAATGGTAACGGAAATGGTATGCAATATATGGGTACTATTCTTGTTGAGAGTGCTTTGAGTGAAGAAGAATTAGAGGAATATTACAGTTCTGAGTTTGATTATATTGAGGTAAGAAAACAAAAAACCGCAAATATTGATTTCATTCATCCCAGAAATTATAATTTTAATGGTTTTTCTAAAACAAATAAGAGGACATATTATTCCATAACTTGTTGGGACGATGATAGACGAGAGAAATTTGGCGAGTTTATCTCTGAATTGCTTGATTTTGATATCAGAGGTCATTAATACTAAAAAAGGTAAATCTTATACTTCCCACAGACCAAAAAAGACCGTCATTGACGGTCTTTTTCTATTTAACTGCCTCAAGCCTCCGCAAAAGCGAAATACCAACGCGAACCCGATTTTACGGTGACGTAATCGCGCGTCGTCTGGCTCTTGCCCGTAACGACGGTCATTCTGACAATGGCGATCTCGTCGATGTACTCGTTTCCGTTTTTAACTTTTTCGTTGTATTTTTTCATAGCGGACTCAAATTTGTTGTCTCCCTCTTTGTATCGGAGAACCGAAACGAGCCCGAATCGAATTTCCTCTTCCGTGTATTTCGGCTCGTACCCCTCGTATCCCTTTTCGAGATAAGATTTCAAAAGCGTGTCGTTCGTATCTCTGTGTCCGTAGAGAACGATTTTGTTATATTGCGACGAATATTCGATCATATTCCCGACGTCATAGAGAAGCGACGCCTTCTGGTATTCCGCGACCGCGGCTTCGGGACTTGATGCGCCCGAGAATATCGCCGAGCCGAGGAGTATGACCCCGCCCGCAATAAGAACTCCGAGAATAGCGCAGAGAATATAGGTCAACCGCTTTTTCGCCTTTTTGCTCATCGGCGCCTTTTGCGGTTTGTTTTCTTCTTTCATATCAAAAATATCGATCTCGCCGTTCATATTTCTGCTCCCAAATCGTTTTGTTTATAATACCATAAATAAAAATGACTGTCAATCATACGACTGACAGTCATTTTGTTTAATTTGAGGTATAAAGCCCGATAATTTCGTTTTTGATTCGCGAGCTGTTCTCGAGATGCTCGATGTACGCTTCCTCCGCGTCGTCAAGCTCGCGCTCGTTGTCGCACCCTCGTGAGTGCTTGAGCATCGCAAAAAGCAGCTTGCTCATCTTTTCTTCGCTCTCAAGTCGGAGAATCTCGAGCCGTAACCTCTCGGCGCGCTTTTCCTCGGCGTCTTTTTTTGCTTTTTTGATCGCGACGGTGATGATAGCAGCGAAAATACTGCCCGAGATTCCTACCGAAGAAAAAACGATAGGGAACACCTCGCTCAAAAATTCAAGCCAGCTCATATGTCGTACATAAGGTCATAAATGCAGTCAGCAAAGACCGATATGACCCTAAACATCATTTTCATCAGCGTCTTCATCCTCGGAACTACCTTTCGTATCATCCGTCTTTTTCATCTGCTTAACGATGTTGTTCGTGTACACGCTTGCCGCCGCGCAAAGCAATCCCTGCGTGATCCCTGCGTAAATTATCTCAAAAACGCCCATCGTGTCCGTCGGAAGATAACATGTCAGCTTGTATACCGTAACGAGCATAATGCCCATCACACCGAGTATAAGCGGTATGTACCTGTCCGAAACACTGCTCTTTTTTATCAGTACGCCGAGAACGTAGAGCACGGGAACGATAATAAAAAGCTCACTCTCAATATAGTTGGAAAAATCCATATTTGCCTCCTATTTTAACATATTCACGGTTGTGTTCATGCCTTTTCCGCCTCCGCTCATGTTCCCGCCGGAGGAAGAGAGACGCAGAATCTTGAGATATCTGTCGACGTTCCCCTGTGGGATTCCGAGCTTTTGACAGCATTTTTTGAACTCACTTTCGTCCTGCGCTGATGCGTAGATATAGTCAAGCTGTTTTTCGATCGCGACATCCTTCGCGGAGGTTTTCGCCGTTCTTTCATCCGCGCCCTGAACGATGAGCTTGTTGTACTGCTCGCCGTAGATTTTTTCATAATGCTCTTTTGCATCGTAAGAAATGACCTGAACTTTCATGTCATCCGTGCTCGAGCTCGTGTATCCGTAGGATTTGAGCACGAGAAGAAGATCGTTAAGGTAATCCTCGTTCAGGTCGTAATTCTCACTGAGGTCAAGCAGGTATTTGTTCACGTAATACATCTGCTTGTCGCCATTGAGCGAGGTCTTTCCTCCGCTTGCGCTCGAAACGAGCTGTTTGCCGAGGTCTTTTGCGGTAATGCTCGGTGCGTAACCTTTGTTTTCGGTCGATTGGTTCTTGTTCGAGGAATTGCCCGACGAATTGTTTGAAGATGAATTTCCGTTCTGCGTCTTTTTTGCGTTCAGCTCAGCGTCGAGCATCTGCTTTTTCATCTCCCAGCCGAGAAGCTCAAGCTCCTTCTTTGCACGAATCTCCGCTTCGTATTCCTCTTGCTTTGCCGCAAGCTCGGAAGCGCTTTTTTCTTTTGCCCACTGAAGCTCCTGCTGTTTCATCTCAAGCTCTGCTTGGAGCTGTTCCATGTCGGCTTTTATCTGTGCTTGGTATTTGTCCTTTTCGGCGCTTCTCTCTGCGGAATTTTCGAGCTGCTGTTGAATGAGCTCTTTGTTCTTCATTTCGAGCTCTGCTTGGAGCTTTTCCATATCCGCCTTGATCTGCGCTTCATATTTTGCCTTGTCGGCGTCGCGGTTCGCAACGGCGTTTTCCTTTTCCCATTGGAACTCTTTGTCCCTCTGCGAAAGCTCTGCCTGAAGTCGTTCCATCTGTGCTCGGAGCTCTGCTTCGTATTTTGTCTTTTCTGCATCGCGGTTGGAAGAAGCGTTTTCCTTTTCCCATTGAAGCTCCTGCTGTTTCATCGCAAGCTCTGCTTGAAGCTTTTCCATATCCGCCTTGATCTGCGCTTCGTATTTTGCTTTTTCAGCAGCACGGTTAGAAACGTCATTCATTTTTTCCCATTGGAATTCTTTGTCCCTCTGTGAGAGCTCTGCCTGGAGACGTTCCATCTGTGCGCGGAGCTCGGCTTCGTATTTCGCTCTTTCCGCGTCGCGATTTGAAGAAGCGTTTTCTTTTTCCCATTGAAGCTCTTTATCCCTCTGCGAAAGCTCGTTCTGGTGGCGTTCCATTTCCGCCGCGAGAGAGGATTCTGCAAGATATTTTTCTTGCGCAAGCTTTGCGTCATCCTGCTCTTTTTGAAGCTCCATTCCCGCAATTTCCGCGTTGAGCTTGTTGCGTCTGTCGTGATAGTCGCTGATTTTTGCGGCTTGATCGAACGCAAGCTCGTTTTTCTTGTCAGCAAACTGAAGCTCGATATCCTTCATGTTCGAGTTCTTTTTGCTTGCAAGCTCCGAAAAACGGTTCCCGAGAATAATTCCCGAGTTGAGCTTCGCCTGCGCGGTCTCACCCGAAAATCCGAGTCCCCTTGCCGCGAGTGTATTAAGGGTGTTGCGCTCCTCGCGAGCGGTGTCGCTGTATGCTTGGTTCCTGTCGGCGCGGTATTGCGTTTCAATTTCGTTTTTTGCGTTCGTATGCTGATTCGAGAGGTTGCTGAGCGCGTTTTTATAGAGCTCGTTGAGCTTTTTCTCGTCTTCAGAATAACTCGCAAGCGCCGTTTTTAGGTTGTTGATTGTGTTATTGTAAGCCATTTCTCAAACTCCTTTCTTTTTCTCTTGTTTTGAGTGC
Organism: Eubacteriales bacterium; assembly: GCA_045651025.1. Classification (GTDB taxonomy): domain Bacteria; phylum Bacillota; class Clostridia; order Oscillospirales; family CAG-382; genus Coliplasma. The sequence continues at coordinate 31,716 of JAZRRU010000070.1, forward strand.
GATTCCGTGCAGGGTGAACCTGCCTTTTCCCGATGCGGTTATCCTTAACGAAAACGGAGTTGCGCGTTTTAGCGACGGTCTGCATGCGATCCGCATGAACCCGTCGGAATCGTTACCGAACGAAAAACTGCGCTGCGCGCCGTCTTCGACTGAGCCCTTTTTGACTTCGATTTGAATCTCAATCGGACCTTCCTTGTGCAGATCCGACTCAAGAGCAACGAGATCGCATCGTCCGCTCTTTCTCGGACCCGCTACGTAGGCGCTTTCCCATACCGCTTCGATCTCCTCATCGGTCTCGATGTCGTTCGAGAAAACGAAAATACCGTTTTCTTTTATCAAAAACAGCTTTTTCCCGAAAACCGAAAAACGCTTTCCCTCAAACCCGTCGTAAATATACCAGAACCCGTTTCCGTAGTTGTAGACATACGCGGTGCTTTCGTGGATGAAAAAAAGCTCTCGGTTCGCCTGAAAATCAAAGATCGCAAGATTCTCAAAATTGCCGCCCAGAATACCCGAGATCGCCTCGTTGATCTCGTTTGAAAAGCAAACGGCGTTCTTCTCGTTCTGTACGTTCGTCGATTCCCACATATTAAGCCCGTCGTCACAAAGCGTGACAGGGCGGTTGTTCACGATACAGCCGTCGGTTTCAAAAAGACACCCCTTGCTTCCGTTTAGGTTAAAAACAGGAAACGATGAATAGGTGTTCCCGAGCGCGTCTTTTTGAAGATCACAGTAAGAATAATATGCTTGATCCTTCGTGAATATAAGCTGTCTGTCATATTGCTGCACGATGCAGGTTATCTTGCCGTTGCCGATCACTGTGAACGCGTTTACAGGGAAGTATTCAACGCTCGGGATTCCGTCTGCGAGCTCGGAATGGAATCGGTAGTTCGGAAGCTCGGGATTACCCCAGAGAAATGCACGTCCGTCGGAATTACCGCCGAACAGCATGATCTTCGTGCAACCGAAAATTCGTTTCTTGTCACTGTCGCTGTTTTTCTTCGAGTAGACGACTTCAAGGTTGTTTATCCCCTCGGGCGGCGGACTCGAAAAATTGATTTCCTTTTGATCGTTGAGAGAGTATTCTTCCGTATATTCTTCTCCGTCGAGCTTGACCGAAACGATGGAGTCGATCTCGGTCTCGGGCAGAACGTAGCTTGTCGCACTTCCGTCGCAGGAGAAGAGAACTCTCCTCTTGTCGGAAATGAGGTTTATCTGCTCGAAAATTTCGCCCGCCCCCGTCGGCGAGACTCCGATAGCCACACAGGGAATATATCCCTCGACCTCAGTGAGAACACTTCCGTCGAATTTCCCGTAATAACTACTGGTTTTGATATAAAGATATCCGTTGAACTCAAACATAATACAGTCCTCGGAGTCGATTTCGCCGATCGATACGGGTCTCGGTTGTTCTTGAGTAATATCAAGGTAATAAAGCCGTCCGTCCATGGAGACGACGATCAACTCCTTGCCCTTAAGCATCCCCGTCCATAACCCTCGCACGGGGAGATCACGGCTTTCCTCTCCGTCAAAAAACCCAAAACGAAGTATGAGCTTTATTGCATTGCGTTTTACGAGAGAACCGCTGTCGGTAACACGAAAATTCTTCATATACCTCGCGACGCCGATTCCGTTTTGGAGCTTGGCTCGCATATCGATCCCCGAAAAACCCTTTTCTGTGCCGAGTATCATGCATATACCTCCGTTATCGAAACGGTTCGCGCTTTACCGAACCTTATCGCTCGCTCGCGTGCGTCGTGATAGAGCTTGTGAAAGTTTGCGGCAAGCTCGTCGTCCTCACCGAGAAGCAACAAGCGCGAAAGCCCGTAGGGAAGTATACCCGACGAAACGACGTCACTGCAAACGAGCTTGTCGTCGATCGACAGAATCGATTCGACACGATGCTCGATACGGCGGATTCTTGAGTCGATTTCCGCGTTCTCCGCAAGAAGTATGTTTATCAGCGAAACCGCTCTTTGCTGCATGTCGGAAACGTCGTTCGGAATACTTCCGTCTGACTTCCTTAGACCGCATAGGTCAAGCGAAATTTCAAAAAGTTCTTTTCCTGTCATTTTGTCCTCCTTTGTATTTCTTATTTTAAAATGAAGGGCTGCCTCAAAAAATTTTGGGCAGCCCGGACATTAGTGATTAATTACGGGAGTGTACTTGACAAAGCAGATCTTGATGCCCTGCTGACCGAGAGATGCTCCGTTTGTGTTGACGAATTTGAATTCACCGAACCCGTCGTTCTTCTTGATGCCCTTTGTCGTGATGTTAACGACGTTGAGAGATTTTGCCGTAAGAGGTACTCTGACCTCGCCGTAACCCGCTTCGGAAGGCAAGCAGGAAAGAACGATGTCCGATGCAGAGGAAGCGGTGGTATCAACGATAACGGTGATGCTGTCCTTCGCGTCGGAAAGATCGGCGGTAAAAACCGCGTCGGTCACCTCGGAAAGTGCGATTGCGTTCGCCTTGAAAAGACCGTTTGTGCTGTATGCGTTAACGTTCTGTGCCATATTAAGTTCTCCTTTCGTTATTCAATGACGTTTCCGCCGTCGATTACGGGACAGCAGACGAGCTCGTTGGGCTTGATTACCTTTGCGCCGAAAACGAGGCGGCCTCGAACTGCCTTGTCGAACGAGTTCTCGAGTCGGTCGAGAACCTGAGTTTCGAGCACCTGCTCTGCGTAGGCGATTGCCGAGTAAGAGCCGGCAAGCATCATGGTGTTGCCGTTTTCGTCCTTTGCAAGCTGGTTGGAAACGAAGATATCGCAACCGAGCTCGTTCGTGAAAGCAACTGCACCCGTGCCGTTAACGCCGTTGTTGATCTGGAATTTGATGCCCGCGAGCATGAGCTTCGTCTTGATGAACGGGGGTACGACGATCCAGGTTCTTCCGTCGGGAACGTTCGCTTCCTCGAGCTTCTGCTTCATTTCTGCAATAAGCTGCAAAACGTTCGAGGGAGTGACCTCGGATTCGTCCATCATAGAGCCCGCTTCGTCATAAAGCGAGAAGACGTAAGTATCGACTTCGTTTTTGAGAAGATAGCTGGCTCTCTTTGTCTGGCTGTCCTCGAGACCGATCGAGGAACGGAGTGCTTCGATGTCCTTGATCTTGAAGGAGAACGCCTTGTCCTGATCGATAAGAAGCTGAAGGGAAGCGTCGTCGATGTCCTCATAGGTGATACTGCCCTCATAGTCGTAAACGGTCGGGTCGTTAAGACCGATAAAGATAACGCTGTCACCGCAGTTCTTTATGTCGCCTGCAAACTGAGTGTTGCAGACGGTGTTTGCGAGAAGGTTGTCTTCGTTTGTGCGGAGGATCTCCGCGCTGATGATTTTTTCAATGCTGTTGTAGTTAGCCAAATTATTACCTCCTAAAATCTCCAGCCCTTCATGGCTCTGAGAATGTTTTTGTAGTTGTTTTTGATTTCGTTACCGCTCATCTTTTCAACGGCTTCTTTTGTGAATACCGGCTCGGTGGAGCCGTCGGATTCTGCGTATGCGCCGACCTTTGAGTTTCGTTCGTTCACGTCGCGGGCATATCTGTCAAGGCGGTCCTGCGCGACGGTATGAAGCGCAAAAGCATGCGCAAGCGGAACACCGTTAGAAACCTCTGCCCAGACCGCTTCGGGAATTTCCTCGGGTGCGACCTCGGGAAAAAGCTCCTTGAATTTTTCGATCTGAAGCGCGGTTTCGTTTTCGTCTCTCTTGAGACGGTCCTGCTTTCTCGTTTCCTTTTTGAGTTCTCGCGCGGCGGTAAGCTCCTGAACGATACTTTCGGGCAACCCGTCGAGATTCATCGGCTGTTCGCCGAACTCTTCTTCGATTCTGAAAAGGAATTCGTCGATTCTAAGCCCCGCCATATCCGCGAGATCATAAATAGTATCGAGAATCTGCTCATTGTTGATGGTTTTCAATCTCTGTCAAATCCTGTCCTTCCTGTCCGACCGCTTCTTCGGCCTGACGTATTTCTTCGATAAGTCCGTCCTTGTCGGGAATAAGTCCCTCGGGCAGACGCTCTAAATATTGCACGGTTGAAATGCGGTTGAGCTTAAGCAACGCATCAAGCGTGTTGAGCGAGGAAATCTCACTCCAATAACTGCTTGCACCGACGTCAACTTTGCAGTTGAACAACGCGTTCTTGTATTTCGAAAACGAAAACGGCTCGTAGCTTCCTTTTCCGTCTTCGCCGACATCAACGAGACGCTTGTCGTCATAGTATGAAAACATAAAATCAAGCCAGATAAGTCCGATGTCCTCAACGAACTGATAGACGTTTCGTTTTACGTTTTCAAGAGGCACCGCCGAAGCGTTCTGGAGCGCGAGAATCGCACTCGTGTTGTTGGGTGCAACATCGCCGAGCGCCGCATCGTTCGCACCGAGAAACTCCTTCGTGTGGCTGATAGCCAGTGATAGAACCTCGAGCATACCCGATTGCATCTGACCGGGCGAGATGACCTTTGCAACGCTCTCAACGGGACCGTTGACGGCAATTGCCTCTCCGACTCTGTCCGACCATTCATCAAGCATGGTAGAGTCGTATACGACCTTCGAAAACGCGGTATCCATCATGTGCTTCATAACCATAGCGAAGCCCTTGTTGATGAATATCTGGTTGTCGATAAGCCCTGTGCCGACCGCCTGCCCGTGCCATGAATTCTTTATCGCCGACCAGTTAAAAAACGCGATGGGGTAGAGCGAAAGCATCGTTTCGGTCGTGTCCTTGATAACTGCGTTTTTAACCGACTTGCGATAGAGAACCTTGCCGTTTTCGTCCTTCCAGAGCTTTATGAGCGAGATGCATTTCGTGCCCTGAAGCTCGATCTTTGCCATATCGCCCGATTGAGTAACGGTATCGTCGTCGGGAACGATCTTTTTTATCTCTTCCTTCGGAATCCCGTTCGCTTCTGCTTGGGTGATAAGCGATTCGACCGTTTCTCGCTGTGCGATGAGGATGTACGGCTGGTTTTGGACGTTCTTCGAGTTCGGGTCGCCGAAAAATACGTTCGTGTTGTCAAGCAAAACGCTCTTGAAATCACCCGTAAACGGCTGACCGGTCTTGATTTTGTCGTCCCAGTATGTGTAGCATACGGCATCACCCGAAACGGCGGCATCGGTAAGCGATGAGGCAAGCAGGTCGTTCATTTTGTTCTTTTCCCATCGCATGTCCGCGATGCGGTTGAGTTTGTCAGAGGCGATGCTCGCCTCCTCCTCGCCGAACCCGAGACCGCCGTACGGTGAAGTAAGAGAAAAGCGCATTTTTATGGGAGTCTGCATAATATTACTCGTAAAATAGCCGATAATGCGCTTGAAGATGTTGAACACCGGCGTCGGCAATCCGCCTGAGTTAAGGTTGTCCCATTGATCGCCTCTGTAAAACCTTTCGTTCGTGTTCACTTTTTCATAGAGATTAATAGAGTAGTTGTATTCTTTGCCCTTCTCGTAGAGCTCCCACTCCTCCGTGAAGGACCTTCCTTTGCGGTTTTTCATCTTTCTCCTTTCAGTAGGAAAGAAATTCAGCGAAGTCGCCTGTGTTTTCGCTGTGTTTTGCTGTGTCAAATGCATAAATACTGCCTGTGAAGCGATTTTTTTGCTTCGGCGGTGTTTTCGGCTGTCTTGACATAAGAGCATACCGTAACGCCTCCGGCGCGTGCGTTATCTCGTGGGGCGTGCTTGCGGCATCCTCGCGTATCCGCTCATCAAACCGAAGCAGGGGAATGCACCGTATCAGATTCGCGCATTTTCTCGAAATAAGAAGCTTTGCATCACCGCCGTAAGAAGCCCCCGCCTTGAGATATTCGCGAACGATACGCCACCCTGTAATTCGGCTGTTGTCCGCTTTTATCATGTGCGAAAGTCCTCGCGCGGTCATGATGTCAAACCCGCTTTTTCCGCTTTCCTGCCGCCTGTTCCAAAGATCGGGAGATGCGACGGTGTATCGAATACGCTCGTCCTTTTCGGTGAGAGAAAGAATCTTGTCCGCCGCTTCCGATAAAAGCAGATTGCTTTCATAAAGCTCTCGGTAGACGATGATCCTGCCGTTTTTGTCGCAGGCGCACCAGAGACAAGCCGTCATGTCAAGCCCATAGTCCAACGCCCGAAAACGAATCGCTCCGTCGGGGATGTCAACCTCACCGTCGATAATATGCCTTTTCGGGTCGAATTCGGGGAAAAAGGCGCCCTCAAAAGCATCCCAATCGCCGTAGAGCATTGCTTTCCGTCGAACCTCGGGGAGATTCATAAGAGTGTCAAGATATTCGGGGTTGTTCTCCATAATGAACTTGTTGTCGAACACGAGGGACTTTACAAAAAGATAGTCATCCGGATTCTCGTTCCCACGGAATTCTCGGTCGATGAACCGTCTTTTCACCCATTCGTGCCCAACGCCGCCGGGGTTGCAGGTGAAGTACATTCTCGGTGCGAACCTCGTTTTCATATTCCCCGAGGCGCGGTTGCTCTCGGTCAGGGCGAGGAACTGAAACTCCGTGAAATGAGTCGCTTCCTCAAGCCCGATGACCTCGTACGCCTGCCCCTGAAACTGAAGAACGTCGTTTTCGCTGTCGCAGTACCCGAGCTTTATCCTCGAGCCGTTCTTGAACCGAAACTCCTTCTCACCCGCGATATATTTCGCCGCACCCTTTAGTAACGCCATCATAGGTAAAAGGTGATTCTCGCGAAGCTCCGCAAGCGTTCGCCTCAGAAGAAGAATCTGTATCCCGTCATAGTTCAAAGCGAGAAGTATAAGCTTCATTCTCATCGCCCAGCTTTTTCCGCCGCCTCTTGCTCCTCCGTAGGCGGTGTATTTTGCCGTCGATTCAAAAAACGCCTTCTGCTTTTCGTTCGGCTCGATGATAACCTCTCTCATTGTGCCCAGTCGGCTGCCTTTCCTTTGAAAATAACCTGCTCACTTGTGGCCTCGCTGTTTTCCTCGGGCTTGTCACGGTAACCGTGATTATTTTTCAGGTCAAAGGAAAGAACCGCCGCAGGTATCTTTCCGCCGAATGCGAGCTGCTTTTTGATCTTTGCGATTTTGTTTCTTGCAACCCGCAGCGTACGCCCGAACCTTTTGCTGTTCATCATAACGATCATCTCGTCCCTCGTCGTCCCGAGATAATCCGCAAGCGATTCGATGTCTGCGACCTCACCGCTTTCGGGCAGATAAACGTCAAAGTACTGGGCAACGCGCCTCTCGCATTCCTTTTGCGAAGCAAAAGCTCCGCGCTTGTCGTTCTGCATTTCCCGTTCATTACCTCCTTCCGTTTCGCATTTGACGCATTTATTTTAAGCCGAAAAAAAGAAAACTTCATCCCGAATAAATCGGAACGAAGTCTCAAAAAAATCTCACTGAATTTTCAATCAAAACAAAAAAGAGCCGAATCCTCGGCTCTTTTTCTTATATTAATATCTCTGAAATAATACTGTTCGAAACACGAAAGCCCTTGCTGTTAAGACGAAGCACGCCGTCCTCAAAAACGCCGTACCCGAGGTCTGCAACCTTTTTCGCATATTCGTATGCATCTTCGGGGATTTCTGCGCCTCTCGCCGTACGAAGCCCGAGCATGATGCGTTCTTCGGCTTCTTCTTCGGGCGTAAGAAAGTCAACCTGCTCAAAATCCGTCGGCGCAAAAAGGGAAGTATAGCTTCGCTTGATGAATTCGTTCACGTCGGCAACAGCAGAAAACCGCTTTCCGCCAAAAAACGAATGTGCCCCTGCACCAAACCCAAAATACTCTCCGCATTCCCAGTAATTAAGATTGTGCTTCGATTCGAACCCGCTTTTTGAAAAGGACGAAATCTCATAGTGCGAGAATCCGTTTCCTTTCAAAAATTCGTACAGAAATTCATATTGCGCTTCTTCTCTGTCTTCGTCGGGGAAAACGAGCTCGTCCCTTTTGTTGAAAAGCGGCGTTCCTTCCTCGATCTGCAAGGAATACGCAGAAATATGATCTACGCCCGTGCCTACGATGTCGGAAACGCTTTTCCGGAACTCCGTACCGCTCTGATTCGGAAGCGCAAAAATAATGTCTCCGCTTATGTTGTAAAACCCTGCCTTGCGCGCGTCCGCGATGCAAATCTTGGCATCTTCAAAGGTATGAATACGCCCGAGCGACTTGAGTACTCTGTCGCTTGATGATTGAATACCGACCGAGAGCCGATTCGCACCAACTTGTCGAAGCTTCAAAAGTGCCTCAAAATCGACGGTCTTCGGATTCACCTCAACGGTTATTTCGCAATTCTCCGCGAGCTTGAAACGGCTTCGAACGGTCTCAATAAGCTCGCATAACCTGTCTATCCCGAGTATCGGGGGCGTTCCTCCGCCGAAATATACGGTTCTAACCGTCTTTTCGGTCTCAAAAAACGAAACCTGACGCTTCAACGCCTCGAAATATTCCTGCTTCAAGTCCTCGCTTTGACCCGCGAGAGAGTAAAAAGCGCAGTAATCACACTTCTTTACACAAAACGGAATGTGAAAATAAAGCGAGATGAAATTATTCGTCATCGTATTTAAGAACAGCCATGAACGCTTCCTGCGGTACTTCGACCGTGCCGAGCGTTCTCATGCGCTTCTTACCTTCTTTTTGCTTTTCAAGAAGCTTCTTCTTACGTGTGATGTCACCGCCGTAGCATTTCGCAAGAACGTCTTTTCTCATCGCCTTGACGGTCTCTCGCGCGATAACCTTTCCGCCGATAGCCGCCTGAACGGGAATCTCAAAAAGCTGTCTCGGAATGTTGTCCTTGAGCTTTTCGCAGATTCGCCTTGCTCTCGGATACGCTCTGTCGGAATGGATTATGAACGAAAGCGCGTCAACAACGTCACCGTTGAGAAGTATATCAAGCTTCGAGAGCTTCGACGGTCTGTAGTCCTTGAACTCATAGTCGAGCGAAGCGTAGCCCTTGCTCTTCGATTTGAGCGAGTCGAAGAAGTCATATACGATCTCGTTTAGGGGGAGAAGATAATGAAGCTCGGCTCTGTTCGTGTCGATGTACTTCATATCAACGTATTCGCCTCTGCGGTCGGTACAGAGCTGCATGATAGTACCGACGTATTCGGTAGGCGTGATTATCGTCGCCTTGACAAACGGTTCACAAGCCGTCTCGATGTTCGCAGGATCGGGATAATTCGAGGGGTTGTCGATGTAAACCGTCTCGCCGTTCGTCTTGTGTATCTCATAGATAACGCTCGGAGCGGTTGTGATAAGATCGAGCATAAACTCGCGCTCAAGACGCTCCTCAATTATCTCCATGTGCAAAAGACCGAGGAATCCGCATCTGAACCCGAACCCAAGCGCCGCCGACGTTTCGAGCTCGTAGGTGAACGAAGCGTCGTTAAGACGGAGCTTGTCGAGCGCATCCTTGAGATCACCGTATTTGGAGCCGTCAGCAGGGTAAATACCTGCATAAACCATGGGCTGTGCCTTCTTGAAGCCGGGAAGCGGCTTCTCACAGGGATTTTCAACGAGCGTGACCGTGTCACCTACGTCGGTGTCCGCGATGTTCTTGATGCTTGCGGTGAAGTATCCGACCTCGCCTGCTTCGAGAACGTCTTTTTTGTCGAGCGAGAATGTCGAGAGCGTACCGAGCTCGACGATCTCAAATTCCGCACCCGTGTGCATCATTCTGACCTTGTCGCCGACCTTCATTCTGCCGTTCATAACGCGTATATAAACGACAACGCCCTTGTATGCGTCGTAATAGCTGTCAAATATCCACGCCTCAAGCGGAGCTTCTCTGTCGCCCTTGGGACAGGGAACCTCCTTGACTACCTTCTCGAGAACGTCTTTGATGCCGATGCCCATTTTTGCGCTTATGCAGGGCGCATCATCTGCGGGAATACCGATGATATCCTCGATTTCGCGCTTCACCATATCGGGGTCTGCGCTCGGAAGATCGATCTTGTTGATGACGGGAATTATCTCGAGATCGTGATCGACCGCAAGATAAGCGTTTGCAAGCGTCTGCGCCTGAATACCCTGAGTCGAGTCGACGATAAGAACCGCGCCCTCGCAAGCCGCGAGCGAACGCGAAACCTCATACCCAAAGTCAACGTGACCGGGGGTGTCGATGAGGTTGAGTATATACTCCTCACCGCTTTCGGTTGTGAAGTTGAGCTTAACAGCGTGTGCCTTGATGGTAATTCCACGCTCACGCTCAAGGTCCATAT
>JAZRRU010000071.1:0-18370 GCA_045651025.1 Eubacteriales bacterium
AGAACGGCTTCATGAACGCCGACGACCATCTTTACATCCGTACCTGCGCGAAGAAATACGGTTTGTATTTCTCCCGTCCCGGTAACGGTATCTGCCATCAGGTCCACCTCGACCGCTTCGGCGTGCCCGGTAAGACTCTTATCGGCTCCGGCAGCCACACTCCGACGGGCGGCGGTCTCGGTATGCTCGCTTTCGGCGCGGGCGGTCTCGACGTTGCCGTTGCAATGGGCGGCGGCGCGTACCATATCACCATGCCCGAAATGGTTCGTGTTAACCTCACCGGCAAGCTCAACGATTGGGTTTCCGCAAAGGACGTAATTCTTGAGGTCCTCCGTCGCTTGAGCGTAAAAGGCGGTGTCGGAAGAATTATCGAGTACGGCGGAGAGGGCGTAAAAACGCTTTCCGTTCCCGAAAGAGGAACGATCACCAACATGGGCGCTGAGCTCGGCGCTTCGACCTCGGTTTTCCCGTCCGATGAAAACACCCGTCTTTTCCTTGCGGCGCAGGGAAGAGAACATCAGTATGTCGAGCTTTCGGCTGACGCTGATGCAGAGTACGATCTCGTTATCGATATCAATCTTTCCGAGCTCGTTCCCGCGGCGGCTTGTCCTCACAGCCCCGATAACGTAAAGAGCATCGAGGAGATCGGTGCAATCAAGGTCGATCAGGTTTGTATCGGCTCTTGCACGAACTCGTCTTTTGTTGACCTTATGAAGGTCGCTCATATATTGAAAGGTAAGACCGTTAACGACAACGTCTCCCTTTCCATCGCACCCGGCTCGAAGCAGGTCTATAACATGCTTGCCGAATGCGGTGCACTTTCTTGGATGATCGATGCAGGCGCGAGAATTCTCGAGAGCGCTTGCGGTCCTTGTATCGGTATGGGTCAGTCGCCCCAGTCTGCGGGTGTCTCCCTCCGTACCTTCAACCGTAACTTCCTCGGAAGAAGCGGAACGAAGGACGCTCAGGTCTATCTCGTCAGCCCCGAAACTGCGGCAATTTCCGCACTCACGGGCGTTCTCACCGATCCGAGAACCTTGGGTGAAATGCCTGAGATCAGAATGCCTCTCCATTTTATGATTAACGATAATATGGTCATCTCTCCCGCTTCTGTCGAGGATGCACCTTCGGTGGAGGTCGTTCGCGGCCCGAACATCAAACCCTTCCCCGAGAGCAAGCCCGTTCCCGAAACGGTTGAATGCGAATGTATCTTGAAGGTCGGCGATAACATCACCACCGACCATATCATGCCCGCAGGCGCAAAGATACTTCCTTACCGTTCGAACATTCCTTATCTCTCGAACTTCTGCTTCGAGGTTTGCGATGAGGAATTCCCCGCACGTGCAAAGGAAAAGCAGGGCGGTATCATCATCGGCGGTGAAAACTACGGTCAGGGCAGCTCGCGTGAGCACGCCGCTCTCGTTCCGCTTTACCTCGGCGTAAAGGCAGTTATCTCGAAGAGCTTTGCGCGTATCCACGCCGCAAACCTCGTAAACGCGGGTATTCTTCCTCTTACCTTTGCCAACGCTGACGATTACGATCTCGTGAACCTCGGCGATAACCTCGTTATCGAAAATATCAGAGATTGTATCGCAAACGGAAAAGAAATTACCCTCAAAGCGAACGGAAAAGAGATCAAGCTCGTTTCCTCTCTCTCCGGACGCGACCGCGATATCATCCTTGCAGGCGGATTGCTTGAATACACAAAAGGAGAATAATAATGTCGAAGATAGTAATGAAAACGCCGCTCGTCGAAATGGACGGCGACGAAATGACAAGAATTATCTGGCAACAGATAAAAGATATCCTTCTTCTTCCTTATATCGATCTCAAGACCGAGTATTATGACCTCGGACTCGAAAACCGTAACGCGACTGACGATCAGGTTACCGTTGATTCCGCGAACGCAACGAAGAAATACGGCGTTGCCGTCAAATGCGCGACGATTACGCCGAATGCTGCTCGTATGACCGAGTATAACCTCAAGCAGATGTGGAAAAGCCCGAACGCGACGATCCGTGCGATCCTCGACGGTACGGTCTTCCGTACCCCGATCATCGTAAAGGGTATCCCCCCTTACGTTCGCAATTGGGTAAAACCGATTTCCATCGCGCGTCATGCATACGGCGATATCTACAAAGCAACCGAGCTTCGCGTTTCTGCGGGCTCGAAGGCGGAGCTTGTCGTTACCGCACCCGACGGAACCGAGACCCGCGCACTCATTCAGGATTTCGCGACCGACGGTATCGCTCAGGGTATGCATAACCTTGATAAGAGCATCACGGGCTTTGCAAGAAGCTGCTTTAACTACGCTCTTGATACGGGAATGGATCTCTGGTTCTCCGCAAAGGATACGATAAGCAAGACCTACGACCACCGTTTCAAGGATATCTTCGCAGAGATCTACGAAAACGAGTATAAAGAACGCTTCGAAAAAGCAGGTATCGAGTATTTCTATACCCTCATCGATGACGCAGTTGCACGCGTTATCCGTTCCGAGGGCGGCTTTATCTGGGCGTGCAAGAACTATGACGGCGACGTTATGAGCGATATGGTTTCGACCGCTTACGGCTCTCTCGCGATGATGACGAGCGTTCTCGTTTCTCCCGACGGAGTCTATGAATACGAAGCTGCTCACGGTACCGTTCAGCGCCATTATTACAACCATCTCAAGGGCATGAGCACGAGCACGAACTCCGTTGCGACGATCTTCGCTTGGACGGGCGCGCTCAGAAAGCGCGGCGAGCTCGACTCGATTCCCGAGCTTTGCGAATTTGCCGACAAGCTCGAACGCGCTTGTATCGACACTATCGAAAACGGCGTTATGACGAAGGACCTTTATCTTATCTCGACTCTTGAGAACAAAACTCAGGTCGATACCGAGGGCTTCCTCAGAGCCGTTGCGGCGCGCTTGCAATAATTGTTGACTTTTGCGAATAATTGATGTATAATGTGTGAAAATAAATTCACTGACGGGAGGTTTCGTCGTGGACATTAAGGATATATTTACTTTATGTAATATCATTCTCACAAGTTCATTTATAATCTGCTATCTCTATCAGTTCCTTTATATTTTCTGGGTATTCCTCGGAAAAGATAAATCCGAACCTGTAAAAAGCGATAAACTCAACAAATTCGGCGTTGTAATCAGCGCCCGTAACGAAGAAAACGTTATCGGTCATCTTCTTGAAAGTATCAACCGTCAGGATTATCCGAGCGAGCTTATCAAGATATTCCTTATCGCCGATAACTGTACCGACAACACCGCCGAGGTCGGAAGACAGCACGGCGCGATAGTTCTTGAACGAAACAACAAAGAACTTGTCGGTAAGGGCTATGCTCTCGACTTCTTGTTCAAAAAGCTCCTCGCCGAAAACGACGATTGCGATGCATACGTTGTGTTCGATGCGGATAACCTCGTTGACAAGAATTTCATCAAAGAAATGAACGTCAACTTCAACCGCGGCTACAAAGCTCTTACGAGCTACCGTAACTCGAAGAACTACGGTACGAACTGGATCACCGCGGGCTATTCTCTCTGGTTCTTGCGTGAAGCGAAGTATCTCAACAACGCGAGAATGCGCTTCGGTACTTCCTGCGCGATCTCGGGCACGGGCTTCTGCGTAAGCCGTGAGATCATTGAGAAGAATAACGGCTGGAAATATCACCTTCTTACCGAAGATATCGAGTTTTCCGTCGATATGGCGGTTCAGGGCGAAAAGATCGGCTACAGCGGCGGCTCTATCGTTTATGACGAACAGCCCGTTACCTTTGAGCAGTCTTGGAACCAGCGTCTCCGTTGGTCGAAGGGCTTCTATCAGGTCTTCGGTAAATACGGCGGCTCGCTCTTCAAGCGTATCTTCCAGGGCTCCTTTGCCTGCTACGATATGCTTATGACGATTTTCCCCGCGCTTATGTTTACGATTCTTTCCGTGCTTTGCTGTATCGGTGAGTTTATCTACGGTATCACCGTTTTCGCTGCAAACCCCGTTTTCTTCAACTTCTTCTATTTCTGTATGTTGCCGGTTCTTTACTTCAGTATGATCGTCTATATGCTCATATTCGTCGTCGGCTTCATAACCTTGATTACGGAATGGGACGTTATCGACTGTCCGCCGAAGAAGATGATAAAGTACCTCTTCACGTTCCCGATATTCATGCTTTCCTACGCGCCTATCGCGATCGCGGCTCTCTTCAAAAAGGTTGAATGGACCCCCATTCAGCATAACGTAACCGTGTCTATCGACCAGCTTGGCCGTGAAGAAAAGAAAGAAGACTAACAATCACTCAATACTGCTGAGTAACCCTCGGCAGTATTTTTCTAGCTATTAAAGAACATTTGTTCTTGACAAACATTCGTTCGGGTGTTAATATATAAATGCTTGAAAAACCTTGAAAAGAGGGAAGAACTATGTATATGGGCCCGAACGATAAAACGAAAATAATGTATAACTCGAATTTCAAAGATTCGCGTTCCACGAACCGCGAGCCACGAAAATTCAGAACGATACTTCATTGTGACGCAAACTCCTTTTTTGCGTCCTGCGAGACCGCGTTGCATCCCGAGTACGCGACCGTTCCGATGGCTGTCTGCGGAAGCGTTGAAGATAGACACGGCATCGTTCTTGCAAAAAACGAACTTGCGGGGAAGTATGGCATAAAAACCGCCGAGACCGTCTGGGCGGCGAAACAAAAATGCAAAGACCTTCTCATCGTTCGCCCGACTTACGGACTCTATAACGAAATGTCGCAAAAAATGAACCGTATTTTTTACGATTATACAGACCTTGTCGAACCGTTCGGCGTTGATGAGAGCTGGCTCGACGTAACGGGCTCGCTGAAGCTCTTCGGAAGCGGAAAGGATATCGCCGATTCGATAAGAAAACGTGTTCACGACGAGCTCGGTATAACCGTCTCCGTCGGTGTGTCGTTCAACAAAGTTTTTGCAAAGCTCGGGAGCGACCTGAAAAAACCGAACGCAACCTCGGTTATCCCGCCCGAAAAGTTTGCATCTATGATATGGCACCTTCCGGTGTCTTATTTGCTGTTTGTCGGCCCTTCCTGTGCAAGAACGCTGTCGAGCATCGGCGTAAAAACGATCGGCGATCTTGCCTGCTGTGATGAGAATATTCTTTCGGGAAAGCTCGGGAAAAACGGTATTATGCTGAAAAACTTCGCTCTCGGACGCGATTTTGCCGAGGTAACGCCGTCTGGATATGAGCCCGAGCCGAAATCGGTGAGCAACGGAATGACCTTCCGATATAATCTTGAGAACCCCGAGGACGTTTCGTTTGCCGTGACTTATCTTTCGATGTCGGTTGCCGAACGATTGCGGAAGCACGGACTTTGTTGCAATACCGTCGCGGTAACGATGCGACGTCTCGACCAGAGTAACATCAACCGCTCGCGAACGCTGACACACCCGACCTGCCTGTTCCACGAAATCTCAAAAAACGCACTTTCGTTGATCAACGAAAACAAACTGCACGACGAACCGCTTTATTCGCTCACGGTCCATGCCGAAAATCTCACGAAGCAGAAAGAAAATGACTTCCAGCAAACGCTTTTCCCTTTGCCGTGGGAAGAAAAATATGAGAAGATTCATTCTCTCGAGAACGCGGTTGATAAAATAAAATCACGCTTTGGAATCTCGTCGATATCGATCGCGTCGGCAATAAACAATCGGCTTATTTGAAGAATGTTTCGGATAAACGTATTGAAATCAAGATTTTTTTGTGGTATAACTGATTCGGTAATAAAGCCGAAAGGAGAAACGTCATGATTCTGACGATCGATATAGGGAATACGAATATTACGCTCGGCGGCTTTGTTTCGGACGAGCTTCGGTTTGTTTCCCGTATTTCTTCCTCAAATCCGAAAACAGATGACGAATTTGCTTCGCGTATTTTAGAATCGCTTTCGCTTCATAACGTTGACCGCTCGGATATTGACGGAGTGATAGTTTCTTCCGTTGTTCCGCCGTTGAATACGGCTGTTAAAAATGCGATACGCTTTGTTTTCAAAAAAGAACCCATTTTTGTAGGTCCCGGTATAAAAAGCGGTATAACCATAAGATGTGATATGCCGTCTTCGGTCGGAGCGGATCTTATCGCGGCATCTGTTGCCGTTCACAACGTTTACGGGAGCCCCGCGTTGATAATAGATATCGGTACGGCAACGAAAATGACGGTTCTCGATGAAAAAGGCGCATTTATCGGAACGTCGATTATCCCCGGTGTTATGATGGGATTGAACGCTCTCGCTGAGGGTACTGCACAGCTCCCGAAGATCAGTCTCGAAGTACCCAACGGTGTCATAGCGAAGAATACGGCGGATTGTATGCGTTCGGGTGTTCTTTTCGGTAACGCGAGCTTGATCGACGGCATGATCGAGCGTATCAACGAGGAGTTCGGCAGGGAATTGAACGTTTATGCAACGGGCGGTATGTTTGCGTTGATCATCCCTTTGTGCAAACGCAAAATGATAATCGATGAGCATCTCGTTCTCAAGGGACTGAACATCCTGTATCGAAAAAACAAAAATTGACGGATATTATTGCGAGAGCAAATAATATAAATTTTATATGCGTTGTACCGCGTTAAGCGGACGACAGCAGGGAGGAATTTTTATGAAAACAAGAAAAGAGCAAACCGAAAAGTTAGCGCTTATGGCATTGCTCACAGCCGTTGTAGCTCTTCTTGCTTACTTCGGCGGATTCATCAAGATCGGCGGACTCGCTTCGATCTCTTTGACTTTGATACCGGTCGTTCTCGGCGCGGCGTTTTACGGCGCGTGGGCGGGTGCTTGGCTCGGTGCGGTATCGGGCGTCGTTTTCTTTGTGACGGCGGACGCGGCGTTTTGGCTTGGATTGAGCATCCACGGAACGATAATAACCGTTATGCTGAAGGCGGTTCTTGCGGGCTTGTGCGCGGGTCTTACCTATAAAATGCTCGAAAAATTCAACCGCTACCTTGCAGTAATCGTAAGTGCGATCGTAGCTCCCATTGTGAACACGGGCGTATTTCTTATCGGTTGTCTCGTCTTTTTTGTCGATACGGTGAATGCGGGCGCGCTTGCTGAGGGTATATCCGTCGGCACGTACCTTATCGTCTTTTTCGTTGGACTCAACTTCGTATTCGAACTCATCGCAAACGTTGTGTTAAGCCCCGTTGTCTATAGGGTTCTTAATATCAAAAACAAAAAATAACAAAAAAACATCGAACGGACCTTGACTGCATCCGTTCGGTGTTTTTCTATTTATATTTCTATATGAATCTATATAAATTATTATAAAAAATTTGTCGGATTCTCTTTTAATTTACTGCCGTTTGTGGTAAAATAATATACTAAGAATTTTTAGGAGGTGCGGTATGGATAAATTCGAGCTTGTTTCTGACTTTTCGCCCACAGGAGACCAGCCCGAGGCGATAGCTGCGCTTGTCGAGGGGTTGGAAAACGGCGACCGCGATCAGACGCTTATCGGTGTTACCGGCTCGGGTAAGACCTTTACGATGGCGAACATAATCGCTCGTTCAAACCGCCCTGCGATAATTCTCGAACCGAACAAAACTCTTGCGGCGCAGGTCTGCTCGGAAATGCGTGAGTTCTTCCCGAACAACGCCGTCGAGTTTTTCGTGTCTTACTATGACTATTACCAGCCCGAGGCGTACGTCCCCGGAAAGGATATTTATATCGAAAAGGATGCCGCCACGAACGCCGAGATTGATAAATTGCGCCATTCCGCAACGAGCTCGCTTTTCGAACGCCGCGACGTCATAATCGTCGCTTCGGTAAGCTGTATCTATTCGCTCGGTGACCCCTCGGAATATGCCGAGCAGGTGCTCTCGATAAGAAGGGGAGCGACCTTCCCGCGCGATGATATCATCAAACGCCTCGTTGCTCTGCAATACGCAAGGAGCGATATTGGTTTCGAACGTAATAACTTCCGCGTAAGAGGCGACGTTCTCGATATCTTCCCATCGAACACCGATACCGACGCCGTTCGTGTCGAGCTTTTCGGCGATGAGGTAGACCGTATAAGTAAGATTAATATCGTCACGGGTGAGGCGGTTGCCGATATGTCGCATGTCGCAATATATCCCGCGTCTCACTACGTCACGTCTGCCGAAACGAGAAAAAAAGCGCTCGATGAGATCGTTCATGAGCTCGACGAACGTATCGAGTTTTTCGAAAAGGAAAACAAACTCATCGAGGCACAGCGTATCCGCGAACGTACGATGTTCGACGTAGAGCAGATTCGTGAGATCGGCTTCTGCTCGGGCGTTGAGAACTATTCGCGCGTCCTCTCGGGCAGAGAGCCGGGAAGCGCGCCTTATACGTTGCTTGACTATTTCCCGTCGGACTTTATTATGTTCGTCGACGAGAGCCACGTTATGCTTCCGCAGGTACGCGGTATGGCGGCAGGCGACAGAGCGCGTAAAAAGAACCTCATCGACTATGGCTTCCGACTCCCGTCCGCGTACGATAACCGTCCCCTCGTTTTTGATGAATTCAACGAAAAACGCGGTCAGACGATCTATGTAAGCGCGACGCCGAAGGAATATGAACGCTCGCTTTCGACCCGCCTCGTCGAGCAGATAATCCGCCCGACGGGTCTTCTCGATCCTATCGTCGAGGTTCGCCCGACAAAAGGTCAGATCGATGACCTTGCGGGTGAGATAAGAATCCGCGCTGCGAAAAAAGAACGTGTTCTCGTAACGACGCTCACGAAGAAGATGGCGGAGGACCTGACCGAGTTTTTCGAGCTTTCGGGGATCAAATGCCGTTATATGCATTACGATATCGACACGATGGAACGTATGGATATCCTTCGCGGTCTCCGCGCGGGCGAGTTCGACGTGCTTGTCGGTATCAACCTCCTGCGCGAGGGACTTGACCTTCCCGAGGTTTCGCTCGTTGCAATTCTTGATGCCGATAAAGAGGGCTTTTTGCGAAGCGAAATATCGCTCGTGCAGACGATCGGCCGTGCAGCACGAAACGCCGAGGGTAAGGTCATAATGTACGCCGATACCGAGACCGAATCGATGAAACGCGCGATAGGCGAGACCAACCGCCGCCGCAAGATTCAGGACGACTATAACAAAGCAAACGGCATAACGCCGAAAACGATAGTAAAAGATATCCGCGCTCCGATCGAGATAACCTCGAAGAAGGAAGCGGAAAAACTCGAAAAAGCAAAAAAACTTTCAAAAGACGAAAAGAAGAAGCTTATCGACAAGCTTACTGCCGATATGAAGCGCGCCGCGAAGGATCTCGACTTCGAGACCGCCGCGCTGCTTCGTGATAAGATAAGACGTTTGATGTGAGAAAGGAGAAATTATGTCTGATAAAATCGTCGTAAAAGGCGCAAGAGTTCATAACCTCAAGGATGTTTCCGTGACGATACCCCGCGATAAGCTCGTCGTTTTCACGGGTCTTTCGGGCTCGGGAAAGTCGAGCTTGGCGTTCGATACGCTTTATGCCGAGGGTCACAGACGCTTCGTTGAATCTCTCTCGTCCTATGCGAGAATGTTCCTCGGTCAGCTTGATAAACCCGACGTCGATATGATAGAAGGACTTTCTCCCGCTATCTCCATCGCCCAGAAAACAACCTCGCGCAACCCGCGTTCCACCGTAGGTACCGCGACCGAAATATACGACTATCTCCGACTTCTCTATGCGCGTATCGGCGTGCCCCATTGTCCGGTTTGCGGTGAGGAGATAAATCAGCAGTCGGTCGATGAGATCGTCGAGCGTATATCCGAGCTTGAAGAGGGAACGCGGTTCATCGTTCTCGCTCCCGTCGTATCCGAGAAAAAGGGTATGCACGAAAAGGTCTTCGAGGACGCAAGAAAAAGCGGTTATGTCCGCGTGCGCGTTGACGGAATAATGTATGACCTTTCCGAAAAGATAGAGCTTGATAAAAACATAAAACACGACGTAGATATCGTTGTCGACCGCCTAGTTATGAGAGGGGACATCCGTTCGCGCCTTGCCGAGAGTATCGAAACAAGCTCAAAGCTCGCAGGCGGTATTGTGAAGATATTTTTCCCGGATGCGTCGGATGACGATAACGAAATGACCTTTTCGCAGAACTATGCCTGCAAGACCCATGGCGTTTCGATAGGTGAACTTACTCCCCGTATGTTTTCCTTCAACAACCCCTCGGGTGCGTGTGAGGCGTGCTCGGGTCTCGGCGAAAATAATGTTTTCTCCGTGGAAAAACTCATCCCCGATAAAAGTATTTCGATCTTCGCGGGCGCGATTATATGCAACGGCTTCAAGAGCGCCGAGCCGGGCGGATATTTTGCCGAGCTCATAAACTCCGTCGGAAGATACCATGGCTTTGATGTCCATACACCGATCAAGGATTACTCCGAAGAAGCTTTTGAAATACTCATGTACGGCAACAAACGCAAACGCAAGTCGGTCTCCGAGCCGTCGTTCAAGGGCGTTATCGGTATGATTGACAAACGCTACAAAATGGGCGGCGGATACGAAACGCGTGAATATTACGAGCAGTTTATGGACTATATCCCTTGCCCTGAATGTAAGGGAAGACGTCTGAAGGACGAGTCCCTTGCCGTAACGGTCGGCGGACTCAACATCTCCGAGCTTTGCGACCTTTCGGTCATAAAAGCAAGAAGATTTTTCGCGAGCTTAAAGCTTTCGAATACTCACTCGGAAATCGCAAAAGAAATTCTGAAAGAAATCAACGCGCGCCTTTCCTTCCTCGAAAACGTAGGTCTCGGCTATCTTACACTTTCGAGAAAAGCGGGCTCGCTTTCGGGCGGTGAGGCACAGCGTATTCGATTGGCAACGCAGATCGGAAGCGCGCTCGTCGGCGTTATGTATGTCCTCGACGAGCCGAGCATTGGTCTTCACCAGCGCGATAATCAAAAATTGATAAATACCCTCAAAAAGCTCCGCGATATCGGAAACACCGTTCTCGTCGTCGAGCACGATGAGGAAACGATTGAGGAAGCCGATTTCATCGTCGATATCGGTCCCGGCGCGGGTGTCCACGGTGGTGAAGTCGTGTTCACGGGCACTCCCGCTCAGATAAAAAAGTGCAAGGAATCGATAACGGGACAGTATCTTTCGGGTAAAAAGAGCGTTTCGATCCCGAAACAGCGCCGTAAGGGTAACGGCAGATCGATCACTGTTGTGGGCGCAAGGGAAAATAACCTCAAAGAAATCGACGTGACGATTCCTCTCGGCGAGTTCGTCTGCGTTACGGGCGTTTCGGGCTCGGGCAAGTCCTCGCTCGTAAACTCCGTTCTTTATAACACTCTCGCGCGCAAGCTCGGGAAGCTTTCGGTTATCCCCGGAAAGCACAAAGAAATCGTCGGCGCGGACGAGATCGATAAGATTATTCAGATCGATCAGTCTCCGATAGGTCGAAACCCCCGTTCGAACCCCGCGACGTATATCGGTCTTTTCAACGATATCCGTGCCGTGTTCGCATCGACACCCGATGCAAAAGCGAGAGGGTACAGCGACGGCAGATTCTCCTTTAACGTAAAAGGCGGACGATGCGAGGCGTGTCGCGGCGACGGTACTCTTACGATAGAAATGCATTTTCTTCCCGACGTTTATGTCACCTGTGACGTATGCAAGGGCAGACGCTATAATCACGAAACACTTGAAATTAAATACAAAGGCAAGTCCATCTATGACGTTCTCGAGATGACCTGCGAGGAGGGAAGAACGTTCTTCGAGAACTATCCCTCCATAAAACGCAAGCTCGATACCCTCTGCGACGTCGGTCTTGGATACGTAAAGATAGGCCAACCTGCGCCGACTCTTTCGGGCGGTGAGGCACAGCGCGTAAAGCTCGCCAACGAGCTTGCAAAGCGTGCGACAGGCAAGACGCTCTACGTTCTCGATGAGCCGACTACGGGATTGCATACCGATGACGTAAACAAACTCGTATCCGTTCTTCAAAAGCTCGTCGATGCAGGAAACTCCGTCGTCGTTATCGAGCATAACCTCGACCTCATAAAAACTGCCGACTATATCATTGACCTCGGTCCCGACGGCGGTGACGGAGGCGGACGTGTCGTTGCCGAGGGTACGCCCGAGGAAGTCGCAAGAAACGAAAACAGCTATACCGGCTTCTACCTCAAAGATAAATTGAATTAGGAGAAATTGACTTGATAGATTACGAAAAATATGCACCTCTGCTTGAAAAGGTTACAAAACCGGGGCGCTACGTCGGCGGTGAATATGCATCCGATATCCCCGACCCCGAAAAAGCAGAGCTTCGAATTTGCTTTTGCTTTCCCGATACGTACGAGATCGGTATGTCGAACCTCGGCATAAAGATCCTTTCGGGATGCTTCAACAACACGGGCTATATAAGCTGTGAACGCATTTATATGCCTTGGCCCGATATGTGCGAACAGCTCAAAATGCACGATCTTCCTCTCTATGCACTTGAGAGCGGCGATCCTTTGAACGTTTTTGACGTTGTGGCGTTTACGCTTCAGTATGAGCTTTGCTATACGAATATGATCGCTATGCTCGGTCTCGGAAGGATTCCCTTGCTCTCGAAAGACAGAAGTGATTCCGACCCGATCATCATCGCGGGCGGTCCTTGCGCGTATAACCCCGAGCCCGTTGCGGATTTCGTCGATATCTTTTCGATCGGCGAGGGTGAGGAATCGCTTCTCGAGCTCGCAGAACTTATCAACGACTGCAAAAAGCAGGGTATCCCGCGTGAAGAAATACTCTACCGCGCGTCGCTCCTCGACGGCTTTTACGTTCCCTCGCTTTATGACGTAACTTATAATGATGACGGAACGATTTCCTCGTTCGAGCCGAACCGAGAGGGCGTTCCGAAGACGGTCAAAAAGCGTATCATAAGCAATCTTGACGAGGTGTATTTCCCCTGTAAATGCTCCGTGCCCTTTCTCGAAACGGTGCACGACCGCGTTATGCTCGAGGTCTTCCGCGGATGCATAAGGGGCTGCCGCTTCTGTCAGGCAGGTATGATCTACCGTCCTTACCGTGAAAAATCCCCCGAGGTACTTAACGCGAACGCAAGGGAAGCAATCGACCATACGGGTTATTCCGAAATCTCGCTTACCTCGCTTTCAATAAGCGATTATACGCACCTTCGCGAGCTTATCGACGGGCTTCTCCCGTGGACGAACAAGAAAAACGTAAACCTTTCCTTGCCCTCGATGAGAATCGATAATTTCTATGAGGAGCTTCTCGAAAAGGTGTCGTCCGTTCGAAACAGCGGTCTTACCTTCGCTCCCGAGGCGGGAACCCAGCGTCTTCGCGACGTTATCAACAAGAACATAACCGAAGAGGAAATAATCACCGCCTGCGAAAAGGCGTTTGACGGCGGTCGAAATTCTCTCAAACTCTACTTCATGAACGGACTCCCGACCGAAACCGACGAGGACGTTTGCGGAATCGCCTCTCTCGGTCAGAATATCGTAAATACTTATTACTCGAAAAAACGTTTCGGCAAAGGTGTAAACGTGACCGTGAGTGTTTCCTGCTTCGTTCCGAAGCCCTTCACTCCGTTCCAATGGGAGCCGCAGGACGGCATCGACGAGCTCGAAAGAAAGCAACAGCTTTTGAGATCGGAAATAAAGACGAAGAAAATCTCATATAAATATCACGATGCACGCGTCTCGCGTATCGAGGCGGTGTTTGCGCGCGGCGACCGAAAGCTCGGAAAAGCGCTTCTCGAGGCATATAACCGCGGTATGATGCTCGACGGCTGGGATGAATATTTCAGCTATGAAAAATGGATTTCTGTCTTCGAGGATTGCGGAATCGATCCTGCGTTCTATGCGAACCGCCGTTTCGGACTCGATGAAATTCTTCCTTGGGATTTTATCGATATCGGCGTAACGAAGAAATTCATGAAGTCGGAATACGAAAGAGCCCTCAAAGCCGTTACGACCCCCGACTGCCGTACGAAATGCTCGGGATGCGGTGCTTCGCGCCTTTGCGACGGAAAATGTATTTGTGACGGAGGTAAAGAAAATGCCTGACGTTCGTGTTTGCTTTACAAAACTCGGAAAATTGAAATATATTTCCCACCTTGATCTCCAGCGCGCTCTTACGCGTATGCTCGTTCGAAGCGGTCTCCCGATAGGTTACAGCGAGGGATTCAACCCCCATCCGCGCCTCAATATCGCACTTCCTCTTTCGATCTATCAGGAGGGGGAGAGAGAGCTTTTTGATTTTCGCTTGACCGAGGAAATGCCTCTTGAAACGATTACCGAAAAACTCAAAAAATCGGTTTTCCCCGGAATGGAGATCGTTGAGGTAACCTTCCCGAACGGAAAACTCGCGACGAAACGCGCCGTATGGCGCCTCGAGCTTGAGAGCGATCTTGACGTCGAGACCTTCTCGAGTGCCTTCGACGGGGAAATGATCGTTACAAAACGTTCAAAAACGGGCGAAAAGACGGTCGATATCTCTCCTATGGTGAAATTCATCTCTGCCGAGAAGGCGGATTTCGGTATCATAGCGAGAGTCGAATTACCCGCGGCTGGCAACGATTACCTCAACCCGTCCTACGTTGCTGACTTTTTTGCCGAAAAGGTAAAATTAAGACGCACCGTTCGCGAGAATATTCTTTTTTAAGACAAATTTCTATTGATATCGGGGCGTTTGTCTGTTATAATCATAATGATATGAAGTATAATAATATTTACAAACGCCCTAACTTAATATTTCTCTTGGTTTTGCTGGTAATTTCGGCGAACTTTTTCTGCGCTTGCGGAACGGATACTCCCGAAAATTCGGAACCTGCTCCCACACTCTCACTTGACGAAGCGAAAACGCTCGTCGCGCAGGACAGAAAAATAACCGAGATGTTTTTCTGCAACTCTCTTTGTGACGGAAGCGACGATAAGATTTCGTTCGTCATTCCCGATGAGGAGGACTTTTCCTCGTTCTATGCGGTCGAATCCTTGCTCGACTCGACCTACGGAAAGGAAAGCGAGGAAAAGAGCTTTTTCCTGAGTTATTCCGCTTATGGCGAAAAACCGCTCTCGAACGTTGATGGGAAAACGCACGTTTTCTATCACGCGGGAAATAGTTATACCGACTTTATCGATGCGGAAACGATCACTGTCTCGGATACCGATTCTGAAAATATCAAGCATATCAACGCGAAAACCGTTTCGGGCAGGGACGTGACCTTGAAATCGCATTTCTCCGACGGAAAATGGATTCTCGAAAAAGGCATCTACCGTTCGAACCCGAGAGTTCAGGAACCTCCGATCGACCCGACGTATTCGAACCTCGGCTCTCTCCGCGGTATGAAAGGAAACATACTCGTTATCGAGCTTTACGTTTCCGATAACGATACGGACTTCACCGACGCGCAGGAAGAAGCATTCCACGAGAAAATCGAGACCGCCGTCGGCTATCTTACAGAGCAGTCGAAGCAGTACGGGAACGAAGTGAACGTGACCTATGAATCGGCTTTTTTCCACCATTCGGGAATCGTCGGAACGAGACCGATCGATTTCGACCTTGACTTTGCGCAAACAAGCTTTGGCTCGCTTGAGAAATTCGCAAAAGCGAATTTCCCGATTGGGAAGTATGACAATTACTTCTTCGCCGTCTGCCTTAACAAAAATCTCGAGACGAGGTCATGCAGATTCGAGGATACCGAAACGACCGAGATATATTTTGCAGAACGCGTTTCCGTCGGAAAAGAGACGGCTCCCGAGGATCTCTGTGTAAGAATGCTCGAGCTTCTCGGAACTTTCGACTATACCGATTCGCGGTTCAAACCCTTTGTTGACGACCTGTTCAACGCATATTTTCCCGATGAGTTTTTGCTCAAGAGGGATTTTTCAACTTCGAAAATATCTCCCGTTACCGCTTATGTCTGCGGTATGACGGATAAACTTGAACCGATGTTAAAAATATTCGTTACGAATAGATAAAAATAAAAAAAGCGAGGGAATTTCAAAATGGCTAATCAATACAAGCGCGTTCTCATAAAATTGAGCGGCGAGGCACTCTCTGGCGAGGGAGGCCGTATTCTCAACGGCGATATGCTTTCTTCCGTTGCTGACGTTATCTCCCGCCTTGTAAAAGACGGCACTCAGGTCAGCGTGGTTATCGGCGCAGGTAACATCTGGCGCGGCGCAAGACAGAACGGTCTTTCGGTTGACCGCGTGCGCGGTGACCATATGGGTATGCTCGCAACGGTTATTAACTCTATCGCGATGCAGGACTATATCATAAAAACAGGTGTCAACGCTCACGTTATGAGCGCTGTATCGATCCAGCAGTTCTGCGAACCCTATTCTCAGTATAAAGCGATCGAATACCTCGAAAAGAACGAGGTCGTTATCCTCTCCTGCGGTGTCGGCTATCCTTTCTTCTCCACCGATACGGGCATGATGCTCCGTGCGGCAGAATTGAAGTGTGACGCTGTGCTTTCCGCGAAGAACGTAAACGGCGTTTACGACAAAGACCCCGTGAAATATCCCGACGCGAAGAAATTTGACGAACTCACTTATTCCGAAATGCTTTCTCTCGGCTTAAAGGCGATCGACCAGAGCGCCGCGGCTATCGGCGAAGAAAGCGGAATAAAAACCGTTCTTTTCTCCCTTTCCGAGCCGGATAACATCATCCGTGCCGCAAACGGTGAAAACATCGGAACTTTGATTCATAATTAAATTACATAAAAACATGAAAAAGGAAGGTAACTGATATGTTTGAAATGAAGCCCTTTGAAGAAAAAATGAAAAAGAGTATTAGCGTTCTCGAGGAAGACTTCGGAACGATAAGAGTGGGACGCGCAAGCTCCAAGGTTCTCGATAAAATTACCGTGTCTTATTACGGCAGCCCCACGGGTATCGAAGGCGTTGCAACCGTAAAAGCAACCGATGCAAGAACCCTCGTTATCACCCCCTGGGAAGCAAGCATGCTCAAAGAAATCGAAAAAGCGATCCTCGCTTCCGATATCGGCATCACTCCTACCAACGACGGTAAGTGTGTCCGCCTCGTGTTCCCAGCATTGACCGAGGAACGCAGAAAAGAACTCACCAAGAAGACCTCCAAGATGGGCGAGGACTGCAAGGTTGCGATCCGTAACATCCGCCGTGAGGCAAACGACGCCGCAAAAGCATTGAAGAAGAACTCGGAAATCACCGAGGACGATCTCAAGAACGCTGAAAAGACGATTCAGGACGTTACCGATAAGCTCATCAAGGAAGTTGATGCTGTTGTCGCAAAGAAAGACAAGGAAATAATGGAGATCTGATTTATGCCGGATATTACCGAGCTTAAACTCCCCAAACATATTGCAATTATTATGGACGGAAACGGAAGATGGGCGAAAAAACGCCTTCTTCCCCGTACCGCAGGCCACAAAGTCGGTCTCGACGCGTTTGTAAATACCGTCGATTCCTGCAGCGATCTTGGTATCGAGTATCTCACGGTCTATGCCTTTTCTTCGGAAAACTGGAACCGCGATCCCGCCGAGGTCGGTGCGCTCATGGAATTGATGAGCCGCGGAATCGTCAAGTATGAGCCCGAAATGGTGAGAAAAAACATCAAGCTCAAGCTGCTTGGTGATATCGACCGTTTCGAGCCGAAATACCGTTCTGCGTTGCGAGGCGTTGAAGACCGCCTTGCAAAAAACACGGGTATGACTCTCTGCATCTGCCTTTCCTACGGTGGACGTCAGGAGCTCGTTAACGCAGTCAACCGCTTGCTCGCGGAGGGTAAGACCGAGATAACCGCCGAGGATATCGAGCGGAATCTTTATTCCGCAGGCGTGCCCGATCCCGATCTTGTCGTACGCACGAGCGGGGAACACCGGATTTCGAACTTCCTTTTGTGGCAGTCCGCTTATTCGGAGTATTATTTCACCGACGTTTATTGGCCCGATTTTGATAAAACCGAACTGTTAAAAGCGATCGAATCGTTCTCGAAACGTGAACGTCGCTACGGGAGGTAAATTATGTTAAAAAGAATATCTACTGCTGTCGTTGCTCTGCTTCTCTTCGTGCCCGCCCTTATTTTCGGCGGTGTATGGGGCGCATCTGCGATTTTTGCGTTGATATGCGGCTTTTCAATTTACGAAATGCTTGATTGCTGCGGACTTTTGAAAAATTACGCAATATCGATCCCCTCGATTTTGGGCTCGGCGTTTTGTGTTGCAATAACTCCTTTCTTTGAGCTTCGCCTTTTTGCTGCCGCTGCGTGTTTGCTTGCGGTGGTGATACTTTCGCTCCTCTATTTTATCGGAGTTTGCCTCTTTATGCATAAAACAATCAACGTCGAACGCGTACTGATGTTTTATGCTCTCGCTGTCTACATAACCGCCGGCTTCCTTGCGATATCCGAGCTTTCCTCCCTCCGCCCGATCTTC
>JAZRRU010000072.1:0-19053 GCA_045651025.1 Eubacteriales bacterium
GAGTCGATTATGATGCTTTTACCTGCACCTGTTTCGCCCGTGAAGGCGCAAAAACCCGATGAGGGCTCGAGCGAGAGCTTCTTTATGAGCGCAATATTTTCAATATAGATCGAATTAAGCATATTATTTTCCAATCATTTCGTTGAGTGTGTTCGTGATTTCCTTTGCCGCCTCGACGTCGGTTGCAATAATAAGAAGCGTATCGTCGCCTGCAAGCGTGCCGACGACGTTGCTCATCTCCATCGAGTCAACCGCCGCACCTGCCGCAGAGCCCATGCCCGAATGTGTCTTGACGACGATGAGGTTGTTTGCAAAAGCAACGCTTGAGACCGTCTGGTGCAAAATCGCGGAGAATTTCGCTCCGTTTGACGTTGCTTCGGCGCTCTTTCCCGCGCGGTATTTGTAGATGCCGTCGTCGCCCTCGGTTTTGATTATTCCGAGCTCTCGGATGTCTCTCGACACCGTCGCCTGCGTGACGTTGAATCCGCATTCCTGAAGCTTGCGCTGGAGGTCTTCCTGAGTATCAAGATGAAATTCTTTAATTAATTCGAGTATTTTCGTTTGTCTTAAATTTTTCATATCACTCTCACGACATTTTATTATAAAGTGTTTCGTAGAACGCGTCTTTTTTGAGTTTTATAATTTCAAGAGTATGAGTTGATTTTTTGACCTTGACTTTGTCGTTTTCAAAAAGATCACAGACCTTTTTTCCATCTGCGGTAAGCATATTTCCGCTTGCCGACTCGTTAAGATTCACGGCTTCGAGGTATGAATTCGGCGAGAACACCAGAGCCCTTGCCCCGAGCGAATGGGGACAGATCGGGCATACGCAAAAAGCGTCGAGCTTCGTGTCGATGATAGGACCTCCCGCACTCATTGCGTAAGCGCTCGAGCCCGTCGGAGTCGCGATAATAAGTCCGTCTGCGCGGTAATCGCAAACCGTTACACCGTCGCACTTGAGCCCGATCGATGCGATGTCACTGTCATAGCGCCTCGTTACGACCGCTTCGTTGAGCGCCGTTGAACGTGCAACGATCTCACTGTTGTGCTCCACCTCGATGTCGAGAAGCATGCGCTTTTCCGTCGAAAAATCGGTCTTGAGGAGGGAAAGCATGTCGATCTCGCTGTTTTCGAGACCGCTCATATATCCGAGCGTGCCGAAATTGACGCAGATTATCGGAACGCCCGATTCGATGGCGATGCGCGATGCTTTTAGCATCGTTCCGTCGCCTCCGAGCGCGATTATAGCATCAAAATCGGACGTTGCTTCATCCGATACGCGGTCGTGCAAAATATTCAGTTCGTCGAGCTTTGCTTCGATTCTCGAAATGTCGTCTTCGCTGACGTTGCCCTTCGGGCTCGGGAAGAGAAGCACCTTTTTTATCGTCATAAAAATCACTCTTTTTCTGTGATCGTTTTTCTGAAAAGCGCAAGATATTCGCGGTTTCCGTCTCCGCCCTCGATGGGTGAGTCGGTAAACCCGATACGTGTGAATTGATTTTCTTTTGCGAAATAATCGAGCTTTTCAAGTATCTGTCTGATAATACTACCGTCGCGGTCTTTTACGATACCGCCCTTTCCCACGTGGCTCTTACCCGCCTCAAACTGCGGTTTTATGAGGGTTATCATGATGCACCCCTCGTCAAGAATATCCGCGCACGCAGGGTAAATAAGCGTCTGGGAAATGAACGAGACGTCCATAACGATCATGTCGATCGGTTCGTCAAAATCGTCTCTCGTCGCGTTTCGCGCATTGAAGCTTTCGATGACCGTAACGCGTTGATCGTTCCTCAGCTTTTCGGCAAGCTGTGCCTTACCGACGTCAAGCGCAAAAACCCTTTTCGCACCCTGTTGAAGCAGACAGTCGGTGAATCCGCCCGTCGAAGCTCCGATGTCAAGAACCGTGAGCCCCTCGGGAGAGATAGCAAATTCGTTCAACGCGTGAAAGAGCTTTTCTCCCGCGCGCGACACGAATCGCTCGTTGGAAACGACTTTTATATCTTCCGTTCCCTCGACTTGAAGTGAGTGCTTTTCGGCTCTTTTGCCGTTTATTAGTACGAAACCCTCTGCAATGGCTGCCTGCGCCTTGCTTCGGCTCGCGAAAAATCCGTTTTCGGTCAAAAACACGTCAAGCCGCATTATTTCTCACCTTTTGCAAGCGAAATAACCTCGCCTGCGATCTGACTTCCGGAAAGTCCGAGAATCTCGAGCAACTCGTCGTTGCTTCCGTGCTGAGGGAAGATGCTGTCGATGGCTTTTATGCGGAAATCAACGTCCTTGAGCTTACCGTTTTCCGCAAAGATTGAGCAGACTCTCTGACCGACACCGCCGTTTTTGATGCCCTCTTCCGCGAAGACGATATTCTCGATACTGTCCGTAATTTCAAGAAGTCCTTTCTCGTTGAGAGGCGAGAGGGAAGTGAGAGAGATGACTCTGGTGCCGATACCGTTCTCAAAGCATATCTGTCCTGCTTGAATAGCGTTCTCGGTGAGTCGGCTGTAAGTAATAATTGCGTTTTTGGGGTTATTTCCAAAATCGGAGTAAGAAAATCCGTCGCATTTTATCATACCGTCTGCTTTCACGTCCGAGCCCTTCGGATAACGTATGACGACGGGGCCGTCCGCATCGAGCGCTTTATCAAAGCATTCTTCAAGCGACTCGAAGCTGTTCGGTGCAAAGAACGTAACGTTCGGTATCTGGGATACGAACGCCGTGTCGAAAATGCCGTGATGTGTCGCGCCGTCGTTTGCAACAAGGCCTGCGCGGTCAAGCATGATTATTACGTGAAGATTCTGTATCGCGGCGTCGTGTATAAGCTGGTCGAACGCCCTCTGTAAAAACGATGAATATACCGCAAAAACGGGAATGATTCCCTGCGTTGCAAGTCCCGATGCGAATGTGAGAGCATGCTGTTCGGCAATACCGACGTCGAAAAATCTCTCGGGGTAGAGCTTCGCAAACTTCGAGAGCCCCGTGCCGTCGGGCATAGCCGCCGTGATTGCAACGATACTCTCGTTTTTCTCTGCGCGGTCGCAGATTATCTTTCCGAACCTGTCGGAAAAGCTTTCGCTCTTGCTCTCTTTTATTTTGCCCGATGCAATATCAAATCCCGAAACACCGTGGAAAAGATCGGGACGCGCTTCCGCGGGGGCATATCCCTTGCCCTTCGTCGTGCAGATGTGAACGACACAGCTTTTTTGATCGTTCTTTGCTTCGAGGAAAACGCGCTCGAGATGCTTCTCGTCGTTTCCGTCGAGAGGGCCGTAGTAAGTGAGCCCGAACTGCTCAAAAAAGTTCTGGCTCATCGCGACCTTCTTAAATCCGTTTTTGAGCGTTTTGGAGAAACTCAAAAGCGGAGCTCCGATTACGGGGATGCTCTCGAAAAAACGCTTCGTTCCGTTTTTAAGACGGAAATATTTCGCGCTTGAGCGTACCTTTGAGAAATATTTACTCATACCGCCTACGTTCGGCGATATGCTCATGTCGTTGTCGTTAAGGACGATAATAAGACGCTCGTTCTCCGAGCAGTTGTTGAGTGCCTCGTATATCATACCGCCCGTAAAAGCACCGTCGCCGACGACGGCAATGGTGTAGGCGGGTTTTCCGGAAAGCAAATTAGCCGCTGCGATACCTGCGGCGGCGGAAATACTCGTCGAACTGTGACCTACGCCAAAAGGATCGTGCTCGCTTTCGTCACGTCTCGGGAAACCCGAAATGCCGTTGAACTGACGAAGCGTGGAAAATTCTTCCCTGCGCGCAGTGAGAAGCTTGTGAACGTAGCTTTGGTGTCCGACGTCAAATATGAACTTGTCATCAGGCGAATCGAAAACGCGGTGGAGTGCGATGGTAAGCTCGACGACACATAAGTTCGCCGCAAGATGCCCGCCGTTTTCCGATACGGTGTTAAGAAGCGTCTGTCTTATCTCGCTTGCGAGGATAGGAAGCTCGCTTTCTTTCAGCGCCTTTAAGTCTTTCGGTGAATTGATTTTTTCGAGGATCATAATTTTTTCGTCCGTATCTTGAAAAAGAATTGGGACATCCTTCGGAAATTTTTATTTTCTGAAACCGCAAATTACCTTTGCGGCAGCGTGTACTATGTTGGTATTGTATTTGATCGCAATCGATTTTCCCGCCGCTTTTCCGCCGACAGTAACCGCCGAAATGAGCGAGGTAAGCGCAAGCGTAAGCAAAAACGCGATATCTGTATCAAGCGTATAGAAAAGCTTGACGGCGATTCCTGCACCCGTCGCACCGCTGACGACACCTGCGATGTCGCCGACGATATCGTTGCAAAAAGAGCTTACCTTCTCGGCGTTGTTAATGAGCCAAACGGCTTTCTGTCCCGTTTTCAACCGCCTTGCCGCCATCGAGTTAAAAGGCCCTATGTCTGCCGTAGCGACTGCGAGACCGATTATGTCAAAAAGTATACCGAGAAAGATGATTGCGATGAGGACGCCTGCCGCAACAAAGACAGGCAAAGCGTCAACAACCTTGTCGCTCGCCGCAGAGAGAACCGCAGTGATCGCAAAGCTCATCGAAAAAGCCGCGACGATCCATGCGGTGTTGCCCTTTTTCTTCGATTTTTTCGTTTTACTTCGGGGGAGAGGTTTATCGTCCATGATTTTCCTTTTCAAAAAGCGTATTTAAATAGCTGTAAAAATGCCTATATAAAGATGGCGGCACAAAACGTAAACTTTGTGGCATGCGGTCAAGTAGGTTTTCCCCAAGGACTACTTCTTGTCGCCAATGAAGCGGTTCCCCTTTAAAGTCCCAGCCGAAGCATCACTGCGTTCGGGACTTGATTGCCTCTAAGTCCACACTGCAATCCGTTTTGTGCCAAAATGTCTGAATGCCATACAGTCTAGGAGTTTTCCTCAATGGCCCTTCTTATCTGCCTAATTCTCTTTTGCAGATATGATTTCAACAGGGATAATCCCGTCTTCGGTAGCTAATCTCCGACAGGGCATGACCTGTATCCGCCATATCCACGCAAGGCAGGCTACGTCTATCCACAGCGTCAAAAATGCACCGCATGATAGGTTTAATCTTTAATCTGTACATACCTCGAATACGTTCGGGTATCCACAGAAGAAAGCCTCCAAAGGTAAGTGGGTCGCTTGCCGTATGCCGTTACGACCCGCCCACAGACCTATTCTCCCAGCACCCACCCTCAACTGGGCGTAGACAGCAGGCACAAGGAGCTTCATCGATTTGCCTTTACGCGTATTTTTAGGCACGCTCTCAGCAGCGAAGGGACAACTAGAATACTGCGCCATCAATAGAATTATACCATAATAACTCGAAAAATACAATACTATTTCTTACGAATTAATATATATTCACAAAATTCGGTAAGGTTTTTCCTGTATTCCGATTCATCAAATTCGTTGAGAAGTTCCTTTGCTTCATTGATGCAATTTTTTGCGAATTCGAACGCGCCGTCGGCGCCGAGAAGGGAAGGAAACGTGCTTTTTTTCTGAATTTCGTCCTTGCCGACGGTTTTTCCGAGCTCTTCCGCGGTGGAATTGATGTCGAGAAGATCGTCGGTTATCTGGAACGCGCGTCCGCAGAGAAGTCCGAACCTCTCCGCCGCCTCTTTCTGTTTGTCGTTAGCATTCGACGCGATACAACCCAAAACGCACGCGCACGAGAAAAGTGCACCCGTTTTAAGGTCAACCAAAGTTAAAAGTTCATCAAGCGAAAGATTTTTGCCTTCTCCGTCGATGTCAAACTGCTGACCTGCACACATGCCGTATGATCCCGACTTCTCGGAAAGAAGAACGACCGCCTCGGCGTTTTGCGAGCGATCGCAGAGCGCGTTTTTACCCGCAACCGCAAACGCATCAAGCGCGAGCGAATCTCCTGCGAGTATCGCCGTAGCTTCTCCAAACGCCTTGTGGTTCGAGGGCTTTCCGCGTCTCATGTCGTCGTTGTCCATGGCAGGAAGATCGTCGTGAATGAGCGAGAACGCATGTATCATCTCGATTGCACAGGCGTAGTCAAGCGACGCTTCGCATTTTCCCGAGATCATGTTGCAAAATTCAAGCGCCATGTATGCGCGTAGCCGCTTTCCGCCGTCGAGCGCGGAATAAGAAATTGCTTTGTTAAGTGTGCCTGAACCGCCCGATTTCCCGTTCAAAAGTACCGAGAGGCGATTTTCGGTGATGTCTGCCGACGTCTTTAACTGTTCAAAAAAACTCATTGCTCACCGAACTCCTCTTCGGTAAGAATACCGTCCTTGAGCTGAAGAAGCTTGACCTTTTCTTCGGCTTTGTCGAGGCGCTCTGTGCAGAGCTTGACGAGATTCGTTCCCTCGTCAAAAAGCTTTATGAGGTCCTCGAGAGGTACGTTACCGCCCTCGAGAGATCTGACTATCTGTTCGAGACGTGCAAGTGCCTGCTCAAAGGTGAATTCGTTTTTAACTTCTGCGCTCATTTTTTATCTGCCTTTCTTTTGTTTTCCGTTCGATACCGCGCTCCTGAGCGATTTCAACTCCGAGCCCGTGAGCTCTCTGTATTCGCCGGTCTTGAGGTTGCCGAGCTGGATCGGACCGAGCGAGATTCTTTTCAGCTTCGTGATGACGACGCCCACCTGCTCGCAAATACGTCTTATCTCGCGGTTTTTGCCCTCCGAGAGGGTAAAGCGCACGACGCTGTAGGTCTCGTTGCGTGAAACGAGCTCAACTCCGACGGGTGCGATTCTTTCGCCGTCGAGCTCGCGCACTGCGCGAAGTCGGTCGAGCTCCTCGTTTTCGATCTTGCCCTTCGTTGTTACGGAATATATCTTCTTGATGTTGCCCGAGGGGTGAGTTATCGCGTTCGTAAGCTCGCCGTCGTTCGTCATGAGAAGAAGACCTTCGCTGTTGAGGTCGAGCCGTCCGACGGGGTAAACTCTCGTCCCGACGTCAACTATGTCAGAGACGGTTTTTCTGCCCTTTTCGTCGCTCATGGTCGTAACGACACCCTTCGGCTTGTTGAGGATTATGTAAACCTTTCGTTCTCCGCTTGCAACAACGCTCTTTCCCTTGTAGAGAACTGCGTCGTTGTTCGGGTCGATTCTCATTCCGAGCGTTGCGGTCTCGCCGTTAACGGTGAAGTTACCTGCCTCGATCTCTCTTTCTGCAGCGCGTCTTGACATAAGACCGCAGTCCGAAACGTATTTTTGAAGTTTTATGCTTTCCATATCCGATTATTGCCTTCCGAAATATTTTTGAAAGAAGCTTTTCTTCTTTTCCTTTATGTTTTCAATTGATTCGAAATTGATTATGTAAACCTTATCTTCGCCGTATCTGCAAACCGCCTTGCCGATAACGTCACCATTCTTTATGGGCGCACTCAATACGTCGGGTAGCATAAGCTCAACCTCGATTTTCGACCCTTTTGGTAGACATACGCTCGCGCGTTTGTCGCTTCTAACGGTCAAAAAAGCGTCCTCGCCGTTCTCAACGGGAAGCTCAAGCTCAATGGGATTTTCATCAACGATTTCCACAGATTCAAAATCCGAAAAAGCCGAGTCGAGCAGCTGCGTGTGCGTAACCGTCGGAGAGGGATCGCCGAGAGTAACTGCGATGAGATGCAGTCCGTCGCGCTTTGCACTGCTTACGAGACATTTACCGTCTTTCTTTGTGTAACCCGTTTTTCCGCCCGTCGCGCCCTCGTAGGTCTTGAGTAGCTTGTTGTGGTTGACAAGCGTTCTGCCGTTTTCAACCCCGTCGTAGCGAACCTTGTGTGTCTTTGTGAGAACAATCTCGCAAAAAAGAGGATATTTCATTGCTTCCGCCGTTATTATCGCGAGCTCTCGCGCAGTCGTAAAGTGGTTCTCGTCACTCAACCCGTGCGGATTCGAAAAATGAGTGTTCTGAAGAGAGAGCTCTTCCGCGCGCTCGTTCATCATCTTGCAAAACTCATCAACGCTTCCGCCGCAAAGGATAGCGATCGCCGTCGCCGCATCGTTTCCGCTCTCGAGAAGCAAGCAGTAAAGCAACTCGCGTATGGAAAGAACTTCGCCCTCTTTGAGATATACCGAGCTCCCCTCGATGCCCACCGCGTCCTTCGGAATCGGGAATTCGTCGTCGGGAAACGAGTTTTCGATTGCAACGAGAGCCGTCATGATCTTCGTCGTGCTTGCCATACCGAGCTTTTCATCGGCGTTTTTCGAGAAAACGATGTTTCCGCTCTCTAAATCGATGACTATCGCGCTTTTTGCTCCGTTTTCGGGTATATTCCCGTGAAGATCAATAGGGAAGTAACCCGAAGCATAGGAAAACTCATTAAAAACGTTTTCTTCGTTCCCCTTCGCCGACGGAAAAATCTCCGCGAATAAGAACGAAAGCGTTAATATCGTAATAAGGGTTACGGCAATTATTCGGCGCTTTTTCATTTTACCACCTCAAAAGTGATTATATTGAGGCGGAGTAATTTTAATTCACATACATATTTAATTTTATAATATAAAACACTCCTTGTCAATAAAAATGTTCATAATTCGTATGCATTGTAATGCTTGACAAAACGGTAGATTGCCTTTATACTGTATATAATTATTGTAGGAGGGATCTTCAATGGCTGTACTTGTAACCGGAGGTACCGGATATATCGGCTCGCACACCTGCGTTGAATTTATCGAAAAAGGTCAGGAGGTCGTTATCCTTGACAACCTTTCGAACTCAAAAGCAGAGGTTGTTGACTTTATTGAAAAGATAACGGGTATCCGTCCGAAGTTTTATCTCGCCGATCTTCTTGACAGGGAAGCGGTGAAAAAGGTATTTGACGAAAATGAAATAGAATGCGTTATTCATTTCGCGGGATTCAAGGCCGTTGGAGAATCTGTTGCAAAACCGATCGAGTATTATGAGAATAATATCGTCGGTACGCTCAATCTTTTGAACGAGATGCGTGACCACGGTTGCTTCAAGCTCGTCTTTTCCTCGAGCGCGACTGTCTATGGAAAGCCGAAGACAGTTCCGATAAAAGAGGATTTTTCGCTTTCTACGACGAACCCTTACGGAACGACGAAGCTCTATATCGAGCAGATATTAAAAGATCTTTGCGTTTCGGACGAACGCTTTTCCGTCGTTCTTCTCCGCTATTTCAACCCGATCGGAGCGCATAAAAGCGGTCTCATCGGCGATAACCCGAACGGCATCCCGAACAACCTTATGCCCTACGTTACCCGTGTTGCAAAAGGTATTCTTCCTCACCTCAACGTTTTCGGCGACGATTACGATACGCCCGACGGAACGGGTGTGCGCGATTATATTCACGTTATCGACCTTGCGGCAGGGCACTATAGCGCGTTGAAGGCACTTTCCGAAAAAGGTGTTCATATCTATAACCTCGGCACGGGCAACGGCTGCAGCGTTCTTGATATCATCAACGCTTTCGAGCGCGTTAACGGCGTAAAGATTCCTTATCAGATCGCACCGAGACGCCCGGGCGATATCGCCGAGTGCTATGCAGATGCGTCAAAAGCAGAGTTCGAGCTCGGCTGGAAGGCATGTATAACCTTGGACGAGATGTGTGCGTCGGCTTGGAATTTTGAAAAGAACCATTAATTTTCGTTTTGTAATATAGGAAGTGTAAAAGTGTTTCGTAACTTTATGTACGGCCGTTACGGTAACGACCATCTGAATATGGCGATAATGCTTGCCTCTCTTGCGGTCGGCGTGTTTGCGATGTTTGTCGGCGGACTCGTTGACTTGGTTTTGACCTTGGTGCAGTTCATGCTCCTCGGCTTGTGGGTGATGCGTGCGTTCTCGCGAAATATCTCGAAAAGACGCGAGGAGAATATGGCATTCCTTCGCTTCTGGACAAAATTCAAGAAAAGATTCAATAACTTCAGCGGTGTAACTTCTTTCTTCGCCAGATTGAAGGACAGGGAACATAAGTATTTCAAATGCCCGAACTGCAAATCCCGTCTCCGTGTACCGAGAGGGAGAGGGATGATAACGATCTCCTGCCCCCGTTGCAAAACGAAGTTTGATAAAAAGAGTTAAAATTGAAAGGAACTGTAATTATGAAAAGAATACTTGCGATCTTGCTGTCGCTTGTTATGATAGTTCTGCCCCTCGCTTCCTGCGATGAGGGTGATACCTCTCATTATAATACGAGAACTGCGGCTTTCTATGGCGGAATTTCGAAGGACTCTTTCTACTTCAAGATGACCTTCACGAATAACGGCGAAACCTACGTTTTCACTCAAGCGACGAACGGAAAAACGGTCACCACGATCGAGGACCGTGACGGAACCGCAAACGATACCTACAACATCGTTGACGGCAACGCCGTTCACGCACTTGATCTTAAGTCGAAAGAATACGATACGATCATAAACGGAAAAGGCCAGTCGTTCCTTTTCGCTGACTATACTGCATCGATGTTCCAGAACGCAAAAAAGGTCTCAAACGAGGAATTCGAGGGTAAGAAGTATTACTGTGAGGTCTTCTCGACTTCTTCTTATTCCGACGGCTCGTTCTCGGGTGAAAACAGATATTACTTCGATGGTAATAAATTAAAAGCGATCGAGATCATCGACGGCGGAAAATTGATTATGGTTATGCGAATGACCGAGTATTCAAATAAAATCCCCGATGATATTTATCTCAACGCACCCAAGGATTTCACTCCCGGCACGCTCCAGGTCGAAACCGAGATAGATTATAACGAGTATTGGGGCAACCTTACACCGTGATGGTTAATTGAATAAAAAGAAAAGCCA
The DNA here is from genome assembly GCA_045651025.1 of Eubacteriales bacterium. GTDB lineage: Bacteria > Bacillota > Clostridia > Oscillospirales > CAG-382 > Coliplasma. The sequence continues at coordinate 10,717 of JAZRRU010000072.1, forward strand.
AGTCGACCGACTTGGCTTTTTTGATTATCCTTTTATTTTTCGTTTTCCTTGGAGATTGAAACGATTGAACAGACAAGCAACGCTATGCCTAATGCGGAGACGATGAAACCAAAAGCGGTATCCATATGATCAGCGGAGAATCCGATCATTGCGCTCCCTAAAGCACATGAAACTATCAATAAAACCTTTTTCATTTCACATTTTCCTTTGCGGTGTTAATGGAGGCAATCAAAATGCGACGAATCGTGCCACATTGATTGTAAAGATCAACACCGGTTTCTCTATTCAGAATATCGGATTTTACAAACAGTTCCAGCCAATATTCCGTTTCATAACATTCCTTCAAGGCAATTTGTAGTTTGGCAATAAAATCCGGTTTGCCGTGAGCATAATTTGTTTCGTGAATGTTAGCACCAATTGAGGTTGCAGAACGCTTCAGCTGATTTACAAGGGAGTAATGTCCTTTAATAGTTTCGCAGAGTTTGATAATTTTAACTGCAAAGTCTGTTGAAAGTTCCCGAAGTTTTGATTCAGCCATGTTAACACCGCCTTTCTTGCTTAAATTATATCATAATCGTTAGAAACGTTAAAGTGAAATATCCTTCGGATGTGAAATAATGACCTGCGGTCATTGTGAAATATTCGGAGTTCCACCGAATGTGAAATAAAATAAATCCACCCACGCCCGCAGGCATTTCACATGGCGAAGCCATATTTCACACGCGAAGCGTATTTCGCAAATCCCGCAAGCGATTTATTTCGTCGAAAAGAAACACCTTTTGTCCGGTAGACAAAAGGTGTTTCTTTTCTGGTGGGGACTACAGGGCTCGAACCTGTGACCTCCTGCTTGTAAGGCAGATGCTCTCCCAGCTGAGCTAAACCCCCGTATTATGCGTTGCGCTCTCGGCAACGCATATGATAATATCACATCTGAAAGTAAATGTCAATAGGAAATTTCAATTTTTTCAAAAAATATTTTTAGGCGAATTTAAAGTTGTCCTTGACGGCGTTTACGACATCTTTTGCCTTGTCATAATATTCGTCGGGAGTGACGAGCGTGATAAGATATACCGCGCCGTAACGGCAACAGATTATCTGGTCGGAAACGTAGGTGCGGTCGTTCATCTTCGAGGAATATTTAACTCTGTATGCAGGCGCATCGTCGAGATATTTTTCCTGCGAGTTGTATTCCTCGGTTTCGAGTACATTGAACTCGGAGAATACCTTTTCGGTCTCGGTCTTGTGATCTTCCCAGTATTCTTTTGCGGTCATGTTACTGTCGGAGAGAGTGAACACGAGCACGGTGAGCGTTGCATATTCGGCGATAGCATCGCTTTCGTTGCAGTCAAGCTGAATCTCGATAACTCCGTCGTTTCTGATGAGCTCCCAGCTTTCGGGATAAGTAAAGCTGTAGTCAACTGCGTTGTTGCCTGCATCCTTGCCTGCGAGCTTCATTCCGTCAACGACTTCCGTCTGATCTCCTCCGCAGGCGCAAAGGGAAACGACCGTCAGTAATGAAAGTATGATGAGTAAAAATCTTTTCATTTTTGAATCTCCGTGAATTTTAGTTTTCTTTTGTAACGCTCAGAGCCGAGTCCTTAACGTCGGTTCTGTAATAGACCTTTTTGATATCCTTACCTGCGAAAAACCTGAGCTTTACGTTGCCGTTCGCGTCGGCCACAAGCGCTTCTTCGCCGCTTGAGGTTGCAAACAGGGAGATGTAAAGATTCTTGTTCTTGATTTCATAGGTGTATCTTGAAATATCCTTGCCGTTGATCTTGCAGTTGAATTTTCCTGTGAAAAATCCTTTTGAGTCGAGCTCGAGGTTGGTTGCCTCAATCTCCTCAAATTCAAGCGGATCGTCATGATAGAGATGAGCGTTGTAGATGAATGCTCCGATTCCGAAAGCGATCAACAAAGATATCGCAATAATGATATATTTCCTGTATTTTGTTATCATACGTTACTCCTTATTCGATATTCAAGTTCATTATACTGCGTTTTGCCCAAAAACGCAATACCCGAAGATGTAAAATTTTGTTGTATTGTGTCCCGAAAAAACTTTATTTTTCGAAAACGGTGTGATATAATGTAAAAACTTGTAAAACATACGCGGAGATAAATTAATGAATATTAAAAATGATACCGAGAATCCTCTCGGATACGAAAAAATACCAAAGCTTTTGAGGAAATTTGCCGTTCCGAGCGTCGTCGCGATGCTCGTGAGCTCGCTTTATAACGTCGTCGACCAGATATTCATCGGTCAGTACGTCGGTCCGATCGGTAACGCCGCGTCGAACATCGCGTTCCCCTTGACGACGATATGTATGGCGATCGCGCTTCTCGTCGGTATCGGCGGTGCATCGCGCTTTTCGATCGAGCTTGGAAAAGGCGATAAGAACGAAGCACGCGATTGCGTTGGGAACGCTGTCTGGTCTGCGCTTATTCTCGGTACGGCTTATGCGCTTATCGCGGGTGTTTTTGCCGAACCTCTTTTGAAAATTTTCGGTGCGACCGAGGGCTCGCTTCCTTTTGCTCTCGATTATGTGAACGTTATCGTTTACGGTATCCCGTTCCTTATTCTCTCGAACGTGATCAGTAACTTCATCCGCGCTGACGGAAGCCCGAGCTTTTCGATGACCTGTATGGTCATCGGTGCGGTGACGAATACCGTCCTCGACGCTTTGTTCGTTTGTGATTGGGGCTTGAATATGGGGATGAGGGGTGCGGCGATCGCAACCGTCATTTCTCAGGTTCTCTCGTTTTTCATTGCCGCGGCATACCTTTTGAGATTCAAAAGTGTCGACCTCAATCTCAGAGAATTGTCGTTTAACCTGAAAAAATCCTTGAAGATCGCCTCTCTCGGTATGAGCAACAGCTTGAACCAGATAGCGATCTGCGCGGTACAGATAACGATGAATAACTCGCTTCGTCATTACGGCGAGCTTTCGATCTACGGCGAGGATATTCCGATCGCCGCTTTCGGTGTCGTTATGAAGGTGAACTCGATCTTCCTTTCGATATTCATCGGCGTCGCTCAGGGAACTCAGCCGATCATCGGCTATAACTACGGAGCAGGGAAGTATGATCGCTCGAAAGCGGTTTGCAGAATCGCTTCCATGATATGCGTTGCCTGCGCCGCGTTCGGAACTTTTATGTTTCAGGTTTTCCCTGAGTACATACTCTCCGTTTTTGGCTCGGGTGATAAGCTTTATATGGATTTTGCGGTCTTCACGATGCGTACCTTCCTTATGTTCATAACGCTCAACAGTATGTTGCTCGTTTTTTCGAACTATTTCTCCGCGATCGGAAAGCCGATAAAAGGCGTCGTTATTTCGATGACTCGTCAGTTTATTCTGGTAATTCCTCTCATATTAATATTGCCTCTCTTTTTCGAGCTCAACGGAATCCTTTATGCCGCGCCGATAACCGACCTTTTGTCGTTTATTCTCGCTGCGGTGCTTATGATACGCGAATTCCGACTGCCCGAATATAAAAAATAAAAAGAAAAGGAACTTCATGCTTGAAGTTCCTTTTTGTATTTTATATTCTTGCTTTGATTTCGTCGGCTCTGTCGGTGATTTCCCATCTTACGCCGAGCTCTTCGCGTCCGAAATGACCGTAAGCCGCAAGGTTCTTGTAGATCGGCTTTCTGAGATCGAGAGCTTCGATGATTGCCGCGGGACGGAGGTCAAAAACTTCGCCTACGATCTCTGCAAGACGCTCGTCGCTGACCTTGCCCGTGCCGTTGGTGTTAACGAGAACCGAGAGGGGCTTTGCGACGCCGATGGCGTAAGCGATCTGAACTTCACATCTTTCCGCCGCGCCCGAAGCAACGATGTTCTTCGCAACGTAACGCGCCATATATGCCGCCGAACGGTCAACCTTCGTCGGGTCTTTGCCGGAGAATGCACCGCCGCCGTGGGAAGCGTATCCGCCGTATGTATCGACGATTATTTTACGGCCCGTAAGACCGCTGTCGCCGTGAGGGCCGCCGACGACGAATCTTCCCGTCGGGTTGACGTAGATTTTGGTGTTGTCGTCCATATATTCCTTCGGGACGGAGGGGGTAATAACCTCGCGGATGATGTCTTCTCTGATTTGCTCGAGCGTTACGTCTTCCGCGTGCTGGGAAGATACGACGATAGCATCAACGCGAACGGGCTTGTTATCCTCGTATTCGACGGTGACCTGAGTTTTTCCGTCGGGACGGAGATAGGGGAGTGTACCGTTCTTGCGTACCTCGGTGAGGCGCTTGGACATGTGCTGTGCCAGAGATATGGGCATCGGCATAAGCTCGGGAGTCTCGTTACATGCAAAACCGAAAACCATACCCTGGTCACCCGCGCCTGTGTCTTTGTCGTCCTTCATTTCGCCGACTCTCGCTTCGAGCGCCTTGTCAACGCCCATCGCGATGTCGGGCGACTGACCGTGAACAGCGGTAATAACACCGCAGGTGTTGCAATCAAAACCTTTTTCGCTGTGATCGTAACCGATGTTACGAACCGTTTCGCGTGCGATGGTCTGGAAGTCGGGCTTTGCGGTCGTGGTGATCTCGCCCATAACGAGGATAAGACCGGTCGTGCAAGCGGTCTCGCAAGCAACGCGGGCCATGGGATCAACGGAAAGTATAGAGTCGAGGACAGCATCCGAGATCTGATCGCAGATCTTGTCGGGATGTCCTTCGGTAACCGATTCGCTGGTGAAGAATTTTCTCATAACATTACTCCTTTTCAAAAACCTCAAAAATAAAAACGTCCTTTGACAGATGTATCAAAGGGCGCAGTTCGGCACATTTTGTACATCTCATCTTTCGATAAATAAATCGCTGAATTGACACCTTGCGCGTGCAGGTTGTCGTGGGTTCACAGGGCAGCTCCCTCCGCCACTCTTGATAAGATTGTGATTTTATAATATCACGGCTTGTTTTGTGTGTCAATAACCTGCCGAAAAATTTTTTCGAAAAATATAAAAAAATATCAAAAAACCTATTGACAAACAAAACTCCATGTGTTATACTAGCCGAGCTGTTGCGGAAAAGGCAACTACATGGCGGAATAGCTCAGTTGGCTAGAGCAATCGGTTCATACCCGATAGGTCGTGGGTTCAAGTCCAACTTCCGCTACCATAAACGGCCCGTTGGTCAAGCGGTTAAGACACCGCCCTTTCACGGCGGTAACAGGAGTTCGATTCTCCTACGGGTCACCAAAAAATCCTCTGAACTTGTTCGGAGGATTTTTTACTTATTATACTTATTAAATAATGTAGGTCATCAAAAATCTCAAGAACGTCGTTCTTGAGATTTTTTTGTCCATTTCCAAAAAATTCAAGAAATGTTTTTTGTTTCTTCAAGTATTGTATTATGAAATTTGATATGATAAAATAAACCTTGAATTTAAAATTAAGGAAACAATTATGTTCAAAAGTATTTTCAGCAAATACCTCACGGCGTTTACCGTTATCCTCGTTTGTTGTATTTCTGCGATACTTCTTGCGGTCTCCTCGCGTATCGCGGTCGATAGCTACGGCGTGCAGAGATATACGATGCGTACCTCTGCGGAGAGCTCTGCGATCGTAGTTGAAAATCATCTGAAAACTCACGGGTATGACAGCATATACCGCGCGTTTGGAAATAAGAACGATGTTTTGCGGTATCTCGGCTATACCGCGATCAACTCCGACTCGCAGATATACGTGTTTGATAACATGGGCGTTCTCGTCGGAACTACCGATATTGAGTACAGAGATGATTTTTACGCGTTGAGCCAGTCTGCAAGAAATACGATTTTTTCGACCGAGGATAGCTATGCGATAAGTAACGTCGACGGATTTTTTGAGGCGAACCGCTTCAACAGCTATGCCGTTTCCCGCGTTGACGGGCGCGAATTTGCCGTGCTGGTAAGTATGCGTAATTACAACAAGGTTATTTTCACGAGAGAAATTATTATCGTTGCGATAACCGTTGCTCTCTGGGTGTTCCTCGCGGCGATGATCGTCTTCTATATAATATCTCTCCGAACGACGAGACCGTTGAGCGAGATGGTCAGCGTAACGAAAAGCTATGCAAAAGGAAGATTCGACAAGAAGATCGAAGTCGTCGGTCAGGACGAGGTCGCCGAGCTTGCCGTTGCGATAAATGATATGGCGGAATCACTGAACCATATCGAGGAAGTCCGAAATTCATTCCTCGGCAACGTTTCCCATGACCTTCGAACCCCGATGACGACGATTGCGGGATTTGTTGACGGAATCCTCGACGGTACGATCCCCGAGGAAAATCATGAGTATTATCTTAACATAATTTCTCAGGAAGTCCGACGCCTCTCGCGCCTCGTTAATACTCTTCTCGAGGTATCGCGTCTCGAAAGCGGAACCGAACTTAATCCTGCGGATTTCAACCTTTCCGAAACGGCACGCACAGTTCTCATTTCGCTGGAATCGAAGATAAGCGACAAAAATATCGACATCGAGTTCAACACGGGCGACGAGGACGTTTTCGTAACCGCCGACCACGACTCGATCCATCGAGTTATCTTCAACCTTATGGATAACGCCGTAAAATTCACGCCCGATTCGGGTAGAATATCAATAAACGTCTCCTGCGTTTCCGACGGCAAGAAAAAGAAAAAAGCTCTCTTTGCGATAAGAAATAGCGGGGAAGGCATCCCGAAAGAAGAACTCCCGAACGTGTTCGACCGATTTTACAAAACCGACCGTTCCCGCGGTCTTGACAAGAGTGGCACCGGCTTGGGGCTTTATATCGCAAAAACGATTATCTTAAATCACGGCGAAGAGCTCACAGTGAACTCCGTTCAGGGCGAGTTTACCGAATTTGCGTTCACGCTCCCTGCCTCAACCTCGGAGACAGCTCCCCGCCGCTTGAATAAAGAATGATTTAAGATGTCTGTATATAATTTATGGTAATAAAAAAGGAGAATTGAAAATGTCCGAGAACAACGATTTCGATTACGAAACCCAAACTCCGCCTCCGAAAGGTGAAAAGCCCGACTATTCTTATAACTGGAAGGGTTCGGAACATAACAATAATAACAAAAAAACCGGCTTTAAGATCGCTATCGTTACGGTTGTTGCGCTTATCATCGCGACGGTAACGATTTCGGGCATCATGATTTTTTTGAACCTTAATCAGGAACCCTCCGAAATCTCGAGCTACGAAAACGTTTCTATGACTGACGGGCCTCAAAAACCCGGCGGAGATAAACCCGACGGCGATAAACCCGACGGCGATAAACCGCCGAAGAAGCCCGACGGCGAGGGTGGAAACGGCAACAAAGTTCCCGAGTTCACTCCCTCAGGCGATTCCGAGACCGACCTCTCGACTGCGCTTACGCAGATATATGAGAACTGCTCGCCCTCTTGTTGTACGGTTAGCGTGACTTATGCAAACAAGGGCTATTCGATCGGCAGCGGCTTCGTTATCGATGCCGAATCGGGATATATCGCAACTAACCACCACGTTATCGACAAAGCGTCGAAGATCTCTGTCATCTTCTATGACGGAAAAGAATATGAGGCGAAGCTCATCGGAAGCGACTCGGTTACCGACCTCGCGGTTTTGAAGATCGAAGCCGAGGGGCTCGTTCAGGTCGAGCTCGGCGATTCGAACGCGATCTCCGTCGGCGAAAATGTCGTTGCCATCGGCACACCTTATGACAAAACGCTTGCGGGCACTATGACGAGAGGTATCATCAGCGGTATCAAGCGTAATATTGATATCACGAACGATGCGGGTAAGGTCATAAAGACTATGACACTTATCCAGACCGACTGTTCCATCAACCCCGGTAACAGCGGAGGACCTCTTATCGATATGGCCGGTAACGTAATCGGCATCACGTCTCTCAAGCTCGTTGATGAACAGTTCGAGGGTATCGGATTTGCGATCCCGATCACCGATGCGACCGAGATATTTAAAAAACTCATCGCAGGTGAGGATATCGGCGAGAGCGGTATCGCAACGGCAACACCCCGTATCGGAATTTCCGTAACCGACGTTCAGACGGGAATTTATGCGCTCGGAATCAGACCCTCCTGGGATTACCCCGAAAAAGGCGTTTTCGTTGCCGAAGTGACTGTTTCGTCCTCGGCGTACAAAGCAGGTCTCGGCGCTTATAATACCATCGTTGACTTCAACGGAAGGAAGATCGAGACTTCTGACGACCTCACGAACGCTCTCGCGAAATACAAAGCGGGCGAAACGGTCCAGATAACCGCATTCCAGTTCAACCGCACCTTCACCTCGGGTGAATACAAAACGATCGAGTTCAAGCTCGACGCTGCAGAGTAAAATTTAAGATAAAAAACTGCCGTAAGCTC
>JAZRRU010000073.1:0-5411 GCA_045651025.1 Eubacteriales bacterium
CTCAAGGCGTACGATAACGTCCTCGAAACGAATATTATCATCCGCAAGAAGCTCTTTAGCGCGTTCGATAACCGACTCATCCATCCCCAGCCGACGAGAAATTTCGAAAGCGTTACTTCTTCCGGGGATACCGGTTATGAGGCGATAGGTTGGTTTCAAAGTCGCAAGGTCAAATTCACAGGAAGCATTAAGAACGCCTTCGGTATCGAGTGCATATAACTTTATCTCGGAATAGTGAGTGGTCGCAGCAACGATTGCGCCAGAATTGCGCACCTTTTCGAGAATAGAAATTGCGAGCGATGCGCCCTCGGTCGGATCGGTACCTGCGCCAAGCTCGTCGAAAAGAACGAGCGAGCCCGCTGAGCATTCATTCAAAATCGAAACGACGTTCACCATGTGAGATGAAAACGTCGACAACGACTGCTCGATACTCTGCTCGTCGCCGATATCGGCAAGCACACCGTTGAAAATCGGAAGCGCGCTTCCATCATCACAAGGAATATACAAACCGCTTTGCGCCATAAGAGAAAACAAGCCCAAAGTTTTTAACGTTACGGTCTTACCGCCCGTATTCGGTCCCGTGATTATGAGAGCGTTTTCTTTATCGCCGAACTCAACCGAAATAGGCACGACCTTATCTCGCGGAAGCAATGGATGTCTTGCTCTGACGAGCTTTATCGACTTCGAATTTGTCTTCGGACGCATACCTTTTACATCTGACGAATAGGATGCTCGCGCAAAAATCCCGTCAAGATCAATAATCGCTTGATGGTCTACGCGCAAGGTTGTCGATATCGACGCAACTTTCTGCGACAACGCAAAAAGTATCTTTTCGATTTCTTCGGTCTCTCTGCCCTTTAATTCGCGGAGCTTATTGTTGGCTTCAAGCACCGCCATCGGCTCTATGAACAGCGTCTGTCCCGACGCCGACGAATCATGGACAAGTCCTTTGATTTCATTTTTATGTTCCGCACGAACGGGTATTACGTATCGTCCCGAGCGTATCGTAACAACTGCATCACGAAGAAATTTCGCGTTTTCACCGAGAGTTATGCTAGACAAAATCTCACGTATACTCTCTTCAGCCCGTCTTATTTCGCGTCTGATGCGATAAAGCTCGGGAGATGCATCGTCTGCAACCGTATCCTCGCTGACGATCTTCATCGTGATTTCTTCGGCGAGTGAACGCGATCCCGTAAGAACCGTAAAATACGGTTCGAGTGAAGAAACCTGCCGTCCCTCGGGATATTTCTTGACGTTGATTACAGAACGGAGAAGCGAACCAATCCCCAAGAGCTCTCCCAAAGTCAGCGTTGCTCCTTTTTCAGCCCTATCAATAGAATCAATAACTCCCATAGGGGCAGAAAAAGACGGAAACCCTTTTAATATAAGCAATTCGAGAGCTTCTTCCGTTTCATTCAAGAGACGCTCAACCGAAACAGGATCCGTGTTCGGTACGGTATCGATAATTTTGAGCTTTGCAGGGGCGGTTTTTGCCATCGATGCAACGCGCGAAATTATCTTATCATATTCAAGTATTTTTTTTGATTTCGAAAAACCTTTCATAGATATTCCTCATAAGTTCAAAATCACTGAAGCTCTTCACAATGCTTATAAAACGAAAGAGTCTTAAATCCTCGCTCCGCGCGTGAAAGGACGAACCTCTCGGCACAGCGTGAGAGGATTTCCTCATCCGACTGTGAAATTCTGAACGATATAAAATGCGCAAGTTCGCTGTCGGTAATATGCGAAATCGCCTTAGCAACCGCAACGGGAAGAATAAGATTATCATTGCGTTCGGATGCGCAATTCTCGCAATACGAAACACCTTCAAAAACATTAAAAATGACGTTTTTTTCTTTCAATTCGTCGCCGCAACATTCACAAATCCCGATTTCGGGATAAAAACCGCATTCAGAACAAATGCGTAATTCAAAAGCCGCTTTTATGATTCTGTTTGAATTCTTTTCGATCTCGAGAGCGTATAGAGAATTGAGAAAAATGCGAAGTATAAAACCCGAATCCTCGCCCGGCACAGAGAAAGCAGAAGCCACGTCCGCCAAATAGCACGCAAGCGCATACTTTTTTATATCCTCGCGTATAGGATAAAAATCCGCTATCAAAGATGCTTCCGAAAGTGTGAAAAATCCGTTTTTTTCGTATAGAAGCATATCGGAAAAAGCAAATTGCTGTGCCGATTTTAGATATGGAGACGAAAGCTTTCTTACACCTTTTGCGTTGACCGTGATCAGCCCATGCGTTGAAGTTAAAACGGTCAGTAGCTTACTTGTTTCGCCTTTTGGAATCTCTCGTAAAACGATGCCCTTGATTTTATGGCGCATTATTCAAGCTCTTCCTTGAAGCCGAAATCGGTCAAAAGCGACGGTCTGTCTCTCCAATTTTCTTTTACTTTTACCCAAAGATCAAGGAATACTTTCGTTTCAAAAATCGACTCGGCATCTTCTCTTGCATAAGTGCCTATCTTCTTGAGCATAGAGCCGTTTTTGCCGATTATGATACGCTTGTGGGATTCACGTTCACAATATATCTCCGCACGAACCGAAAGAAGTCCTTTTTTCTCGGAGAAATCTTCGATCGAAACCGCTACACCGTGGGGAATCTCATCATCCAAGAGGCGCAAAACCTTCTCGCGGATAATTTCCGCAAAAATCTTTCTTTCGGGCTGGTCGGTGATGTAGTCATCGGGGAAAAAGTGGATACTTTCGGTAAGAAGCGGGTCGAGCTCTTTAAGTATAAGTTCTACACCGTCCCCCGTCAAAGCAGAAACAGGAATGATCGCTTTGAATGAATATTGCTCGGAAAGCATCATGATCTGCTCTGCGAGCTTGATCTTATTAGCACGGTCGGTTTTGTTGATAACGAGAATAACGTCCATTCCCGACGCTTGATATTTGTCGAGCGCTGCTTTTTCGTTCGAATTAAGCTCGGTACCGGCTTCAACAACAAAAACGATAATGTCAGAGGAATCAGCCGCGTTGCCGACGGCGCGCATCATATATTCACCCAAAAGAGTTTTAGGTTTATGAAGACCTGGGGTATCGGTGAATACATACTGATTTTCACCTTTCGTCAAAACGCCCGTGATTCTGTTGCGGGTGGTCTGGGGTTTTCGTGAAACGATTGCAACCTTTTCTCCCAAAAGGGTGTTAAGCAAGGTGCTTTTTCCTACGTTCGGTTTACCTGCGATCATTATAAATGCTGTTTTTGTCATAATTACCTCTTAATTCCAAGTTTATCTAAAATTTCACGTTGTTTTGCTTCCATCTCTTCGCGTTCTTCATCGGTCTCATGATCGTATCCGAGAAGGTGCAACGCCGAATGCGCCGCAAGGAAGCAAAACTCGCGTTTCGGAGAGTGCCCATATTCTTCCGCCTGACGATACGCCGTATCGCGCGAAATTATTATATCCCCCAACAACGTCAATGTGTCAGGTGTATCGAAGTCAAAAAAAGGAAACGAAAGCACGTCTGTCGGACGGTCGATGTTTCGGTGTTCACGATTGATAACGCGAATCTCCTCATCATCGCATATAGTGACGTTCACCTCGAATTTGTGATTCGGGAACTGTTCGGAAACCGCAGTGCGTATAACACGTTTCATAAGCGTCTCATACAACTTCGGAATTTCTTCCGTCATAACTTCAAAATATATTTTTATCATGCTCTCGGCTTCCTCCTGAAAGACTTTTTATCGTGTTCGTCCGTTTTCTCGCGCCTCGCACTGTCGCGTTTTTCATAAGCCATAATTATCTTTTGCACAAGCGGATGTCTTACGACGTCTTTGTGCGTGAATTTGAAAATTGAAATACCTTTGATACCGTCGAGAATCTCGAGCGCATCAACGAGACCGCTTTTGCGAAGATTTGGTAGGTCAATCTGAGTAATATCGCCCGTAATTATCGCCTTACTGTTGTTTCCGAGACGAGTGAGGAACATTTTCATTTGCTCGGGTGTCGTATTTTGAGCTTCATCAAGAATAATGAATGCATCATCAAGCGTTCTTCCGCGCATATATGCAAGCGGAACTATCTCAATAATCCCCTTTTCTCCGCAATTCCTGAAGCTTTCGTTTCCGAGCATCTCGCCGAGTGCGTCATAGAGCGGTCTTAAATAAGGATCGATCTTACTCTGAAGATCACCGGGAAGAAAGCCGAGTTTTTCGCCCGCTTCAACCGCAGGACGGGTCAAAACAATTTTCGAAACCTGCTTTTTCTTAAGCGCCGTTACAGCCATAGCTACAGCAAGGAAAGTTTTTCCTGTTCCCGCAGGACCTACGCCGAAAACGATCGTGTTCTCGTTGATCGAATCAACGTATTTCTGCTGTCCGACGGTTTTTGCTTTTATGGGTTTGCCTTTATTCGTAAGACAAATACAATCGTTATAAATCGCGCCGAGCTCATTCTGCTTGTCCTCGCGAACCATAGTTATAACGTAATTGATTGTGTTTTCATCAATACTTTCGGCTGTTTTACTCACACGCTCGAGCTGTTCAATGCAAGATGCTGCCATATTAACATCATCCATGTTTTCGCCGCTTATTTTGATTACACCATCACGTGAAAGAACGGAAACAGAAAACGCGTTTTCGAGATTTTCGATATTACCGTCCAACGTACCAAAAAGCTTCAGTACAAATTCAAGCGAAAGATCGGGGATTGATTTTTCAAACATTAACTCTTTACTCCAAAATTTATTAATTGATTATATCACAGTATCTCTCAAATGTCAAAATATATATACCAAAATATGTATAAATAAACTTGACTAAATGACAAAAACTTGTTATAATAATCAAGAATTAAAATGAGAACTGCAATTTCTCGCTTAAAAATATTCAGGAGGATCACAATGAAAAGATTCACACGTATTATGGCGATGCTTCTTGTTCTTTGTATGGTTGTTTTGAGCGTTGCCGCTTGTAACAACGACGAAGACACCTCGAAAGCGCCTTCCACGTCTACCGATGGTAGCAACGAACTTTTCTCGAAATTGCCTCAGAAGGATTATGACGGAAAAGAAGTCAACTTCCTTGTTCCCGGCGACTGGAGAGAAATTTACAAATCCGTAGAAATTCTCGAGCACGAGAGCTCTTCGGATACTGTCAACACGGCGATCAAGCAGCGTAACGAAATGGTCGAAGGCCGTTTCAACGTTAAGATTACCGAAACCCGTACCGACAGGACTCAGACCATGATTCAGCGTATCAGAAGTGCAACTCTCTCAAGCTTGCCCGACTATGATATCGTTATGCCTTATATTCCCGACGCAGCAATGCTTGCGCTTGAGAACTCATTCTACCTTCTCAACGACATGCAGTACGTCGATCTTAAGAACCCCTGCTGGGACCAGAACGCAGTTGAAAGTCTTTCCATCAACCACAAGAACTACTTT